>JAGHRV010000012.1 GCA_018066175.1 Candidatus Colicola equi | reverse complement strand
CCTCCGATTCGGATATGGGTATTCTGCTCAATGTCCAAAAACAAACTATATACCACCGCCGTCAGATTGTCCGCAAGCACGTTGACGCTTCCATCGAAGACATCGATTCTTGGCTTCGCTCATATGTTCTCCAAGGTAATCACGTCCGATAGTCACTCCGCAACATTGGCCTATCTTCACCTAAAAAAACACACTCAAAAATAAGCCCCACCGAAAGCCAACGAAAACCAAGGTTGTTGGTAGGTTTTTGAAAATGCAATTGCACTTTTTATTTCAACGACACAATTCTTTTGGCGGCGGTGGCGGCGGCAGATATATTGGAGTGCTCTAAGCACCCCAAGATAGAGCGTATCTCATCATAGTCCGCAAGCATCTGTTGACGATAGGGTTCATCCGTCAGCAAGCGAGTGAGTTCAGCCACAATCTTAGCCTTGGTGAAATTGAACGCAATGAGTTCCTTAATCACCTCGCGCGCGGGCACGATATTAACTAAGGTGAAGAAAGGTATCTTGAAAATAAACGGTTTGAGCCACCCTAACCATTTAGAACAAGCAATATAATAAACCGCCGTTTGAGGACAATTAAGCAGAGCCGTCTCTAACGTGGCGGTGCCTGAATTAACAATAGCCGCCTTAGCCTGAGTGACTAACTGATAGGTATCACGAGTGAGTTGTTCGCCCTGCAAGTAAGGAGCATAGAAAGAATCCTCGATGCCGGGGGCAGCAGCAACGGTAATCACCGGACCGCTGACGCTGATGGAAGATGGACCGCCTTCGGCTGATGGAAGATGGACCGCCTTGGGCTGAATGATGGACTCACTACGAAGAACTTCTCTTGCGGCGGCGAGCATAGTAGGTAGGCAGTGCTTGATTTCGCTGCGACGACTACCGGGGAGAAGGGCGATGGTTACCGGACCGCTGACGCTGATGGAAGATGGACCGCCTTCGGCTGATGGAAGATGGACCGCTGCGCTGATGGAAGATGGACCGCTGCGCTGATGGAAGAGGGACTGGTACTCACGGATGGAGTCCATGGTGGGATTGCCGACATACTCGCAGCGATAGCCATACTTGGCATAGAAAGTCGGTTCAAAGGGGAAGATACCCAGCACCAGGTCGGACAGTCGTGCAATCTTATGAATACGGAACGTCTTCCATGCCCACACCTTAGGTGGGATATAATAAACAATCTTCGTTTGTGGCAGGTTAGTCTTGCAGAACTGCGCTATCTTGAGATTAAAAGATGGATAGTCAATCAGCACCAGCACATCGGGACGTTCATCGAGTAATCCTTGCTCGGCAATGCGGAAATTCTCACGAATCTTCTTCAGATTAGCCAACACAGCGATGACTCCCATAAAGGCCATATTACGATAGTGTTGCAATAAACGGCAACCGGCATCACGCATTTTATCTCCACCCAAGCCCACGAACGTAGCCTCAGCGTCCTCCTGTTGCAGAGCACGTATCAGATTAGAGGCATGTAAATCGCCGGACGCCTCACCGGCAAGAAGGAAGTATTTCATATTGACGTTAACGAGGACGTTGACTCTTTTATAGTGTGAAACCGATTGCGGCAATCATGAAGGGAAATGCCCCCAGCAAGACGCCTTTACTTAAGTTCCATGTATTGGTTGTATAGAAAACAAAAATCAATGCCAGATTAGGGAAGACACTTAATAAACACAGTTTGGAGAAAGTTGGAAAAGCAGCCTTACCCACTTCCAATAAAAACCATAGATGGAAGTGCGATAAATAAACCGCAATAAAAGTGAGAGGCAATAAGAGTCCAATCACTGCACCAATCCAATATTTATCGAAGCGCTGCATATAAGGTCATATCAATCGTGCAAGGCTGAATGGATAATAATCCATGCTCCAATGCATAATTATCCGTATCCTCCGCATCCGGTTCATCATTCACCATATAGCCGGATAAGGTATAAGCCGTTTCACCATTGTCCATAGTAAACGGTTTCATCTCTTTCTCCCAATGCGCCTTCCCTTGTCTTGTCCAACGAACGCCCTGAATAGGTCCCTTGGGAGCATTGACGTTGAGAATAGCGTTGAGCGTTGAGCGTTGAGCGTTGAGCGCCTCAGAGAGGATGGTGTCGATGTGGGGGTCCATGAAGGAGAAGTCGGCATCGGCACTTAAATCGTCAATCGAGAAACCAATGGCCGGAATACCATGTTCTCCTGCCACAAAGCATGCACCCATCGTGCCGGAATAAATGAGATTGATGCCGGCATTGGAACCATGATTGATACCACTAACCACCAAATCAATGGCAGAAGCATCACCATTGAAGAGTACATTGATTGCCAACTTGACGCAGTCACTGGGTGTACCGTTGGTGATGTAAACATCCAGGGATGGAGAGTTGAGCGTTGAGAGTTGAGAGTTTATTTTACGCAGGGTAATCGGCTGAGTCACCGTAATGGCATTACTCATGCCACTTCGTGGACCGTCAGGCACAACCACCGTAACATGTCCCAATGGGAGCAAGTGCGGAAGCAAGGTCATCAAGCCCTTTGAGCCCCATCCGTCATCGTTGGTAAGGAGGATATTCATTGGTGTTTCGTGTTTCGTGTTTAGTGTATCTTATCCATAATGCGGTGGGCGAGTTCATTGGCTTTATCCATAGTCTCCGCCTCGCTATACACACGGATGATAGGTTCGGTATTGCTCTTTCTCAGATGCACCCACCCTTCGGCAAAGTCAATCTTAACACCATCTTTATCATTGACACGTTCGTTCTTGTATGTTTCCTTAATCGACGCTAAGATGGCATCGACATCAGTAGTTGGAGTGAGGTCGATACGATTCTTGGATATACAATAATTTGGGAAGGTCTTGCGCAGTTCGCTCACCTTCATATTCTTCTCGCACAATGAACTGAGGAACAACGCTATTCCTACCAGTGCATCACGTCCATAATGCGCAGCGGGATAGATAACCCCGCCATTTCCTTCACCACCAATGACAGCGTTGGTGTTCTTCATCTCAGTCACCACATTCACTTCCCCTACAGCCGAAGCCGTATAGACACCACCATGCATACGAGTAACATCACTTAATGCACGCGTGGAAGACATATTAGAACACGTATTGCCAGGCGTATGCGACAGGATATAATCCGCCACACTAACCAGCGTGTATTCTTCGCCGAACATATCTCCATTCTCACAGATAATAGCAAGTCGGTCCACATCGGGGTCAACCACAAATCCTACATCGGCTTTGCCGGAGCGCAGCAGTTCGCTTATCTGCGTGAGGTGCTGCGGCAGGGGTTCAGGATTATGTGCGAAATGACCGGTGGGCTCGCAATTGAGTTGGATGATATTCTTAACACCCAATGCCTCTAAAATAGCAGGGATAGCCAAGCCGCCAACGGAATTGACGCAATCGATAGCCACCGTGAAGTTCCGTTTGGCAATAGCATCGCGATTAACGAGTTGAAGGTCCAGCACTTTCTGAACGTGATAGGGCAGATAGTCTTTCTCCACCATTGTACCTAATTGGTCCACTTCGGCAAACACAAAGTCCTCTTTCTCGGCAATAGCAAGCACTTCTTTTCCTTCGGCATCGTTTAAGAACTCGCCTTTCTCGTTCAGCAGCTTAAGTGCATTCCACTGTTTAGGATTATGGCTGGCAGTAAGGATGATACCTCCGGCAGCATGTTCACCGGTCACCGCCACTTCGGTAGTAGGCGTGGAAGCCAAACCGATATTCACCACATTATACCCCATACCCATCAGTGTGCCACTAACCAGCAGATTGACCATTGGTCCGGATATCCGTGCATCACGTCCCACAACGATGGTGTTATTATTGGGTAGCATAGCTCGACGTTGCGTAGCATACGCTGCAGTAAATCGAACGATATCCACCGGATCTAATCCTTCTCCAACGCGTCCACCTATCGTGCCGCGAATACCGGAAATACTCTTAACTAAACTCATATCTTAGTGATTTTTAATTTTAAACTTCAATTCATAGCCGTACGGGGTTACCGAACTATTATCTTCGACAAAGCCCAACTTACTGGGGCAAATCAAGTGGCAATGTCCTCCACTATATTTCATCGTCTGTATCGCCAATGTCCATCCTGCACAATAGAAGGGATCTGTGGCATTGCCCAATTGGAATTCGATGGGTGCTCCCCCATCGTCCGTCGTCCAATAGCGGATAGTGTCCGAATAGGCTTTCAGGGAATATTTCTTGTAGCGCAAGACGATTTCGGCACCCAATTCGGCAGGTTTGGAAGTGCTGTCCATCTCATCGGTTATAATGTGAATATAGATATTATCATATCCTGGGATGGCATAATAGTCTTTCTCTCCCCACACTTCTGGCATCTCGTCTAAGACACGAATACCCTGACTGGAGATATAGTTCTTGATTTGTTTTTTTTCTTCTTTGAGCAACTTAGAGTAGGTGGTACCTTTGCATCCCACCAAAGCTATTGCCAAGAAGCACGCACCAATAATCCACAATCGTTTCATCATTTTATGGAAGCACTTTTAATTCTATTCTTAAATTCGTATATGGTAGCACTTGATTACTACCTAAACTGCCGTAAGCTAAATACCACGGCACTATCATGCTAACACTATCGTTTTTATACAAGGATGGCAGCACCATCTTGATGGCTTGTATATCATCCACCTTATCCAACGTGGTATGTCCCTGATGATTGGCTATGAGGCTATCTTCAAGGGTAAAGAGCGTTGCTTCGTACGAGATAAACTCTCCCTCTTGCCACGTACTATCCTGATTATGCCCACCGCGAATCCAGTAATTATCCTCGGTCATCACATAGCCCTGTTTGGCATAACGAGTCAGTAATAAATCCGCCTCGTTCGCCATTTTCTGGTTAAAAGCCAAAGCATTAACCACAGCTGTATCCACAGTCGCTGAACCATGAAAGACCGGCCGCTGTGGTGCGGTAGGTTTGCATCCTGCACAAAGAATGATTATAAATATGACCAGCAGGCTATTTCTCATTGTCCGCCAAACGTTCCAAATAGCGTCCATAAGCAGTTTTCATTTCCTTACCTAACGCCCTTAGTTGGTCCGTAGTAATCCAGCCATTTCGCCATACTATTTCTTCGATACAGGCCACATAGAAGCCCTGACGATTCTGAATAGTAGCAATGAAATTACCTGCCTCAAGCAGACTATCGCAGTTGCCGGTATCCAGCCATGCAAAACCTCGACTGAAGAGTTTCACTTTAAGTGTTCCTTCCTGAAGGTATAACTTATTGAGGTCCGTAATCTCGTATTCGCCTCGAGCCGAAGGTTGCAGATTAGCCGCTTTCTCGCAAACTGTTTTGTCGTAGAAATACAGCCCCGGCACCGCATAGTTACTCTTGGGATGCTCAGGTTTCTCTTCCAATGACAGCACATTACCCTGTTGGTCAAATTCCACCACGCCATAGGCTCTTGGGTCTGCCACCTCGTAACCAAAGATACAAGCGCCATTACCATGTTCCACTTGTTCAACAGCTTCGCGCAATATGCCGCTGAAGTTATGACCATAGAACATATTATCGCCTAAGATCAAGCATCCGGGTTCGCCATTCAAGAATTCAGCACCCAGCACAAAAGCCTGGGCGAGGCCATTAGGAACCAATTGCACCTTGTAACTCAGACGTGCGCCAATGCGACTACCGTCTCCCAATAATTCCTCAAACATAGGTAAATCACGTGGTGTGGAAATAATCAATATATCGCGAATACCCGCTAAGAGCAGGCTGGACAATGGGTAATAAATCATCGGTTTATCATATACCGGCATAATCTGCTTACTAATAGCCTTACTGAGGGGATACAACCTGGTTGCAGAACCTCCTGCGAGAATAATTCCTTTCATTTTGTCTAAATTTTTGCGCAAAGATACTAAATTATTTGCATATATGCAAAATTTTTTGTATTTTTGCGGTCAAAATATATCTTTTATGGCAAGAACAGAGATTTCCACCTTGGGAGAGTTTGGTTTAATACGTCATTTAACCGATAAACTTCCCTTACAGCAACCATCTACTAAGAAAGGCATTGGCGACGATGCCGCAGTTATGCAATTTGGCAGTAAACGAACCTTGATGACTACCGATCTTCTCTTAGAAGGTATTCATTTCAATTTGGAATATGTGCCCCTCAAGCACCTTGGTTACAAGGCAGTGGCGGTTAATCTATCGGACATTTATGCCATGAATGGCACGCCGACACAGATTACCGTCTCTTTAGGTGTTTCTGCACGATTTAGCGTAGAAGACCTTGAAGAACTATACGCAGGCATGCGCCTTGCGTGCGAAAAATATAAGGTGGACCTGGTAGGAGGAGATACTTCTGCTAGCATGACAGGTCTTACTATCAGTATCACCTGTTTAGGTATTGCCAACGATAAAGACATCGTTTATCGCAATGGTGCTAAAGTGAATGACCTCATCTGTGTTTCCGGTAACTTAGGAACAGCCTATATGGGATTACAACTGCTGGAACGAGAGCGCATTGCACATTCTCATCAAGATGCTCAACCGGAAAGTATTCCTGCCTTTGAGGGTCGCGAATATCTATTGGAACGGCAACTCAAGCCCGAACCACGTCAAGACATCATCGATAAACTGCGCGAAGCCGGTATCCGTCCCACAGCCATGATGGATATCAGTGATGGTTTGAGCAGCGAAATCAAGCATATCTGCCATCAATCTAATGTAGGTTGTGCCATCTATGAGGATAAAATTCCTATTGATTTTGTGGCAGCCGAAGTGGCAGAAGAGATGAACCTGAATATTGTCACCTGCGCCCTGAATGGCGGCGAAGATTACGAACTACTCTTCACGTGCGACCTCAAGGACTACGAGAAATTAGTGGGCATTGAGGATGTTTATATCGTTGGTCATATCACCAAACCTGAGTTTGGCACGATGCTGATTGGACGCAATGGCGAAGAATTAGAGTTGCAAGCCCAAGGTTGGCAAGCATTCAAGAGTTAAGAATTAAGAATTAAGAGTTAAGAATGAATATCACCATTTTAGGCACCGCTCACCCTTATCGAGGTGGTCTTGCCACCTTTAATGAACGTCTGGCTCGGCAGTTCCAGGACGAAGGACATGATGTACAAGTCATCACTTTCACGCTGCAGTATCCCTCTTTCCTTTTCCCCGGTAAGACGCAATACACCAATGACCCTGCGCCTAAGGATTTATCCATACAACGCGCCCTTAATTCCTGCAATCCTTTCAATTGGATTCGGCTTGGGCATCAACTGCGTCGGGAGCAACCGGATCTGCTGATTTGCTGCTATTGGATGGCCTTCTTTGCTCCTGCCTATAGCACTATCTGTCGCATCGTCAAACGCAATCACAAGACCCGTTGCATCGCCTTGGTGCATAATATGTTCGGGCACGAGAAGAGTATATTAGATAAACTCTTTGCTCCGTGTTTTGTACGCAGTCAAGACTCCTTTGTCACCCTCAGCGATGCTGTTGCCAAAGACATCAAGGCTCTACACTCTACACTCTACACTCTACACTCTAAACAGCAACCACAGGTTGCCGTCAGCCCCCACCCCATCTATGACCATTATGGCGAGCGAATGGATAGAGAGGAAGCGTGCGATGTATTGGGATTGGATCCGACCAAGAGATATATCCTTTTCTTTGGACTTGTTCGTGCATACAAGGGATTGGATCTGCTCTTAGATGCCATGGAAAAGATTAAAGACACGCAACCCGATATCCGTCTGTTGGTGGCCGGCGAGTTTTACGAGGATGAAGCGACTTATTTGCAACAAATCGAACGCAATGGCATTGCAGATCGGGTTATTCTCAGGAACGAGTTTATTCCGGATGCCGATTTACGCAAGTACTTCGGTGCAGCAGACCTGATTGTACAACCCTATAAGTCCGCCACACAAAGTGGTGTAACGCAGGTTGCCTTCCATTTTGAAAAACCTATATTAGTGACTAATGTAGGTGGATTGGGAGAGATTGTGCATCATGGTAAGATGGGCTATGCCGTTGTGCCGGATAGTCAAGAGATTGCCGAAAGCATTGAGGATTATTTCCGCCACAATCGCCAAAAAGCCTTCACCACCTACCTCCAAAAAGAGAAAGTCAAATACGGCTGGGATAGGATGACAAAAGCCTTCCTATCAGTGAAGTAGGAAAAATTATATATTCGTGTATTATGACTAATTTAGCTGTCATATTAGCCGGAGGAATCGGTCAACGAGCCGGAGAGGGACTTCCTAAGCAGTTACGCACATTAGCTGATGGACGAACGGTATTGCAAACATGTATCAACACCTTTCGGTCCTGTTCGTGCATTGACGATATTCTCGTTGTTATGCACCCCGATTGGATAGAGCAGGCAAAGGCTATCTTGCATGCTTGTCAAATGGACGATATTCGCGTTATAGCCGGAGGTAATGAGCGATGGGAATCGTCATGGAACGCCATACAGGCGGCAGGAGACAGGTGGCAGGTGGCAGGTGACGGGGGACAAATAAATATATTATTGCACGATTGCGCCCGACCTTTTGTGAGCGAACGTATTATAACGGACGTATGCAAGGCCTTGGAAAGTCACGAAGCCGTGACGGTGGCCGTTCCTGCGACAGATACGATATACGAATGCACGATTGACAATGCACAATGCACGATTAAAGACATTCCTGACCGCTCGACTATGTTCCGCGCTCAGACACCCCAGGCATTCCGTTTGGACTTAATACACAAGGCCTATCAACTCGCCATCCAAGACCCCAACTTGCAGGCAACCGATGACTGTGGTATCGTGCATCGATATATGGCCAATCAACCTATCTACATTGTGGAAGGTGATGAAAGTAATAAAAAACTAACCTTTCAAGAAGACTTTACGAGGTAAGAGATATGAGGTAAGAGGTAAGAGGTAAGAACTATGAGTACACTTTCAGATATTAAACTTTTTTTGACCGACGTGGACGGTTGTTTGACCGACGGCGGTATGTATTATTCAGCAGGAGGCGACGAGATGAAACGCTTCTGCGTATATGATGGAATGGGCATTGTGCAATTGCGCAAGGCTGGTATTCGTGTTGGTATTCTCACAAGTGAGACGACAGAGATAGTAGCCCGTCGTGCTCGCAAACTGAACTTAGACTACCTTTATATGGGTGTAGGCAGTCAGGTTAAGCAGGGCGTGCAAACCAAGTTAGAGACTTGCAAGCAGATTTGCGCTGAAATGGGAATCGGACTCAATCAGGTGTGCTACGTGGGAGATGATATCAACGATATCGACCTACTGCAGGCTGTTGGTGTAGCGGCATGTCCACCCAATGCTCGCCCACAAGTGAAAGCCATTCCGGGTATTCTGCAATTAAAGACTCCGGGCGGTCAAGGGGCTATTCGTGAGTTATGTGATATGATCTTATCATGACAACCATTATATTAAAACCACATAAAGAAGAGTCCCTCAAGCGTTTTCATCCTTGGGTTTTCTCGGGGGCTATTGGACGTGTCGTATTGGACAAGGATTACCCTTTTGATAGTCCTCAAGAGGGGGAAGTGGTTCTTGTGACCGATGCCAATAATCAGCCTTTGGGTGTAGGGCATTATCAGGTTGGTTCGATTGCCGTTCGGATGTTGGAGTTTGGAGTTAGTACCCTACCCAACGACTTTTATGCACAACGCATTGCTGCTGCTTATCGTCTAAGGAAGGACTTGCAGTTGATTCGCAAAGACAATAACACCTATCGGCTCATACATGGCGAAGGAGATTTCCTGCCGGGATTGGTGGTAGATATCTATGCCGATACGGCAGTGGTGCAAGCTCATTCGGTTGGCATGCATCTGGTGCGTGAAGAGATAGCAAATGCCATCGTAAAAGTGGTGAAAGAGGTGAAGAATGTGTACTATAAATCGGACGACACATTACCTTTCAAGGCACCTGTCACAGGGGATAAGGTGGGGTACCTTATTAACGAAAACGACAACGTTAACGAAGGATTTTGGAGCAATGAGAATGGGTTGGAGTTTAGGATAGATTGGTTGCGGGGACAGAAGACCGGATTCTTTGTGGATCAACGTGAGAACAGAGCGTTATTGGAGCATTATGCCAAAGGCAAAGAAGTGCTGAATATGTTCTGTTACACCGGCGGATTTAGCGTATATGCTCTTCGTGGTGGAGCCAAGACGGTTCATTCGGTAGATGTTAGCGAGAAAGCCGTGGAGTTAGTTCGCAAGAACGTGGAACGTAATTTCCCAGATTGCACCCATCACGAAGCCTTTGCTCAGGAAGCATTTGCTTTTATGGCCGATATAAAAGATAAGTATGACTTGATTATCCTGGATCCTCCGGCTTTTGCCAAGCATCGGGATGCCATCAAGAACGCGCTGCGCGGTTATCAGCGGCTCAACCAAAAGGCGATTGAGCAGATTCGTCCGGGAGGTATTTTATTCACCTTCTCTTGTTCGCAGGCGATTGATAAGGAGATGTTCCGTTTAGCAGTCTTTAGTGCAGCGGCAGCAGTAGGCAGGAAAGTGCGTATCCTGCATCAACTTCATCAACCGGCTGACCATCCCATCAATATCTATCACCCCGAAGGTGAGTACCTCAAAGGATTGGTTTTGCAAGTAGAATAGTTTCTATGGATGTTACGTTGCCACAATCGCGAGGAAGCAGACAAATTGCTGCTGGAGTTTATAAGAACACTCGGATATAACAAATTAGCCGACGCATACGATACAATAATAAAAGATAGCGAATAAATACACACTATATGCAAGCAATTATTTTAGCAGCAGGGATGGGCAAACGCCTTGGCGAATTGACCAAGGGACATACCAAATGTATGATACAGGTGGGTGGCGAGACCTTAATCTCCCGTCTGTTGCATCAACTGGATCAGTACAAATTATCACGCGTTGTGATGGTGATTGGTTACAAAGCCAATGAACTCAAAGAATATCTGCAAACGTTGGATATTCAAACGCCCATTGAGTTTGTGGAGAACACCGTTTATGACAAGACCAATAATATCTACTCGCTCTATATGGCGAAAGATTGGTTACAGGCAGAAGACACTCTGCTGTTTGAGTCAGATATTATTATGGAAAATGCCGTGATTGAGAAATTGCTCAATCATCCCTACCCCAGTTTGGCATTGGTAGATAAATACGAAAACTGGATGGATGGCACGGTCGTGACGATAGATGACGAAAATCGCATTTTGCGTTTTATCCCCAATAGTCAATTCCGCTATGAGGAGATACCGACTTACTACAAGACGGTAAATGTGTATAAGTTCGCCAAAGATTTTTCACAAAACATGTACGTGCCTTTCTTGGAGGCCTACTGCAAGGCGTTGGGTAAGAACGAGTATTACGAACAAGTATTGCGCGTAATCAATATGTTGGATAACTCCGGCATGCGTGCCTTGCCCTTAGAAGGCGAACAGTGGTATGAGATAGACGATATACAAGATTTGGATATTGCGGAGTCTATTTTCACGGATAAACAATATGACCTACTCTGCTCGCGTTACGGTGGCTATTGGCGTTATCCACACATGCTGGACTACTGCTATTTAGTCAATCCCTATTTCCCCAACCAACGTCTCCGCGATGAATTGGCTGCCAACTTTGACCGACTGCTGACTGAATATCCTTCCGGACAGCGAGTAAATAACCTGCTGGCAGCCAAAGACTTCGGGCTGAAACAAGATTATGTAGCCGTGGGTAATGGCGCTGCCGAACTGATTAAAGCACTTGCCGAACAGATGTTAGGCAAAGTAGGCGTTGTGCGTCCCACTTTTGAGGAATATCCCAATCGGCTGATGCCAGAGCAAGTGGTGGCTTATACGACAGAAGCGCCCGATTATCGTTACACGGCAGATGACCTGATGGACTATTTTGCGGACAAAGATATTTGGTCATTGGTGCTGATTAACCCCGATAATCCAAGTGGTAATTATATCCCTTACAAAGACTGCTTGCGCCTGATTGAATGGTGTCAGAAAAAGGATATCGTACTGATATCGGATGAGAGTTTTATTGATTTCTCAACCGAGCACCCAACCTTCTTGGATAATGCTCTATTGGAGCAATACGACAAATTGGTTGTAGTAAAGAGCATATCCAAATCGTATGGCGTTCCGGGCTTGAGATTAGGTATTTTGGCAACGAGTAATGGGTTGCTGATGACCAATTTACGTCGCTGTTTGGCTATCTGGAATATCAACTCGTTTGGTGAATTCTTCTTGCAGATATTAGGCAAATACGAAAAGACGTATGCTGCTGCGATGGATGCTTTCCGTGAAGAAAGGGAACGCTTTGTAGAACGGCTCAACAGCATTTCGTATCTGCGTGTACTGCCGAGTGAAGCCAATTATGTATTGTGTGAGGTCAAGGCGCCACACACACCGCGTGAACTCGCTATTCACTTACTGAAAGAGAGCAAGATACTGATTAAGGACTGCACGAAGAAATGTAATGCGCCGTATATCCGCCTCGCTGTCCGCGACACCAAAGATAATGATCAACTGATAGCAGCATTAAAGGGATTATGACAACAATCACAAACGAACAAATAAAAGCATTACATATTACACCTAAGCAATGTGTTGAATGGGTTACTGAATCGTTTAAGATGAAGTATGAGGCACAATTGCCTCCTAAAATTAGTGTGCATCCCGAAGGCATTGATTTTTACACCTCTATGCCGTGCTTGTTACCCACATCTTTTAATCGATTTGGAGTAAAAGTAGTATCACGGATTAATGGGCGTAAACCTGCCTTGCATAGTGATTTACTGCTATATGAAGCATCAAGCGGTCAACTATTATCCTTAATGGATGCCGATTGGATCACCCAAATGCGTACAGGTGCCGTAGCTGCTCTGACAATCCAAATGTTGCAAAAGAAAGATGCTCACATATATGCTTTTGTGGGATTAGGGAGTGTTGCCAAGGCTACTATGGAATGTTTCTTGGCTATCCTACCACAGAACCAACACATCATCGTTAAACTGCAAAAGTACAAAGACCAGGCAGAGACTTTTATTACGCAGTTTGCGGATAGTCGCGTGACCTATCAGATTGTTGATACACACAAACAGTTGGTGCAAGATTCAGATGTTGTCATTTCAGCAGTGACTGAGATGACCGAATTGTTTTGCGCAGACGATTCGTTGTTCAAGGAGGGGGTGCTAGTTGTACCCATTCATACTCGCGGATTCCAAAATTGTGATTTATTCTTTAATCATGTTTTTGCCGATGACCGAGGGCACGTACAAGGATTTAAGTATTTCTCACAATTCAAATCATTTAATGAATTAAGCGAAGTGCTATTAGGTAACATTCCTGCCCGCCAATCAGATAAAGAACGTATTTTAGCATATAATATTGGTTTAGGATTACATGATGTGGTATTTGCCACAAAGATTTATGAGAGATTTAGTTGTTAAGATATTAGTTCGTATCGGGTTGTACAAGCCCATGGTAGAAATAATCAATCGCGTCAAGTTTGAGGTGCAAGCACGTCGCATGAAGCGGGATGGTCTAACTATGTTGGCCACAGCAGACAAGGCATTCAGCAAGATGGGAGTGAAGGTTTTTTTGACTTACGGTGCCCTATTAGGGGCTTATCGCGACCACGGTTTTATTAGTTACGACCCCGATATAGATTTGGGTATTTTAGAAAAAGAAGTGCCTGCCGACCTGCACGAGCAAATGGAGCAAGCCGGTTTTCATCTTTATCGGCAGAACGTGATGGCAGGAACCGAGCAAGTGGTGGAAGAGACCTATATCTACAATAATCTGCATTTAGATATTTTCTACTATATTCAAGAAGGACAGGACTTGTATAGTGTTATTCAACGCAAGCATGAGACGAAGGAATGGAAGGAAGCCAATGCTACAGACGGCTTTCCTTGCGATAGGTCGTATGTCCCTGCCTGCGAATTTGAGCGCCGAGAGTTTTTAGGACTGAAAATTTGGATGCCTGTAGATACAGACGGTTGGTTGCGCGCTATCTATTCAGATTCATACATGACTCCTATCAAGAACTGGAACGCCCAAGATGGCTATGTAACAAGAATTATTCATACAGAAGAACGTTCGTACCGAAGATTATGCTAAGTGTTATTATTTGTACATACAATCGAGAAAAATATATTCGTCCATTGTTAGAAAGTTTGGCGGCAAACACATTGGAAAAAGACCAATACGAGATCGTGTTGGTTGATAATAATTGTACCGACAACACTCAACAGGTATGCCAACAGTATACCAAAGAACATGCTGATGTAATGTTCCGTTACGTAGTAGAGACAGAGCAAGGCTTATCGGCAGCCAAGAATAAAGGTCTTCAGGAGGCCAAGGGAGATATTATTGTGTATGTAGATGATGATGCTTTGGTGGATACCCATTATCTGAAGGACTACGCCGATTGGTTTGAGCGGCACCCCGAGACTATGGCAGCAGGCGGTCCTATTCAACCTATGTACGAAGAAGGCGAGGAACCGACTTGGATGACACCTTACACTCGTGCTCTATTGACCGCCTGGATGGACTACGGCGATAAGGTACGCGAATACCCTAAGGGGCGTTATCCCGGAGGTGGTAATGCGGCTTATCGCAAGGAGGTCTTTGAGCAAGTTGGACTATTTAACACGGCATTAGGGCGTAAAGGTGGTAATCTTATGGGAAGTGAAGAAAAAGATCTCTTCGCTAAAATGCATCGGTTAGGAATGCAGGTGCTATATTTGCCTTGGCCTATTTTGCACCACTCCATTCCTGCATATAAACTGGAAGAAGATTATTTTAATCGTCTCACACTCCAAATCGGTAAAAGTGAACGACAAAGAACACTCGCCATATCAAAAATGGAGTATAGCAAGCGTTTACTTTTAGAAGCCGTCAAATGGGGAGGAACGTTGGTTTTGTGGATTGGTTATTGCCTGCAAGGACACCCTGCCAGAGGAAATAAACTGATTCTTTTTAGAAAGAATGTAACGAAGGGATTGCTTTGCAGAAAAAAATGATGAATCACGTAAGGATTAAGATATTTTGTCGCTCCTTTGACCTTAAATTATATCGTTTAAGCAAAGGATTATACGAGTCTTGGGGTTTCCCTTGTGTGCGATTGACCGATCAATCGGCAGATGGTTATTTTTACACCATGCTCAAACACACCGATTGCGATATTGCCATTAACATAGATGAAGATTGTTTCATTACCAACAAACAAGCAGTCTTAGATTTAGTGAATTATGTCATAGATCAAAAGATTGCTAATGCCGGTTGTCCTGATGGTGGAACATGGTGTCCAAGAGGAGGTAATCCGTTGGTAACTAACCCTTTCTTTAACGTCTTCAACCTAAATCTTATTCGCGAAAAATTCTCTAAACAAGCCATACAAGATTATGATTATGGACAATATAGATCTCAATTAGAATCGGCATTCCCTCAAGAGTTTCTTTATAAAGATCGTCCATACAATTTTGATAATAGCAGATATTTAGAACCTTATTACCCATTCTTCTTATGGATGGCTGGCAATATGAAGACATTATACCTGCATAATGAACGCTATTCAGATGGTTGGACAACGATTCTCCACAACCATAAGGGTGAGGAGATGTGTCGTCATACCTGGCTTGCTCGTTTTTATTCCATGCCATCCTTTATTGTCAAACATTGGCAGCCAACGGCCGGTGCTCAGCAAAGACGTATTGACGTGGTCATTGATTATGCTTATCAAATACAAAACATAGAGAAACCAGACTTTGGCTTTCTTGACAAGTTAAGTTTCACAGGAAATAAAATAATTCGTTGGTGCATCAAAGTGCCTCAACGAATTATGGGTTGGCCGAAAAAACTTAAACGGAAGTTATCCCGCAATTCCTAAGTAGTTCTTCCACTTTCCTGGAATTCTATCTGCTATCCAGCAACCGAAAGTGCAGATAGCAACAACACCTATTCCCACAACCAATGGTAACCACCATTGGGGATTTTCTGCGTGTACCAATAAATAAATGGCACAAATAATGGGAATATGCACCAAATAGATGCAATAACTATACCTGGATATCGCTACTACGAGGCAAGAAGAAGATAACGGATGCCGACGATGTATAGATAGGATGGTTCCAAAAACAGCAACTGCCGTCAATTGAGTTAGGACATTATTAGGACAATCTGTCAGTACATTAATGACATATAATGCCATTGCAGTTATACCATAAATCCAATCAGCAGCAGCAAAATGAGTTCCATATTGAGCTATGTAATATCCCGCAAGATATAAACCAATATATCCGAATAAAGTAGAGCTATATGTCAGTATAAAAACAGAAGGGAAGAACCACTTAAGCAACAAACATACTAGTATTAAAATCAGTATATATTCACAGAGTCGCTTGCCGTCAGCATTTTGAATAACTCGTTGCAAAATAGGTGTGAGCAGGTACAAAGCGATTATCATATGAACAAACCAATGCGACACATTGATTTGATTATTTAATAAATAGGGGAACCAACATAAGAGCGCATCCGATAGATTCTGGATATTGTCGTATTGATGGCGATAGACACCTATTATATATATTATAGTAGCCCAAATAACAAATGGGATTAACACGCGTTTAAGTCGTTTCTGAAAAAAAGAAGATAAGGACGATATGGGTGACGACAATACCAATGCTCCCGATATTAGCACAAACAAAGGAACTCCTGCGTCCACAATGGCACGATATAGATAGCACATCATTCCGTATTGCGGTTCATCCATCTTGAGCAAAGACCAAGCATGCAGCACAGCTACCAGCAGAATAGCCAATGAGCGCAGATAATCGTATGCAATATTCCGTTCAGTCACTGTTTGCGAATCTTCTTTTTATAGATATATCCACCTATTGTTCCTATTAGGACAAGCACGAACAAGGCGAAACAACTTACGGCTAATGTATTGCCTTTCTTCACGCTATCCGGTTCGAAGGTCATCACGATGTCATGTCGTCCGGCAGGGATATTAACGGCACGCAACATATAGTTGACGCGATAGATATCGGTCGGTTCTCCATCAATGGTGCATTTCCATCCATAAGGATAGTATATTTCAGAGAAGACAGCCAGTCGCTCTTGCTGCGTTTGTGCCTCATAAACCAATTTATTCGGAGCGTAAGATGTAAGGTTGATGATTGCTTCATCCAAGTCTTCGCCGTCGGTTCGCCGTCGGTTCGCCGTCGGTAAAGACCCGGCTAAGTCCTGCATTGAGATTCGGTTAGGAGCGTAGGTAGTATCCATAACAGCCACGCGACGCAAGTCAACAGTATTGAGAGCATCGGATTCGGCATTGGCATTATCCACATAATACACATCATCTACGAACCACGCATTACCTAAAGCATCCGGGTTGAGGTATGGGAAAGGTTGACCATTCTGTCCTTTTGAGATGATGTACTTAGCATTAAGCATATTCAATACCGGCATGTGCATCTTGCTGATATGTTCGTCTATCAAATCCTGATAACGGCGCAGTTTAGCTGCCGAATAACCACCAATGGACTTGAGGTAATACGAGGTGCGGGCATCGTTGAAGGTGTTAGCCGTTAGATTCAGTACGCGATAGTGAGACGGATCACTTGCTAACAAGTCCTTTTCGTAGGGTAGCATCTTAAATGCCTTGTCACGCTCTTTTGCAGAAACAAAATTACTATCATTGCAGAAACGTTTATCAACAGTCCACATATCTGCCACAATCAGCGCCGTTAAGATAAGTCCAAGATACTGCACCTTAAAGTTCTTGCGCATATATATCCAAATAACCGCCGCAGCAAGTAAGATGAAGATAAACGAACGCCACGCATCAGCCTGAATCATGGCAGTACGCTGATCCAGAATCATTTGATAAATCTCGTTTCCTACTTGTCCTTTCCACTGTACATCGTAAGAGGAGACAGGATTAGACCCTCCAAAGAGTGCAATAATGAGGCAAATACCTGCGGTAATGCCTGCGGCAATAAGAATAGGATGAGCCCCCTTCCGACTTCCCCCTATAGGGGAAGAGGTGAGTTGTTGCAAGGCAAGGAAGCCCAACAGGGGCATCGTTATTTCAGCCACAATAAGGATAGACTCTACAGCACGGAACTTGTTGTACATTGGGAAGTATTGGAAAAACAATTCCGTCAACGACATGAAATTATGTCCCCAACTGAGAGCAACAGAGAAGAGCGTAGCAATAAGCAGCGCCCATTTATATGGTCCGGGAACGATAATCAGACCTAAGACAAAGAGGAAACAGATAATGGCTCCCATATAGACGGGTCCGGAAGTAAAGGCTTTCTCTCCCCAATAAGTAGGAGCAGATTGGCAGAACTGTTTAGCCGAGCCTCTTGGTACGCGTGCTTTCACCAATTCCTCGTATAGGACAGACTTTTCGCCAACGTTATATCCCGATGCGCCTCCCATATAGTTAGGAATAAGGAAAGTCATCGTTTCATTTATGCCATAACTCCATGCCGTAGCATAGTCGAGGTCAAGTCCTTCGGTTTTGTTGGTTGCATCATTGGTCTTCACCAAATCGGAATGTCCTCCTCGCATGGTTTGTTCGGCGTACTCCTTATTGACAAATATATTTCCAGACCCCATCCCCATACCAATCGCAAAGGATACAAAGAAAATGAGTGTTGCTACAATAAAGTGTTTCCATTCTTTGGCTTTGGCAGCAATAGCCAATTCGGCAAAGAACAAAATTCCTATCAGCATGCAGATGTAGTAACTCATCTGGGGGTGCAAGAAGAAGCCAATATACGTGAAGAACATAATGAGCAAGGCTCCCCAAGCATACTGTTTTCGGTAGGTGAGGATAAAACCAACAATAACCAGCATCATCCATGTAATGGAATAGCACTTACCATGGTGTTGCGCAGCGATGATAACAAAGAAATAGCTGCTGAGGGCCGTAGCAAAAGCGCCGGCCATAGATAGCCATTTATCTACCTTAAAGGAGCGCAATAATAGGAAGAAAGCGCAGAGATAGAAGAGGAAGATAAAGACCATATTACGTGTTCCCCAAGCGAAGAACCACTTGAGGGGCTTCATAATATGATCCACTACAAATCCTCCATTACCGCCAATTTGGTAGTTGGGCATTCCGGAGAACATAGAACCGGTCCAATAGGTATAATCCCCTGTCGTTTTGTGAAATTCGGAACTCTCGTGAACAGCGGCAAGACCATTGATGTTATCTCCGGCATAAATAACTTTTCCTTGCAACGCAGGCCAAAAATAAATGGCAGAAGCCAATAAAAAGATGACAAAAATAGCGCAATGGGGAAGTATTTTCTTCCATGTACTCTGTAGATTGTTATTCATAAGTTTGCTCTTATTTCCATTAGTTCTTTTCGAATTCGCATCAGCACTTCTGCTGCACGCTGACGAGCATCCGTGCCTCGTTTACCATTATCCAATTCGTTTTTGATAGCCTCAATGCGGGTTATTTTCATATCATCACGAATGAACTTGACCTGCTTAATAAAGGCGATATCATTTTCGGTATAGTAGCGATTGCCGTGACCATCTTTGCGCGGATTGAGTTGGGGGAATTGACTCTCCCAATAGCGTAAAGTAGTGATGGGCACTTGGGTTTGCTGTTCCACTTCACGAATAGAATAATATTGCTTAAACGGTTCCATTATCTGCAGATCTTGAGTTTTTGTCCGATACGGATATTGTCTGATTTCAGTTTATTCCATGTTTTAAGTTGTTTAACTGTGACATGGTATTTCTTGGCAATCTTGCCCAAGTTATCTCCGCTTTTAACGGTATACGTAGTGGAGCCAATAGGTTGTTTATGCAGCAGTTCTATTTCCGAACGGCGGTTATTGATAAGCGAATCCGCTTTGTAGAGGTGAATCGAGTCCGCATTTTCGATATAGGATATCACAAAGTCTGTTGGTAAACAGAGGGTATATGCTTTCTCATTCGACAATATATCACCCGGAATAATGTCTTTAGGATACTGCGGATTGAGTTTGCGTATTGTATCCAAAGAGATTCCCATTACTTCAGCCAATTGGTTAAAGTGCAGGCGACGTTTGATCACAAGAGTATCGGTAGCGGGATACATCCAAGTTGTATCCGGGCAAATATCATGTAAATCTGCGTAGTTCATCACGTAGCACGCTGCGATAAAGATAGGCAGGTAGCTGCGTGTTTCTCGGGGCAGGTAGGGATAGATGGACCAGAAATCCGTTTTTCCACCACTGCGGGCAATGGCTTTTCTTACATTTCCCGGACCACAATTATAGGCAGCAATGGCTAAATTCCAGTCTCCAAAATCGGCGTTAAGATTCTTGAGGAACTTGCACGCAGCTTCGGTTGAGGCGATTGGGTCCATTCGTTCATCCACCAAAGAGTTTACCTCCAATCCATACAACATACCTGTAGCCGGCATAAACTGCCATAATCCTGCGGCGCCCACGGGAGAATGAGCAATGGGATTTAGGGCTGACTCAATGACGGGCAAGTAACAGAGTTCGTAAGGCAAATCATACTTGCCTAATATATCCCAAAAGATAGGAAAATAATAATCAGCTCGGGATAAGATACGAGCGGTTTGTTGCTTATTATTTAAATAGCGATCTATATAGGAACCTACAACTTGGTTGTAAGGCATTTCAATTTGGAAAGGGAGATACTGCAAACGTCCCTTATAAAGAGAATCAAGATTGGTAGATGTGCTATCCTGTGCATACAATGAACAGGATACGCATGTAAACAAGAATATATATAAGATTTTTTTCATTTTATAGTTAGTGCCAAATGTATTCCGGCGGAACTTCTTTGGCGTTGCACATCGTAATAGATCTCCGGTGCTACATTTAGACTCAAATCTGGCGAGATATCAAAGTCAAATAACTCTGCATCTACGAAAGCATCTATGATGGACAAGGCATAAACAGCGGCTATTCCGACAATGGATAGGTCTCTATTACGGCGATACGTATTTTGTTTATTCTTTAATATGTTCGTGTACGTAGCACGTCCTCCCATCGACTCAATGGTGTATCCTTTGGGCAGAATAGCATTGTAAGAACGATTAGGATCAGTCGAAAGTACTTCGTCGGTTAATATATCACGATAGGCTTGTCTATAATCTTCGTACATATTACCATTCCACATAACGGCATATATACATCCCATGAATGCGCCATATACGATTGGTAATTTCCAATAACTGCGGTTGTATATTTGTCCCAAGCCCGGCACTAAAGCACCCATCCAGACGGCCCGTAGCGGATCCGGTCTCCAACCATCATCCCACGTAGCTTGTGGTTGAGGAGTCACCGTATCTCCTACGATAATCTCGTGCTGATTACCAACAACGACTAAGGTATCTCTAACGCCTGCATCATTGGGTAGCACATCACTCGATGTGATGGCAATCGCCACACTATCCGGTTGGGTAGTTTCAACCTCTTGCGCCCAAGCCAAGATAGGGAGAATGAGTAATAATATGCCAATTATCTTTTTCAATGTATCCGAGTCAATAGGTTGTACAACTCATGTTCTGATTCAAAAGAGATGGTGATGTGATGCTCACTAATCTTCACTTTTGTACCCAAACGTTGTTCTAATTGGCGTTGCTGAATCAAGAAAGGAGATTCTTTCTTAACCGTCACTTTTTTATTGGATTTGATGTCGTTAACCAATTCTTCGACTTTGCGGACGCTCAATCCTTCTTTCAAGATACGTCGGTAAAGGTTCAGTTGTTGTTCGGTGGAAGCGCTGCCTAAGATAGCACGGGCGTGTCCCATATCCAGTTTCTTTTCCTTGATACCAATTTGAATCTCAGCCGGCAGTTTGAGCAATCGCAAGTAGTTCGCTACCGTAGCACGTTTTTTGCCAACTCTTGCTGCCATTTTCTCTTGTGTCAATTCATAATCATCCATCAGTCGCTGATAGGCCAGCGCGATTTCAATAGCATCCAAATCTTCGCGTTGGATATTCTCGATGAGAGCCCATTCCATCACCTGTTCATCCTTGGCTGTGCGCACATAAGCAGGTATGGTATGTAGGCCCGCCATCTTAGAAGCACGGAAGCGGCGTTCTCCTGCAATAATGAGATACGTGCCATCGGCATTTTTGCGTAACGTGATGGGTGATATAACGCCGTGTTCACGAATAGAGTCACTCAGTTCCTGCATAGCCTCCTCATCAAAACGGCGCCGAGGCTGATTGGGATTAGCTACGATTAAGTCCAATTCAACTTCGCTAATTGAACTTGATCCGCTGGTAGTAATATGTGTATCAATGAGCGCATCCAATCCGCGCCCTAATCCAGTAGTTTTTTTCATTTTCTCAACAGTTCTTTCGCTAAGTTAATATAACATTTTGCTCCTTTACTTGAGCTATCGTAGTCTAATACACTCAGTCCATGACTTGGTGCTTCGCTCAAACGTACGTTACGCGGGATATAGGTATCAAAGACAAGGTCTCCGAAATGGCGTTTCACTTCGTCAAACACTTGTGCTGACAAACGCAAGCGCGCATCATACATCGTAAGTAAGAATCCTTGAATTTGCAAAGCAGGATTGAGATTTTGTTTAATAATCTTGATGGTTGATAGCAGTTTAGCGATGCCCTCTAATGCGAAGAACTCACATTGTACCGGAATGATAACCGCGTCGCTAGCGGTAAGAGCATTGACGGTGATTAGTCCCAGTGATGGCGAGCAGTCTATGAGTATATAGTCAAACTCTCCACGTACCTGGTGTAACAGATGTTTCATCAGTTGTTCTCTGTTTTCCAAATTCAGCATTTCAATCTCTGCGCCGACCAAGTCGATATGACTTGGAATCAATTGAAGGTTATCCACATTGGTTTGAATCATTGCGTCATGCGGGTCCAGTTGATTAACCAAACATTCGTAGATTGTTTTGTCTAAATCGCGAATTTCCACTCCCAATCCGGAAGAAGCGTTGGCTTGGGGGTCTGCATCCACCAAGAGGACGCGTTGACCTTCGCGAGCCAAAGCAGCAGCCAAATTGATTGCGGTGGTAGTTTTGCCTACTCCACCTTTTTGGTTTGCTAATGAAATAATTTTTGCCATATAATCTTTTATTTTTTTCGTTTTATTTCCCATAAGTAGCCTAAGTTAATACTCAAGGTTATGGGATTAGAGCGAGAGAAGTAGTCTGTTTTTCGGTTACTAAAATAGTCACCTAAACTATAGGAGAACCGTGCTTCCAACTGGAAGACTCCCACTTTATGTGTACGGACTAGCAGACCTAAACCAGCAGTCAGTCCCCAATCAAATTTATTTTCCAGTTCTTCGTACTGCGCCTGTTGAGTAGGATGTTTGGTTCCAGACTCCGACTCATGAATGCAATAACCTATTTGAGGTCCAAGATTAAAGAAACCTCGGCACATTTTCTTACCAAAGAAGATATGAGCCAAGAAAGGCATTTCGATATAGTCTAATCTGCGTGTATAGTGAGCCTCCTCCGTTGCATTATCATCTGTATTCTCTCGCCATCCTCGCTGCATATAGTTCAATTCTAATTGGAAGCCGCAGCATTTATGTCCGGCATATCTAAACACGAATCCTCCTTCACCGCTCAAGAGCACCGTTCCCATCAAGGCCTTCGTTCCTACAACTTGAGGAGTAAACATACCCATAGAAGCAATTGCCCCTCCATGTAATCCCACATACATTTCCGGTTCGCGCAAGCGTGGTTGCGCCCAAGTGCAGATACAGGTAGTCAGTAATATGGCAAGAATTGTCAATCGTTTCATTTGATATGCACAATGTGAATGTTCATATTTTGATATCCTCCCATCGGGCTGATTGGACGAAATTGCATATCGGATTGCAACCCCATGTAAGGTATGGTGATGGCGTCTTCCCTATTCTCGCGTAAACGAAGAGCCGTTATGAGCACATATTTCATTTGATCAAATCCTAATAAATCATAATAAGGTTTAGACGGAACACGTGCAATATTAGGATAGAAATATCGATATTCTGCTCCATAAGCGAAACTATCTATATCAACTTCGTGACGAAAGACAGTACTATATATTTGCGGAAGAGCAATCGCTTCTCCCTGCCACGAGTACTGAGATAAAAGTGTCAGTTTCTTTCCTTGCGCAGCACGCATGAGATAGGGCATCAAGGTGCGCACATTGCTATAACGTTCGG
This sequence comes from Candidatus Colicola equi, assembly GCA_018066175.1. Lineage (GTDB taxonomy): Bacteria > Bacteroidota > Bacteroidia > Bacteroidales > Paludibacteraceae > Colicola > Colicola equi. Next base: position 14,997 of record JAGHRV010000012.1, on the reverse strand, counting down.
TATTGAACAGGATTATATTCTCCACATCATCAGCAAGCACGGTATTCAACGAGTCAGCCAATATGCTCTTAATGGTGACGAACGAACAAGGGATATCCGTAACGAGCAATTGTTGTTGCAGCGCCTTCACGCTATTAGGAATCTCGTTAGCAGCAGCCTCAATTAATATGCAATGGATTGAATCTTTTCTTTGTTCCATCCAATTAACCATCGCCTTAGCCGACACTTCGTCGGACGGATTAAATTGCAGCACATAGGGGTTGTTTTCTATTCCCGGAACAGAAGAGGAGAAGGGGAATAGAATTCTCTTTTGATGTTCCAATGCCCACTCGGCAGCAATGCTGACCTGGGAGACATAAGCAGGACCTATAATCATATCCATGTTATCCAATTCTGGACGAGCTAAAACCTCGCGCAGTTTATATGTAGATTTCTCTACATCGTAGGTATGTAATTCAATGGGAGCATAGTCACGCTGTACTTCATTGATAGCCAACAAAGCACCTAAGTAATAGTTCACAAAACGATCCATATTCTGATCGCGTTGTGTTGCATTACTTCGTAATGGAAGCATCATAGCGATGCGCAAAGGCTCTTGTTGTGCCATCACTTGCCACGGAAGGGCAATAAGGCAAATCAACAGAATGAGATATTTATTCATTGTTTTCATGCTATGTATTTCTTTTTTCTGATCCCCAAGACCACTCCACCAACAAGTGCTAAGATGGCGATAGGACTAATTATACTGATCATCGTAATTGTTTGAGCGACTTTGCGAGTTCGTTGATCATTTAGCAACCGCAACGGTATGTGTTTGCTGCGCAAATCAACAAGTCCATTATTATCCGTGAGCCATAGCACAGCATTCACCAAGAAATCACGATTACCAAATTGCATTTTCATGTATTGGTCATAGCCCACAGGAAGGGGGTTATTCTGCTGCCACTCACCCACTGCTATTTGTGCACCGGCCACAACTATCTGACGAGTCTTAGGACTCACCTTGGTTATGGTTGCCTGCATATCTTCCGGAGGTAATCGATGCTCATATATCGAATGGAATTCGCCCTCTAAACTCATTGCAACCGGCAAAAAAGCCATCGTGAACATCTCCGGATGAATGGTTTGGTCCATCAGGTTCACTTCGGCAGGAGCCCCCACCATGGTTGATGCAGACGAAGTAGCCAACAGCACTTGTTTATGTATTCCATCTTCACCTCCGACGGCCTCTATTTGACTCGCCATCATCGTGCGTACTTGCGACACGTTTTTGGTGATAGGAGAAGCCTCACTGGTTAATAACAAGGGCGCAAAGGTCCATGGCATCGGTTGGAATTGCGGATTTTGTGCGTCACCACTCACCTCTACCGGCATCATTCGACATTGCAGATCTTGGATTAAGACAGGATTGATTCGTACACCATAACGAAACAACATATCACGCAGTCCCCAATCCTCGGCTATGATGGGAGTCAATCCGTTCTCTGTCAGCATTTGCCCTGAAAAGCGAACACCATCCAATAGCCACATCACACGACCGCCATGCATGATATATTGGTCAATGATAAATTTATCTGTTTCAGAGAGGGTCTCTCGAGGGTCCGCCACAATAACAGCCTTATAATCATCCAACACATTCGGGACGTTACCCAACATCCCTCGGTCAATCTGATAATAATTACTCAGTTCCCGACACCAGTCATATACATCTCGTTCACTCAATTCGCCATGCCCTTCTAAGAACACGATACGATCCACCTCTGTAGATTGTAAGTTCTGAATAGCCTCAGCCAAACGATATTCTAATGTCTCTATGCTACCATTCAGATTTTCCTCACCACTACATCCCGGATTATTTTGAATCAACTTAATCACTCTATGATGCCCCTTGTAGGTCAAAATAGCATAGGGATATAGATTGGTTTGCACCATCTGTCCATCCCGCGAACGTTCATGAACGATGGTGGGTTGCAACTGATCTAAAACAGTTAAGTCCACATCTTTTTCGACACAATGAGGATTGATCGTGCGCAACTCGTCAATCAAGTCATGCGTTGCTTGATTGAGATGCTCAAAACCGGAGTTATGCTTACCTTCGTCCAATAGCACTTGTATCTCTAACGGCGAATCTAACTGCTCTATAATAGCACGAGTAGCCGGACTGACCGAAAAGCGTTTGTCTTCGGTCAAATCCCATCTTCCCCAGTTGAGGCTAAGAAGAATCAATACTATGTTAACGCAACGAATCAAAGACAGGCTGATTAATTGTTACTGTGTATTTTTGTCTGAGTTCTTCAATCCACACTTTCTCCAAAGCATCCTGATAGTCATTGATTACTTGACCGCGAACATCCGTGTATTCAACAGGAACTTTGATTTTCTTACCCAACAGAATAACCACCGGATAAGTCTCGCTTTCGTACTTGGCATCCTTAACGCGGAATCCATATTGGTCAATGGCCATATTCTTGCCTTGCTCCCAAAGTCCACGTTCCACAACCACGTACTTGGTGCTATCGGTATTAACACGAGATGCGATGTATGATTGGATGGAATCAGGATTAGCCGTCTGCACAATCTTTTTGGCAGCCTTGGCATGAGCAGCATCTTTAGCGTAGATAACTACACCTTTCCAACGGGGAGCATCCCAAGTATAATTAGCCTTATTGTCAGCAAAATACTGTGCCAAACCTTCCTCGTCCTTTGACGCGCGGTCCCATACTTTATCTAAACTGATATCAAACAGCAGGATGCCATCGTGGTACTCTTGCACCAAATGACGGAACTCCTCGTATTTTTCCTCCAGATGATTGTCGGCATATTCACGAACCGCCTCATCGGACAATGAATCCGGCAAGTTATATTCCTGACGAGTCTTGCGGATGAAGGATTTATCGGCCTCTTTGCTGCGCTCATCGCGCAACACATTCTTTTCAATTTGAGCACGAATGCTATCAAATGGTTGCACGCCGCGTTGGGCACTCTTATGAATAATATGCCAGCCAAAGCGACTACGGAAAGGTTCACTTACAGTACCGGGTTCCATACCAAAAGCAACATCTTCAAAGGCCTTCACCATCATACCACGGCCAAACCAACCTAAATCGCCGCCACGCATAGCGGAACCTTTATCATCACTTTGCGTTTTAGCCAATTGAGCAAAGTCGGCACCGCTTTTAGCAAGTATATATATACTATCAATCTTTTGTTTTGCATTTATGTTGGCTATGCTATCTGCACCGGGCACCATCTTCATGATATGCGCAGCAGCAACCTCTGCATGCGGTTGTTCTTCCTCTACCCAAGCAAAATGATAACCGTAAGGACTGCGGAAAATAGGAGTAATGCCACCAACCGGAGTATTAAACACGGCATCCTCTAAGGCATATACGAAACGGAAAGGTGTTACCCATCCTAATTCAGCGTCGCCCTTAACGGAACTTTCCTGAGCAGCCACGTCATAGAAGCCTTCTCCATTCAGCACGCGTTGACGCAAAGCCGTAGCCTTTGCCAAAGCCGCTTGTTGCACAGAATCCGGTGCATCCTTAGGACATTCCACAGCGATGTGCGCAGCACGACGGTCCAAGCACATACGATTATAACTCATACGAACCAAACTATCCAATGCCTCGGCATCCTGCATGTACTTAGGTGTAGCCTGTGCGCGATAGCCTTTCAATTCATCCTTGAAAGCCTGCGTGGTATCAATACCATTCGCTTCTGCTTCCATTACTTTTAACTTGAAGTTAATGAACATTTCCAAATACTCATCCAATGACAATGTATCTACCGAAGCAGTATGGTTCTTGTCATAAATGTACTTAAACTCAGAGACCTTAATCTCTTGACCATTAATAGTTAATAACGTAGGGTCATTTTGTGCCATTGCCCCAATTGCAAAAAAGCACAAGGCAGTCAAAGAAAATAAACGATTTTTCATATCTTAAAAATAAAATTTTTAGTTTACATACAACAATTGCGCCACCTTATCACGCAAATTAGCGTGCAAAGGTACACAAAAAATTGCATATATGCAAATTTATTTGGGGATTTTTGAGGATTTTATAGATTTTTGGCCAATTAGTTATCCTTGAATAGCCTCTAATCTTGCCTCCATTTGGAATAATTCGTCTCTAAGTAAAGCTGCTGCTTTGAAATCCAAGTTCTTTGCTGCATCCAACATTCGCTTGCGCTGCGCATCAATTGCCTTGTACAATTCCTTTGCCGTCATGGATTGCCAGGGGGCACGTTTCCAGCTGTCGCGAATAGTTTGTTCAACCTTCTCCTGCTCGGCTTGCGCATTGCGGAACAAAGCTTCTAACGGATTGGAAGTCATGGCTTTACGAACGGCACGAGGTGTGATATGATGTTCCTCATTATATAGAATTTGCTTGGCGCGACGACGATTGGTTTCGTCAATGGTCATTTGCATAGAGCGAGTTATTTTGTCTCCATACATAATCACTTTGCCTTCAATATGTCGAGCGGCTCGTCCTGCCGTTTGTGTCAAAGAGCGATAATCCCGCAGGAACCCCTCTTTATCAGCATCCAAGATAGCCACCAAACTGACCTCCGGCAAATCCAATCCTTCGCGCAGCAGATTAACACCCACCAGCACATCGTATTGACCTTGACGCAAATCCTCCATAATCTTCACTCGTTCTATCGTATCTATATCCGAATGGATATACGCACTCTTTACTCCGTACTTGCGCAAGTACTCGTCCATCTCCTCAGCCATTCGTTTGGTGAGTGTTGTCACTAACACACGCTGATGCTTGTCCACACGCAATTGAATCTCCTCCATAAGGTCATCCACCTGATGTGTGGTCGGACGAACTTCGATTTCCGGATCCAATAAGCCTGTAGGACGAATCAATTGGTCCACCACAATACCTTCGGATTTCGCTAACTCATATTCCGCAGGAGTGGCCGAGCAGAAGATGACTTGTCCCACTTTCTCCTCCCATTCCTCAAAGGTCAAGGGACGATTATCCCTTGCTGCCGGCAATCGAAAGCCATAATTAACTAAGTTCTCTTTACGGGCTTTATCTCCACCATACATGGCATGAATTTGTGGCACCGTCACATGACTCTCATCTATGATGAGCAGCATATCTTTTGGGAAGTAATCCAATAAGCAATACGGCGGAGTTCCGGGTTCACGTCCGTCAAAGTAACGACTATAATTCTCCACACCGGAGCAGTATCCTAATTCTTGTATCATTTCAAGGTCATATTTGACCCGTTCTTCGATACGTTCAGCGTATTGATTTTCACCTATTTCTTGGAAATAATTCACCTGATTAGCCAGGTCTAATTTGATTTGTGCCACTGCACTTTCTATGCGAGCAGGAGAGGTGCAGAATATAGTGGCCGGATATATGTTCAGATGCTCAAAATGCTCCAGAACACGCATCGAACCCGGTTCCAACTGCAAGATTTCTTCCACCTCATTTCCCCAAAAAACAACTCTAAAAATCTCGTCACTATATGCCGAACATACATCTACCGTATCTCCCTTCACGCGGAAACGTCCTCTAACCAAATCAATATCATTGCGGATATAGGATGCATCCACCAATTGTCGCAGCAAATGTTCCATTCCCTGTTTATCTCCCTTGCGGACAGTTAAACACGATTGGCTGAAATCCTGAGGGTTACCAATACCGTATAAACAACTCACCGAAGAAATCACCACCACATCTTTGCGACCACTTAGTAAGGCTGCTGTAGCACTCAATCGCAAGCGATCAATTTCCATGTTGACACTCAGGTCTTTTTCAATATATGTATCCGTTTGCGGGATATAGGCCTCGGGTTGGTAGTAATCATAATAGGAAACAAAATACTCTACGGCATTATTCGGGAAAAAACCTTTCATCTCACTATATAACTGAGCTGCCAACGTTTTATTGTGACTCAATATAAGTGTAGGACGATTGATTTGAGCAATTACATTGGCCATCGTAAAGGTTTTACCCGAACCGGTAACGCCCAATAATGTCTGTGCAGAAGCCCCACGACGAACGCCATCCACCAATTGGCGAATAGCTTCCGGTTGGTCGCCCGTAGGGGCAAAAGGAGATGTCAATTTGAACTGATCTGCCATAGAGTGTGCAAAGGTACACAAAAAAAAGCATATACGCAAATTTATTTTCAAGATGACGAAAAATTTAAATAAATTTGCACAATTCAAAAAAAAGTTGTATCTTTGCCGCTGCAAAGAATGTGTAAACCAAAATATCATGGCAAATAAGAGACCTATTTTCATGGAAAAGTGGTGGATGGATGCCGTTTGTGCCGGCAAATATTGGGAGGAAATTCTGCCCGACATGCCCACCCTTATTCGCAAACGCTGGTGGATGCGTTATATTGTAATGCCTCAACAAACACAGATTGGTGGTATGTGGGTAGATCCTGATACATGCACCATGCCCCAAGCGCAAGATTTAGCCAAACAGATTGATGCTAAATTGTCGGAAATGCACCTGGCTTATTACTACCAACAATATCCTATAGGCAGTCCTCTTCCCGAGTACATGCGCGCGTTAGGATATAAGGTAAAGGAACGCGTGACCTATCGCATCAACGACTTGAGCGATTTGGATAAGGTGATTGGAGCGTTCTCCAAGAACAAAAAACGGCAGTTGCAAAAAGCACTTAGTCTGCACGCTGAACGCGATATGAGTGCCGAAGCCTTTTATCAATTCCATGCTAAATGTATGGAGGATCGCAGTCGTCGAGTAAGTTACGAACGTGAGTTCTTGTTGGTTTTAGACCGCAAGGCCAGACGCGCCAACCAAGGACGCATCCTTTCCATTTGCAATGCTGACGGGGAAGTGTATGCCGCAGCGTATCTGGTTTGGGACGATCGATACATGTACTACTTGATGCCTACTTTTGCTCCAGCCCATAAAGACTCCGGAGCCGGTGCCTTATTGGTACTGGAAGCTATCAAGATGGCACGCGAGTTAGGTGTTGCTTTTGATTTTGAAGGCAGCATGCACCGCGGAGTTGCCAACCACTATAAGCAGTTCGGAGCCACTCCCACCACCTACTATAGTGTAAGCAAAGTCTATAAATGGTATTTCTATATTCCTTTAGCAATTAACTGGTTCAGAAACCTTAAATACGGATTATGAATGTTTTGTTCGTACAAACGGCTCATTCCTGTCAAGACGATCGAGTTTGGTTTCACCAACGGCACAGTCTAATAGAAGTAGGAGATAATGTGAACATTTGTTCCACATTAAAATGCCAATCTTTATTGCAGAAATGGATTACTATCCGTCGTGCGTTATCGACATTCTCTCCAGACATCATCTTGGCAGACACTCCAATAGCCATATTATTGTGTTACAGAAGACGCAAAATAGTTTGGGACATTACAGAATTTTATCCTTCAAAAAAAGACTTGCATGGGAGTACAATTAAACAAACAATTCAAAAGATTATAAAAACGCGTTTAGCTCGATGGGCATCATCGCGTTGTCATGCATTCATATACGGAGAAGAAAGCAAGTTTTCCTTGTATAAAAATCTTCCACAACCACGTTTGCACCTGCCTTATTATCCATGTGTGGATTACGTACCTTATACTCCTGCAAAAACACCAACTGATTGTTGTCGCATCCTCTACGTCGGTCCTAAAACGAAGGACAAAGGTTGGAGCAATGTGCAAGCAGCCGTCGCGAGATGTAAAGAAAAAATGCCAAATATAAACTGGCAATTAGACACCATGTATCAAGTTCCATTTGAGACCTTTTGTGAGCATCTGAAGGATTATGATTTATTCCTTGATTTGCGACAGATTGACGATGAGAACACACAATGTATGCCCATAAAACTCTTTTACTATCTAGCCGCTGGCAGACCATCTGTTTACAGTCAACTAAAAGCCATCAAGCATACTATTCCTAATATTCAGACGTGTATTACGTTGGTACAACCGGACAACCACGAACAGGTAACCGCCGCTATTATACAGTATGTGAAGGATTCAACATTATATATGACCCATGCCACGCAATGCCGTCAATCGTTTTTGACACAATATCATTGGGATTTAATAGCATCTTCTTTCATAAACTTCGTGCATGAATTATAAATGTATTATATTGACTCGTTTCAACATCCGTTTTGATGAGAGATGTATTCGCACTTTAGACATGGATTGGTTGAATTATCGTTTAGATTTATTCAAACAATTTTGTCTACCCTCCGTTCAAAATCAATTATGCAAAAACTTCCAATGGATTATTTTAATGGATGAAGACACACCAATGCCATTTCGCAAACAAATGGAGCAGTGTATAGCAGGATGTCAAGAGGCTGAACTTCTATATCTGCCATACAACACCAACATCAATACTCAGTTCAAAGCCATTGCTCAAAAATACTCATCAAACATAGATGTACTCGTGTCCGTCCGTCTAGATAGTGATGATTTGTTATCTAACAATTTCATCCGTGATATGTTGGCATCACTGCCATCGTCCATTACTCATCGGATAGCAATTATTTTTCCTAATGGTTTGCAATTATATCCCGAACGACACATCGGTTTGCATATAACTAATCCTAAAAACCATTTCCGTGCGTTGGCAGAGCCTGCAAAATCAGCTCGTGGAGAATTAGATTTCAGTCAAATAGATTTTCAAGACATGACAGTTCTCTTGGGCGACCAAGCCCCCTATTGGGCAGAGATTATTCATTCAAATAATCTATTTAATGATTTTGAATGGAAATTTCACCCTCGTAGTATGCATACCCCTTTGGATTCTTTTGTCATCGACTTACAAGATTATTGTCATAAAAAAGCCAATCAATATTTTATCTTTCTCAATTACTTCCGATATCGTTTACGGCAAATTCAACACGTATTCTCTTTTCGCCAACCCACAATAAGAAAACGCATCTTTTAATATGTATGGAATTTACGGGACATATAATCCTTCATTAACATATCCCACAGAAGCTGTGGAAGGACGTGTTATGTATGTTCAGGACATGGTGATTGCTCAAAAGACCTTGGATAAGTTTCTTAAGGACAAACCATTTGTGCAAACGGATATCTACGCCTATGCCTTGGAAGGTGTAATATTGAATCGCAAACAATTGGAACAACAATATGGGATAGAATGGCCTGCTGCCTTATATGAAAAAGAAGGAGAAACGTTCTTTAATCTTTTAAGGGGTTCTTTTCATGGTATATTTTATGACAAGAGACAACGCACATGTCTTATATTCACCGACCACATCGGGAGCAAACCTCTTTTTTATCATATATCTGGAAATAAAGTTTTCTTTGATTGTGATATTCAGCGATTGGGACAAACAACACAATTATATACTGCCGATTTACTATACGCATATAGTATGTTAACTTTCGGATATAGTCCCACAGAACATACCCCTATAGAAAACATTTTTCGATTGCAAGCTGGAGAATATCTTCGCATTAGTCCAACAGAAGTTAGAAAAATTACCTATCATCACTTCTCTAATATTCCAAGGACAAACAACCCCCAAGATGTAATCGCTCAAATGGATTCACTTTTCCGACAAGCACTACAACGCATCTTAGACAAAAACAAGGAATATGGATTGAAGAACCTTATGCCACTAAGTGCGGGCTTGGATTCCCGAATGACCGTAATGGTTGCACATCAGTTAGAAACGAATATAGAAACATTCACTTTTTCTCAAACAAATTATTTCGATCAAAATTATGCATACGAAATTAGCAAACATTTAGGCATTGCTTGGCATTTCGTTCCATTAGACAATGGCGAATATCTACACAATATTGATTCTGCTGTTCAACACAGCAACATGCAACTGCAGTATGCAGGGCCTGCACAAGTAGAATTCGGTATGTCACGAGTTCCCCATTCTCAAACAGGAGTGATTGCGACAGGTATGTTGGGAGACATTATTGTAAATAGCTTCATGCCGCAAAAACCCTATTATTTTGGATTGGGAGCGTTTTCAAAAACTTTACTTAGCCGCTTAGCGACAATCGTTCCAAAAGATTTTATGACACAATACAGCGATGCCGATATGTACTATATAATGGTTCGGGGACTGATGTTCGCCAATTTGGGGTCGCCTTCTATCTTTCAGCAATTCACTGAATCCTGTTCTCCTTTTGCAGATGTCGATTTTATGGAATATTGTCTGCAATTACCTCATTACATGCGCTGGAACTATTCTATATACGACCAATGGATTCTTCAGTGTTATCCTCACATCGCCCAATGGCGGCACAATGGAAAAGAAATTATTGGACACCGTCCTACCCAAGTTGTTATCGCTGGACGTACGATGCCCATTCAGGATGTGATTGGTCGTTTATTCCGATACTGCTTAAACAAATTTCATTTAGGGAATAACTATAAATTAGAGAAAGAACAGTCTATGAACCCACTTGACTCTTGGTTAGCAGAAAATAAAAATTTGAAAGACGATTGGAACAATTACTTTGCTTCGCATCTACCCTTAATAAAGAAATCTCTTTTACAGAAAGACATACTGCATCTTTTTACACAGGGAAATGCGGTTGAACAAATTTCAGTCCTCACTTATTTATCCATCGTTCATCAATTAGGATTACAATTTGACTGAGTATTACGATGCTTTTCATATTGTATTAGCAGATAGAAATACCATCCTATTTGTCCTCCTAAAACAATACAACCCACCACGGTGTATGCCAATATGGCAACCTTGAAACTAAAACACCACACTCCCAGTCCTAAAGCCAAAACACGCAGAATGAAATAACCGACTTCAATCATAGTAGCCGTCTTCTGTTGCATAAAAATATCCGGTATAAAACCAAGAGTTGGAGCCACTACCACTAAAGCCAACCATGGCAACATAATTCGAATGTAATAACTTGTTGTGCCCCACTCTGCACCCAATAACCAACATACCAACGTCGGCAAAACAAACCACAATACGACAAAAACGGGTACAATAACCAATACCGCTTTTTTAACCATCTGAATGGTAAAAGGTAACACCTGTTCTTGTTGTCGAATTATAACGGAATAACGTTGAAACAATACCTGATACACCGACTGCGAAATTAGTTGAATAGGACGGAATGCAAGTGTGACTGCCATCCCAAAAAATCCCAATTCCGTCAAACCAAATACGGGAGAAAGAACAAGCGCTGGTAAATTGCCACTGACACTATTCAAAATACTCCGCGGAAAACTATAAATAGGGAAGTTCTTATATTCACGCGCAACTTGTTTTAATTCATTCCATGACGTATGACAAGTTAGAATATCCCTACGATTGAACTTTCTTTCGAAGCAACAACTTAAAATAAGAGCAACCGCCATGGCAATAATAGAGGATGTTATCAATCCCACTCCAACCATTCCTATCACGCCAAAAACGATTTTACAAACTGACCCAACCACACTTTGAGATACTTGATAGACACTTATCGCACCAAACTCCTGCTGACGAATGAGCCAATTATTTTGCAGACTCCACAAACCACCTAAAAAGACAAAAGCAGCAAGCCATTTCCAACATAATAACAAAGCTGGTGTGTGAAAAAGCGTACCGATTAAATTATCAAACAAATTAGAAGCTAACAACAAAACCGTCAACACCACCGTAGTCACAATCCCCAAATGGAATAAAGCAATACTTTTTTTATCATCTGATGGTAGAACGATTGCTCCCTGATATTCAATGGTGGCAACAACGCTCAATATACCTCCTATACTGAGAAATAAATTCAACAAACCAAAGTCCTCAGGAGAATATATCCGAGTTAAAATCGGATAAACAATCAACCCAATGGCTTGCGCTACAACATTCGCAGATAGCAAGTGAGCACTATTTTTGAACAAAGCATTCATTTTCGCCTGCAAAGGTACTGCTTTTTTTTGAAAAGTGCAACTTTTCCACAAAAAAATCACACAATTATTTGTATATTCCATTTTTTTTCAGTAACTTTGCAGTCCGAAATTGGTGAATAATATAAAATATTAAATAATATGCAACTCAAAAAGAATCCTAATGCCAGTTTGGAAGACAAGAAGTTCATGTATGTGCTGATTGGCTTCGTATTTGTGCTGAGTGTATGTTACGTCGCTTTAGAGTGGACGGAAAAGGAAGTAACTAAGTATGAGGTTGCGGATACCGAATTCGCCTTTGAGGAGGAGATTGATATTCAGCAAACCTCCCAAGAGACACCTCCACCACCTCCACCACCAGCCGTTCAAGAAGTAGAAGTGCTGAACGTTGTGGAAGATGATGTAGAAACCGAAGAAATCCAAATCAATACGGAGGACGACAAGACAGAAGTGGTCATTCAGGCTCCCGTAGAGATTGAGGAGGAAGAAGAGGAAGAAAACGTAGTCTTCGTAATCGTTGAGAAACAACCTGAGTTCCCGGGTGGTACGCAAGCTATGATGAAGTACTTATCCGAGAACATCAAGTATCCTATGATTGCGCAAGAGAACGGCATTCAAGGACGTGTTATCTGCCAATTCGTGGTTAATAAAGACGGCTCCATCGTGGATATCCAAGTCGTTCGTTCCGTAGACCCATCTCTAGATAAAGAGGCTATCCGCGTCATCAAGTCCATGCCTAAGTGGAAACCCGGTATGCAACGCGGTAAAGCCGTACGCGTTAAATTCACGTTGCCCGTTGTATTTAGATTACAATAACCTTGGATTTATCTATACGAGATATTACCTATTGCAAGAATGTCGGTGCCCATCGTGCCGACATTCTTCGTAAAGAGTTAAAGGTGCAAACCGCCTTTGACATACTGCAGCAGTATCCCTTCCGATATGTGGACCGCAGTAAGTTCTATAAGATAGCAGATATACAGGACGAGGATACAGCGGTGCAGATAATCGGTCAAATCACCGAGTGGCACCCGGTTGGTATCGGCAAAGCACAACGTATATCGGCCACTTTTAACGATGGCTCCCATACGTGCGAGTTAGTCTGGTTCCAAGGCATCAAGTACCTCAAACTTGCCCTCAACACGCCCTACTTATTATTCGGCAAACCGTCGCGGTTTAATCATGAGTGGAACTTTGTGCATCCTGAACTCACGTTGATGAGCAAAGTGACTCCCGAGATGACGCAAGGGTTAGAACCTATCTACGAGACCACCGAAGCCATGAAGCGGTCCGGACTGAACTCCAAAGGAATGCGTCAGATCATAGCCTCGTTGATGCCGGACCTCAAACAAAGTGGGGTGCCGGACACATTAGGCATGGATGTGCTAATGAAAAACCACCTGATGGGACTGTCCGAAGCGCTGGTGAATGTGCACTTCCCCAAAGACATCGCTTCCATGCAACGGGCGCGAGAACGACTCAAGTTTGAGGAATTATTCTATATCCAACTGCATATCCTGCGGCAAAAGAAGAGCCACGAACAACGGGTCGGTTTTCCGATGCCTATCGTAGGACGATTCTTCAATCGGTTCTACAAAGAGTGTCTGCCCTTTGAATTAACCAATGCCCAAAAACGCGTCGTCAAGGAGATTCATGGTGACCTCAAGAGCGGGCGTCAGATGAATCGTTTATTGCAAGGCGATGTGGGGTCAGGTAAGACGTTAGTGGCACTACTATGTGCCTTATTGGCCATCGACAATGGCTACCAAGCCTGCATCATGGCTCCCACCGAGATTCTCGCTAACCAACACCTTGAGACACTGACCCACTTGCTCAAAGATATGCCGGAAGTGAAAGTCGCTCTACTCACCGGTTCAACCACTAAGAAACAACGCGAACCCCTGCACGAGGGATTGCGCTCCGGCGAGATTAACCTGCTCATTGGCACCCATGCCCTGATTGAAGACGAAGTGCAGTTCGCTAACTTAGGACTGGTCATCATTGATGAACAACACCGCTTTGGCGTTAAGCAACGCAGCAAACTATGGACCAAGAACGAGACGGCGCCTCATGTGTTAGTCATGACCGCCACTCCTATTCCACGCACCTTAGCCATGACGGTGCATGGCGACTTGAGCACCAGCGTGATTGACGAGTTACCACCGGGACGCAAACCCATACAGACCTTCCACTACTCTATCCTGAGACGACGCAGCATCAATGAGTTTATTCGCAAACAAATAGGATTGGGACGACAGATATACGTCGTGTATCCGCTCATCAAAGAGAATGAGAAATTAGATTTGCAAGACCTCGAGAATGGTTATAACACCCTCTGCGACACCTTCCCCGAGTACCGTATATCCATGGTGCATGGTCAGATGAAAGCCAAGGATAAAGACGCACAAATGCAGCGGTTCGCGAGCGGTGAAACCCAAATCTTAGTGGCTACAACCGTTATCGAAGTGGGCGTGAATGTGCCCAATGCCAGTGTGATGATTATCGAGAATGCCGAACGGTTCGGACTCAGTCAGTTGCACCAGTTGCGCGGACGCGTGGGACGAGGGGCGGACCAGAGTTTCTGTATTCTGCTCACACGAACTGAATTATCTAAAGAAACGCGACAACGAATGGATATCATGGTGGCCACCAATGATGGTTTCCGTATAGCCGAGGCGGATCTGCAATTACGCGGACCCGGAGATATAGATGGTACGCTACAGTCCGGATTGCCGTTTGATCTCAAGATTGCCAGTTTGGCCACCGATGGACAAATACTGATGCAGGCTCGACAAGCCGCTTCCGATATATTGGATGCCGACCCCACGTTAGAAGACGAGTATAATCGTATCTATAAACGGCAATTAAACCACCTGCGCATCACAACCGGTCACTATTCCGGCATTTCCTAATTGGTTCTCATTATTTAATCTCCCGCAGATCTCGCAGATTTACGCAGACTTATTTTTCACGGTGGCGTCCCGCCACAAGTTCGATATCGGTGTTGGCTAAGACGTTCGTCTTTATGTGTATCAGCTGCTATATAGTCTGCTATAAGCGAGCTTATCCATCCTATTTATCATCTTATCCACACCATGTATGGTCAGCCTCC
>JAGHRV010000060.1 GCA_018066175.1 Candidatus Colicola equi | reverse complement strand
CCCCCCCTCTCACCCTGCATCACTCCTCTCACTATACCATACCAACAAAACACCCCTTGTTGTATGCCTTTTTTGAAAAAAAATGCAAAAAAAATGAATTTTTCTGCATTTTTCCTTCTTTTTACCTATTTTACCCCTAACTGCTCCTTCAATTTCCTTATCGCCCTCTCATGAACTCGCCGTATCCGGTCGCAGGATGTCCCCTCACGTTTGGCCAATTCTGACACTCTCATCGGACTTCTCGTTAACCCATACAATCCATCCAACACCATCCGCTCACGCTTGGATAACCACATCGTCGCTAACTGCACAGCCTTCCTCAAGGCCAAGCGACGCTCCTCTTCTATCAACTTCTGCTCAGAATCATCGCCACCGGCTATCACTTCGGCATACGTAATACAATCATCATCCTCCATGGCATACACATCGTCTATACTCCGTTTCTTTAGCTCGTACTGCTCGCCCGTGCGTACAGGGATAACTACGGTGTTGCGCATCTGAATAATACATTGACCAACGTATTTGCGAATCCACCAACTGGCGTACGAACTGAACTCAACACCACTGCTCTCATCGTATTTCTTCGCCGCCTCCATCAATCCTATGCGACCTTCTTGCAATAGGTCTTGCTTATCTATACCTTTGGCATTAAAGCGGTTAACTATCAACTGCACCAACCGGTCATACTTTTCTATAAATTCATTATCTATTTTCATAACAAAAAAAATTATTTTAAACGTTAATTATTTGTAGTTGGGTGAAAGTTTGAGGGACTGCGATTGACGCCCTTAGTACGTACACTTACTACCCCTATAGGGGTACGTAAGTAGTACTAACGGGCTCCAGCCCCATCAAAAAATCAATGATGTTTGTTGTGCATTTGCATATTGTTTGTGTCCTTGCTCGTCTTCCACCAATCGGATAGCGGACTCGTCCAATGCCTCGTGCAGCAGTTTATCTGCAAAACTACTGCTCTCAATGTTCATCACATTCATCACCACAG
>JAGHRV010000001.1 GCA_018066175.1 Candidatus Colicola equi | reverse complement strand
AGGCTCTCGGCTTCGAGCTTGTAGACGCTAACCTTTACCACTTCCAGCCAAGCGCAGACCTTGACAGCTTCGTATTCCCTGGCACTAACGTCGAGATTATCAGCGCTTACGGCCTTGCCGGTACTGACAAGATTTTCGCAACCAACCTTGAAAACATGTACTACGGCACAGACGTAGAGGACGCAGAGCGTCGCGTAAAGGTCGTTTACGATGAGAAGACAGACCTTTTCTATGTTAAACTCCGTTGGAACGCCGGCGTCCAGGTGGCTTTCCCTGACCGCGTGGTGCTTGCAACTCTGCTCTAACATCGGGCGCACTATCAGAACAAAAGGGTGGTGGAATATCCACCGCCCTTTTTTGATTAACGACTAAAAAGAAAGAAACAATATGGCTTGTTCACAGACATTGAACGGACTTGTTCGCGATTGCGAGAAGAACGTGGGCGGTATCAAGGCTATCTATATCGCCAATATCGACGACGTTGCCAGCGTTGCTCTCGACAGCACAGGCGAGAAAATCGGCACGCTGACAATGGTAACCAGCAAAAAATTCAAGGGCTTTTACTTCAAGAAAGGCCAGGCTTCTATGGAGGTAACTCCGCAGTTCAACGAGCTGGGCGAGTATGCAGGCGAGCAGCCTGTTATCAGCATCAATTTCGGACGCATGGACACCACAAAACGTGCGCAGATGAACGCCCTTTCTCTCGGCGAGCTGGCAGTTATCGTTCTTGATAATAACGGCATGTATTGGTACATCGGCTACGATCAGAGCGTACTCCGCACAGGCGGAAACGCGCAGACCGGCAGCAACAAGACCGATACAAACCAGTACGCGCTTGAACTTACCGGCGACGACAATCAGCTCCCTTACGAGATTGAGGCAACCGTAGCCGAGGGCGTAATCGAGTAAACTCTCTTACTCTCCCAATAGTGTCGGGGGCGCTGTGAAGCGCTCCCTTTTTTTGTGTGGACGGAAAACGCGGAATTGATATATACGAGTAAATACGAGAAAAAACGATGATTTACTTGCAGAATACGAACGAAGCGCAGCGGATGTTTATCCCGAATAACGGACTTACAGCCGGGGAAAGCGCACGCGTGCAGATATTCGGAACGGTAAGCAAACGCGAGATATTGGACGTAACGGCAGAACTTGCGCCGATTGGCATATCGTACTACATCGTGGCCGTAACGCTCCCACAGGGGCTTGAAAACGGCGAATACGAGTACGTGGTAAGCCAGCGCAAGGGCATAATCAGCAACGGCCTCGTTCAGATAGGAGAATATCAGCACGCAGTACGCGAAAGCGAGGGCGGCATCAATATAAATCAGGGTAAATAATGGCAGAGAAAGACAATACGGTGGCGCTCTCATTCGCAGCCATCGATCCATACATCGAGAGGCTTATCGAAAGTCCTGTCGAGCGCAAGACAAGCGGCCGCTGGGTGTATTGGGGAGAGAAAAATACATATCCGCAGTATATCAAGGGACTGTGCAAGGGCGTGCCGACGCTTCGCACAGTTACAATGGGCATGGTGGATTACATCTGCGGCAACGCAATCAAAGCGGCACACGGACTTGACGGACGCGCAGCAGGCGCTTTTGACCGCAGAGGAACACAAGCACGCGAGCTGGTAAAGAAAACGGCCACAAGCATTGCACAGCTCGGCGGCTTCGCCTGGAAAATAACGCTGAACGCTAACGGCGCAGTCGGCGAGATTGAGAACATCCCGGTAGAATACCTCCGTACCGATGAGGACGGCAATAACTTCTATTACTCGGAGAAATGGGCGGACGGCTACGCACGCAATACGCTGGTATATCCGCGCTGGATTGCCGGAACGCGAGAGCCGGAAAGCATCATGCTTGTAAAGATGTGGGGCGATGACCTTTACCCAGAGCCGGTATTCTCCGCCAGCGTCAAAGCGTGCGAAACAGAGCGCAGCATCGACAGCTTCCACCTCGGCAACATAGAGCGTGGTTTCATGGGCAGTTATCTCGTGAATTTCAACGGAGGCGCACGTCCTACCGACAAGGAACGCAAAGAGATAGAGCGCAACTTTAACGAGAAATTCGCCGGACACAAAAATGCCGGCCGTATCATGTTCTCGTGGAACGCCAATGTTCAGAACAGAACAACATTTGAGAAAATGGAGGTTGCGGATTACGGCGAGAAATACTCTACGCTCTCGAAGCATTGCGAGAAGCAGATATTTACCGCGTTCCGTGCTAATCCTAACCTTTTCGGCGTTGCGACTGAAAGTAACGGCTTTAACAGCGAAGAATACGAGCAGGCGTTCAGGCTCTTTAACCGCACCATGATCCAGCCAATCCAGCAGCAGATAATTGACGCTTTCGAGCTGGTAATGGGAGAAAAGGCAGTATTAACTATCGAGCCGTTCACACTTGACGGCGCAGACAATACAATCAGGTAGCGCTATGGAGATACAGCTTATATTCAACGAGAAAATGGTCAAAGACCTGCTTCCGGTATCTGCTAATCTTGCCGGGGAGTACATCGGCGCCGCCATGTTCGAGGCGCAGGAAATCGGCTTGAAACAGATTTT
>JAGHRV010000052.1 GCA_018066175.1 Candidatus Colicola equi | reverse complement strand
ACCACCACTACGGGCAAGTTTGACCAACAGAAATGGGACAACGCGCAATCGGTATTAGGTTATCTCTTTGGTATGTGCGAGAGCGGTTACAAGACCTACGCGCAAGCCCAGAGTGATGCCAATGCCGCTGCTATCAAAGCGGAATCAGAAGCGCAAGCGAAGGCAGCTGAAGTACAGGCACAACAGAACATCACCAAATGGCTTATCATCGGAGGCGGTGTAATCTTGGTGGTGATTGTGATACTGGCAATCGTTATCTCCAAGCGTAAACAATAGTACTCGTTTTCTTTTTGGATGCGGCTCGCTCGTAGTAATGCGGGCGGGCTGTATCTGTATAGAGCAATAAGAAACAATGCAAATAGAACACACTACCAATACCGGATTTATGTACGGCACGCCAGCGGCGGTGTCGCACCAGTCAGGTATCTTATACATCAATGATGAACTGTACGATCAACTGACACCTTTTCAAAAGGAGTTTGTCAAGCAGCATGAGATAGGACACTATCGCAAGCAGACCCACGATGAGTTTGAGGCGGATAGGTATGCGTTCAATAAACTCGCAGGCAAATACAAAGGTTCGCTCAAACAGAGCATTGGCACTTTGGAAGCGATATTGGATGGTGATGACACCGAACACGGCAAGCGCATACAAGCCATGTATGAGTTGGCACTCAAATGGGATGCCGAGCATGGTAACGTAGCTGCTGCTCATGAACTGAAACGCATCGTGACCAAGTTGGACAAAGCACGTTTCTCCCGTGCTGATGGTAAAAACTCCAAAGAGGTACAGATAGTAGAAAGTGCAGGGAACAACATGAACGAGTTGGCTGCTATTATCTATCAAGGTCAGATAGCACAGAAGCAAACAGAAAACACCGGCGACAACACCAAAACGCTGATGTATATGATGATTGCTTTGGCAGCTTTAATGGTATTAAAGAAGTAAAGTATGGAACAGAATATTGATATGAGTCCATATGCCTTCGGGACTTTATGGCAAGAGATAACGCAGGGCGTTGGTTACATGTCCTCGGCGATAATGGGTGGTATGGCGGATATCTTCGGTACACGCGCCTACTACAATGCCGAGCAAAAACGGTACGAAGAGCAGTGTAAGATAGCCAACTTCTCCACCTTAGCCAATAGTGGCAAGAACGGTGGTGTTATCTTGGCTATTGGGATATTGGCATTGATTGCCATCGTTGCGTATATCATCTATAGTAAGAACAAAAACGACTAATCTCTATGGATCAATCTAAATCACAAAATTACGATACCGCTCTGGCGCAAGCAACACCGGAGGAGAAAATGTATATATCCAATCCAACCCGTAAGAACTACACTTGGCTGATTGTATTAGTCACGGTAGCTATCATCGCAGGTGCGGCTTGGTATTTTTACAAGCACTAACTA
>JAGHRV010000068.1 GCA_018066175.1 Candidatus Colicola equi | reverse complement strand
ACAAATCATTATGAAAGAGTTTATCTTACAGGAATGCACCCCTGAGCAGCGTGCAGAGCAGCTGGAGCGCCTTGCAGCCAGCAAAGAAGTATTGCGTTACAGCCGCAACCTTACGGAAGCGGAGATTGACACCGAATCAAAGCACATGGCAAAACTTTACAAAGACCTCTGCGGTGTAGAAGCCGAGAAGTCTGCTGCCAATAAAGAATTCGGCGAGCAGATCAAGAGCATCCGTGCCCAGATTGAGGTATCTGCCAACACCCTGCAGAACGGTCAGAAAGAAGTCAGCGAGACCTGCTACAAGTTTATTGACATAGACGCTCGCGAGGTAGGCTTCTATGATAAGTACGGACAGCTGGTGCGCAGACGTGCCGCACAAGATACCGACTTGCAGTTGGATATGTTTGGCAATACCAACGTAGAGGAGCAGAAGCAAGCTGTAGCAGCGCTTCCCGGTGAAGCACCTATCCAGCAGGGCGATCCTAACGCTGAGATAGAAGAAGCGGAAGTCGTAGAGGAAAGCAACGACCCCAGCGCTGAAACCGAGCAGCAGAGCGGCAGCGATGTGGACGATGAAGAAGACGAAACACATAATATCTTCAATTAAGGTTATGGAACTGCAAGTAAGAAAAGAGGTTCATGCTATTGTATTCAATGGCAAGAACGCAAAGGAGATTGCGGAGTACGCAGGCTGGAAGCCGGAGAATGCCGAGGAACTCTATAAGCAAATAGAAGAAACGGGCACGATGACTATCAGCGATAGTAAAGGTTTTAATTTCTTCGTAGAGGTGGGATGCGTAGTAGTATTTAGCGCACCACTGGCGAATGGATGCAAGAGCGTAAACGTATTCAGCAAAGAGGTGTTCAATGCTATCTTCGAGGAGGTGAAGGTGTATGATTGATGCCGCCAAAGCCACCGCGATACTCTCCAAACTGCTGGCACACGACCCCGTAACCCAAGAGGAACGTGCAGCGCTGGATGAGTATGCAGCGAGATTCAATACTCCGCAGGTAGAGGAGGCTAAATAATCTACCGCGTTTGTTTTCTGTACTTTTTACATTGGAGCAGCCAGTCCGTGAGGATAGGCTGCTTTTTTAATACAAAAAAGTGTAATTTTGCAAAGTCAAGATTGCAATTTTAATAAAATACAAAAAAAAGTATTGAAAAATTTGCATATATGAAAAAAAAGCAGTAACTTTGCACTGTCAATTAAAAAATAAGGCACTTGTGCCAAATAAA
>JAGHRV010000051.1 GCA_018066175.1 Candidatus Colicola equi | reverse complement strand
AAATCATCAAACTCCCTCTCGTTACGATTGATGCCCAGTAGTGTAATATGGTTGTCGTTTCCTATCATTGTTTAGTTGGTTAGTAGTAAGCGAGTGGGGCGGGCTTGTCGGTTTACTCTGCCGCCCTTCCGGCATTTATCCCACTCGCGGAAAATTAAAATGGTAAGTCGTTGCCGTCTCCGAAGTCCTCAGCAGCCTCAGCCTGCATCTGGTCAAACGTGAGCAGCGTTGGATCTTGCGGAACTTGCGGAATAGTCGGCATCTGCGGTGACGCTGCTACCGTGGTGCTTTCGGGTGTCGGTCGTGGGTCGGTCGTGGGTTGCGCTGCTCCCAGCTTCTCCACTTTCCATGCACGAAGCGAGGTAAACCATCTGCCGTTCCACTCGCGGCTCTCCGGATCAAAAGATACCGTCACCTCATCACCTTCCTTTACCGGGTTCTTTTGGATGCGTTCACTACCGTATAACTCGAAGCAAAGATTGGTAGGGTACTTATCGTCCGGCACTTCAATCACGAATGACTGACTGCACCATGCTTTACCTGCCTTACTCACGCCCTCCTGCAGAGGGAGAACGTGCGTAATCTTGCCGCTGGCTGTATATTGCTGTTCCATAATCAACCCTCCTTAATGATACCGCGTTTTACAAGTTCAAAGAAGCATTCCTTAGTAGCAGCGATATCTGCCATAGCATCGTGCGCATCCTCAAAGCCGTGTCCGAATAATTTCGTATAGAGTTCAATCAGCTTCGGGA
The DNA here is from genome assembly GCA_018066175.1 of Candidatus Colicola equi. Classification (GTDB taxonomy): domain Bacteria; phylum Bacteroidota; class Bacteroidia; order Bacteroidales; family Paludibacteraceae; genus Colicola; species Colicola equi. The sequence continues at coordinate 933 of JAGHRV010000051.1, read as the reverse complement.
ACTTAACACTACCATCTGCCTTGCGCACATCGCACCACTGCATGCTGCTTCGCATCGTGTCAATGGTCTTATACTTCATAACTGCGTTACAAATACCTTCTTGGTCAATGCGGCAAAGCTCTGCGCCGACTACGTGCGTATCAAATGGGATGTTATGACCCACGATAACCCCACAATCGGCAAAATCATTAAACCACCATTTGAGCACGTTAGTAAGGTTCTTACCTTTTGCAGCAGCGACCTCGGTAGTGATGCCGTGTACGGATGATGCCTGCTCGGGAATCTCAAAGCCCTCCGGCTTGACGATAAAGTTGCCCTGCTTGCATACCACGCCCGACTTATCCGTTACGATCCATCCCAGCTGCACAAGGCGAGGCCAGTTATCCGTATCAGTAGCCGGAGCGTTGTAATTCTTAGGCAGTCCGGTAGTCTCCGTATCAAAGAACATATAATAGGGCGTTGGTTGCTCCTGATTGAAGATACGCATATTGTATATCTTCTTTCGGTGCTCCTCTATCCACTCTATAAACTCCTCGCAGATACCTTTCAGCAAACTGCGGCTGCGCTCATAGTTGAAATCGTAACGCTCGCGGTACATAGTAGCCGTGATATACGGAACTGCCTTTGTCGGGTCTTTCAACTGGAATACGGTATATTCAAACTCCGTAATCTCGGTGCAATCGCCGTGCTCAATAAGGCAGTACGGATACGTATGATGCTGCCAGTGGTTAAGGAACTTGCCAAAAGCATAATCGCCCGTAGTCTTGATATCGTACACCTTATCGCTGCGAAGCTCATCCAGATAACCGTAGAGTTCTACAGTACCGTATGCTGTTTCCAGCGGAGCATGAACGAAATACTGACTTGTGCAACCCTTAAAGTAGTGTGCCGCATCTTTACACATCTGCATATCAAAGTCAAACGTGAAGCCAT
>JAGHRV010000008.1 GCA_018066175.1 Candidatus Colicola equi | reverse complement strand
CCGTTACGGATATCCACCAGTTCTTGGTTCTTATTGAAAAACTCCTTGATAGTGCGTCCAATCGCCTCGCGATACGAAGCCTGGTGCGTACCGCCCTGGATGGTGAATTGACCATTCACAAAGGAGTAATACTCATCTCCGGGCTGATTGGTGTGAGTAAGTGCAATCTCTATATCTTCACCTACGATATGGATGATGGGATACAGCGGATCCGCCGTCATTCGTTCGGTGAGTAAATCAAATAAACCGTTTTTAGATACGAACCGCTTGCCATTATACACGAGCGTGAGACCGGTATTGAGGTACGCATAGTTGCGCAGCATCGTTTCGATATAGTCATCGCGGAACTGATAGTTCTCAAATAACCCCTTCGATCCATCCGGCGTAAACTGAATCCATGTACCTTGTTTCTCCGGTCCGTCATATGGTATAATACCCGAATCCTCTACCATCTTGCCCTGATGAAAAACAGCACGGCGGGTTTGGAAGTGGTCATTATATGGCTGGAAGGATTGCACGGTAAAATCCATACTCAAGGCATTCACCGCCTTGGTACCTACACCGTTCAATCCGACTGATTTCTTAAAGGCTTTATTGTCGTATTTACCTCCGGTATTAAGCACACTCACAGCATCCACCATCTTGCCCAATGGGATACCGCGACCGTAGTCGCGCACCGATACCGAACCGTCTTGCACCGACACTTCCACCACCTTACCTACACCCATACGGAACTCGTCAATCGAGTTATCAATCGTCTCTTTGATCAGCACGTAAATACCGTCATCCGAATGTGAACCGTCACCTAATTTACCAATATACATACCGGGACGACGACGGATATGCTCCAATCCATCTAAGGTCACGATACTACTGTCCGTATATTCCACAGGGTTAATCACTTCGTCTACCATAGCATATTATTCCAAATTACGCTGCAAAGATACAAAAAAAAATACACATAAACAAATTTTTCGCCCCTAAATAGGCTATTTTACCCCAATAAACGTACATACACCACATTGTGAGCCGGCGCGAGACCTTTTTTTTGGTCAATTAAATAAAAAGTAGTACTTTTGCATCGTGAATCAATCACGCATAACCTATGAAACATTACTTACAATTTATTCAAGACACGATGTGGGCTAACTGGAATGAACCCGCATTGACCGATTACGAAGGAGTTTATGACTACACCTATGGCGATTTGGCTGTCCAAATCCGTAAGCTGCAATTGCTCTTTGATGCCCTGGGTGTGTTGCCCGGAGATAAGATTGCTATCTGCGGACGGAACTCTGCCAACTGGGCCGTAGCGTATATGTCCATTGCTGCAGCACGATGTGTGGTCGTCAGTATCCTGCCGGAATTTACGTCCGAGAGTATCCATCAGTTGGTCAATCACTCGGAGGCCAAAGTGCTCTTTGTTGGTCCGTGGGTGAAGGGACGTATTGATACCAACGAGATGCCCAACGTAGAGTCGTTTATTGGGATAGAGGATCTGAAAGTGATGCAGTCCAAAAAGCAAGTGAACGAAGAAGAGATAGAGGCTAAGTTTGCTACCTTATATCCTAACGGGTACACCGCACGCGACGTGCACATGCCCACAGATAACATGGATGAGGTGGCTCTTATCAACTACACCTCCGGTTCAACCGGTTCACCGAAAGGTGTGATGCTCACCCATCGTAACTTGAGTTCCAATGTAGTGTATGCGCAGGCGAATATACCTAATCATCCTGGATTGACATACGTCAGTATGTTGCCCTTGGCACACATGTTCGGTTTGATGTTTGAATGTATCTACCAATTAGCCGGAGGAACACACGTGTATTTCATCACCAAGAGTCTGAATCCGGTCTTGTTACTCAAAGCCTTCCAGGATGTAGGTCCATATATGATTTTGACCGTACCATTGGTGATTGAGAAAATCTTCAAGCGCAAGATCTTTCCCACCATCCAAAAACCGCTTATCAAGGCGTTATGGTTCACACCGCTCGTTAATATACCTATTCGCAAGAAAGTGTATCGCGCACTCATGCAAGCCTTTGGTGGTAAATTGCAATTCCTCATCATCGGCGGAGCTGCGTTGAACGAAGAAGTGGAGCATTGCATGCGACAGATCCATTTCCCCTATACCTGCGGGTATGGAATGACTGAATGTGCACCGTTGTTATGCTACGAGCATTGGAGTAAATATGTATTCAAATCCTGCGGTAAGGTGATTGACCGATGCGAACTACGCATTGATTCGGATAATCCACGGAAAGTGCCGGGCGAGATTCTCGTGCGGGGCGAAAATGTGATGCGCGGGTATTACAAAAACATCCAAGCCACCGATAATATCTTCACCGACGACGGTTGGATGCGCACCGGCGATATAGGTGTGCTGGACCGCAAAGGCAATCTCTTCCTGCGTGGACGCAGCAAGAACATGATATTAGGTGCCAGCGGACAGAATATCTACCCCGAGGAGATCGAAGATAAACTCAATTCCATGGATGGCGTAGCCGAATCGGTGATCGTGGAGCGCGATGGCAAACTAATCGGATTGGTCTTCCCCGAGATGCAACAGATTGAGGATAACTTGGAGAAAATAACGCAACTGATGAACGAGAACCTGCAAAAACTCAATAAACTGCTGCCCGGATATAGCAAAGTCAGTGACATTGAGATTGTAGAGAAAGAGTTTGAAAAAACACCTAAAAAGTCCATCAAACGCTTCTTATACAAGTGATAAAATGCCAAAATCCACCATAAAGCGATAAAAAAGCACGTTTTTTTTGAAAAAGATTTGCGTATGTCAAAAAAAAGCAGTACTTTTGCACTCGCTTTTCGAAATGGCGGGGTAGCTCAGCTGGTTAGAGCGCATGATTCATAATCATGAGGTCCCCGGTTCAATCCCGGGCCCCGCTACAAGAAAAGGAGTCGCAATAGCGGCTCCTTTCCTTATTATATTACGCACGCGCGCGATTATAACCAGCGAACGTAAGCAAAGTCCATACGGTGAGGTAGTAAGTCGTTATTCGGATACATACGCAATCCGAACTTCATGCCGCCAGCGTAATTGAGGCGGTAATTGGTTTCGAAGAACAGATGACTGCCTTCGGCCTTCACCATCTTCAATGGAACAACCTCATAGAGTTTATTATTATTGTGGCTGGAGGTGCGAATAACCACCAATTCAACGCCTATACCCTTGTCGTTGAGGTTATGCGTATCCAACTCTACATTGAGCAGGTAGCTCTCACCTACGTTAGGAATATTATCTACCGGCACATTAGGCAACTCGGCTTTGATGACCTCTATGTCGTCCCAGTTAGCCACGATATTCTCCTTCCAAGCGGCAATCTGACGAGCAACCTCGTAGTTATTCTTGGCCAGTAAAGCGTGACGTTGAGCCAACTTATTGTAGAAACGATCAAAGTAATCGTCCATCATACGTTTGGTAGTCACATTAGGCGTGATCTGAGTCATGGAGTTCTTAATCGTCTGAATCCATTCGGGCGAGTAGCCTTTACTATTCTTGGCGTAATAGAGAGGAATAATCTCGTTCTCTAATAACTGATAGATAGTAGCAGCATCCAATTGGTCTTGGTGAGCTTGGTTCTCGTAGGTACGTTTATCGGTCAGCGACCATCCGGCACCTTCCTTAGCAAACTCATACCACCAACCATCTTTAACGGAGAAGTTCAACACACCGTTCATTTGGGCTTTCTCACCGGACGTACCCGAAGCCTCTAATGGACGAGTAGGCGTGTTCAACCAAATATCTACACCGCTTACCAAACGTTTAGCCAAACGCATATCGTAGTTCTCCAGGAAGATAATCTTGCCTAAGAACTGAGGCATACGACTGATCTCAATAATACGCTTAATTAGACCTTGTCCACCACCATCGGCCGGGTGAGCCTTACCCGTGAACAGGAACTGAACAGGATAAGCAGGGTTATTCACCAGTTTATCCAAACGCTCCAGGTCCGTGAATAGCAAGTGAGCACGTTTATAGGTAGCAAAACGACGACCAAAACCGATAATCAAGTTATTGGGGTTCATCTCATGCAAAGCCTTCACGATACGAGCCGGATCACCTTGCGACTTCATCCAGTCTTGTTGGAATTTATCCTGGATATACTCAATCAGTTTGATTTTCAGGTTCATACGAGTTTTCCAAATCAACTCATCCGGCAGTTCAGCGTATGGCGCCCACATCTTAGGATTGGATTGGTCATTAATCCACTCCTTAGGCAGGTATTTCTCATACACTTCTTTCCACTCGGTAGCAGCCCATGTAGGCATGTGCACACCGTTCGTTACATAACTAACGTGCAACTCCTCTGGGAAATAACCCGGCCATACCGGAGCAAACATCTTCTTACTTACCTCACCATGCAACCAACTTACACCATTGGCCTCTTGGCATGTATTAAGGGCAAAGACGGACATTGAGAATTTCTCACCGTTATCCTCTGGATTTTGACGTCCCATACCGATGAGTTCTTTCCATTCGATACCTAAACGAGCAGCGTAACTATTCATATACTTGTAGAATAGCCCCTCCTCAAAGTAATCGTGTCCGGCAGGAACCGGCGTATGGCACGTGTATAAACCGCTGGCGCGAACCACCTCTAAGGCTTGTTGGAAACTCAGGTGCTCCTGCTCAACTAAATCCACCAAACGTTGCAGACCCATCAGAGCTGCATGACCCTCGTTGCAATGGTAAACATCCTTCTTGATGCCTAATTTATTCAGAGCCAACGTACCACCTATACCCAACATAATCTCTTGTTTGATACGGTTCTCCCAGTCGCCACCATACAATTGATGGGTAATCTGACGATCCCACTCGGAGTTCATCTCATTGTCCGTATCCAACAGGTAGAGGTTGATACGACCTACGGCCACTTTCCATAAGTAAGCATATACCTGACGGTCAGGATAAGGCACCTCGATGATCATCTGCTGACCATTCTGGTCCTTAACCGGCGTGATGGGCAGTAACGAGAAGTTCTGAGCCTCGTAATTGGCAATCTGTTGTCCTTCGGGAGACAGCGTCTGGGTAAAATAACCATAACGGTATAAGAAACCGATAGCCGTCATATCAACGTTGCAGTCCGATGCTTCCTTCAGATAGTCGCCGGCCAAAATACCTAAACCACCACTGTAGATCTTGAGGATATGCGTCAAACCATATTCCATCGAGAAATAAGCGATGGACGGTTTTTTCTTGTCACGAGGAGCATCCATGTACGCACGGAAATCAGCATACGTCTTGTCCAACTGAGCCATAAACACCTTATCCTCGCTCAACTCCTTCATACGCTCGTACGAAATGATGTTCAACAAACGAACAGGATTGGACTCGGCTGCATGCCATAAGTCGTTATCAATATAACGGAAAATGTTCTTTGCATCACTATTCCATACCCACCAAAGGTTATATGCAATCTCTTGCAACTTCTCTAGGTTCTTCGGCAGATTGGCTCTCACTGTAATCTCAAGCCAATTAGGCTGATTAACATGACTAACTTTAATTGTACTCATTTTAGTAGATTAATTTAAGGATTTATTTCATAAAAAAGTGTGCAAAGATACTGATTTTTTTTGATATATGCAAATTTTTGTGTAACTTTGCGCAAATTTTTGATAAAAATGAATTTGGACTCCGAAATATTACGTCGTCGAGACATGCGTGAAGTGCTAACCTTCACCATTGATCCGGCGGATGCTAAGGACTTTGATGATGCCCTCAGTTTTGCCATTACGGACACGGGCGATTATCAGGTGGGAGTGCATATTGCTGACGTAACACATTTCGTGACCTTAGGCAGTAAGGAGAATAGCGAGGCCTATGATCGTGGCACCAGCGTGTACTTGGTGGATCGCGTGCTACCGATGCTGCCCGAACGGCTGTGTAATAACCTATGTTCGTTGCGGCCGAACGAAGATAAACTGTGTGTATCAGTTGTGTTCACGCTGGCGCATGACGCACGCGTGATAAAATCAAAGGTATGCCGCACCGTCATTCGCAGCAACTACCGACTCAATTACCAACAGGCACAAGACATCATCAATAACCATCCCGACGAGACCCAAAGCGATGAACTCATACAGGCTATCAAGACGCTGCATTTCTTAGCCACTATCCTGCGCCGCAAACGCATGGACGCCGGAGCGTTGGATATAGAGCAAGAAGAGATGCGGTTTAAGTTGGACGAACATGGACATCCGGTGGATATCTACTTCGAGAACCCCATGGAGTCTAACCACCTCATCGAGGAGTTTATGCTGCTGGCTAATCGCACCATCGCTACCTTGCTCAGCAAGACCGGCAAGGAGGCTATCTATCGTATTCACGATAAACCCGATGACGACAAACTAACGGCCGTGCATAAGTTCGAACGCCGCATGGGGGACCGAGTGCCGCAGTCCGTGATTGAGATGCTCACCATCCGAGCCATGGCGAAGGCTGTCTATTCAACCGAAAACATCGGTCACTACGGCCTGGCCTTTGATTACTACACCCACTTCACCTCACCTATCCGCCGGTATCCGGATATGATTGTACATCGCTTAGTGGCTAAGTACCTGCTTGGCGAACGTGGGGTGCAATTAGACACGGACTTGCCGGAGGCATGCGACCATCTTAGTCAAATGGAACAGGAAGCAACACAGGCCGAAAGGGACTCCGAGAAGGAGTTCCAAATACTATGGATTCAGGACCATATAGGGCAACAGTTCATGGGACAGATAGTGAGCGTCACACCCTATGGGTTGTTTGTTAGATTGGACGATACCCATTGCGAAGGACTGGTGCCAATGCGCACGCTCAGCGAGGATGACTATATGGAGTTAGACGAAAAAAACTTCTGCATTCGTGGCAAACATAGTAAAGAACAATATATGTTAGGCAATCGACTCTGCGTACGCGTGGTACGAGCCGATTTGGACCTCAGACAAATAGACTTTGAAATAATTAAATAGTATGAAAAAACACCTCTTACTTTTATTCATTATAGGCTTAGCCGTTACGATGCAGGCCGAAACGGTTGTACTTAGTTCAGGCAAGACCATCACCGGTGAAATCCTACTGCAAAACGATGACGTGGTCCTGGTGCGCGATAAGGATGGCCGCCGCTATCAGTTCATGCGTGCCGATGTAACGGAGATAAAAGCAGAAGAAGTGGTAGAAGAGGTGGAAGAGCAACCTACGCCTTCCTCCCATAAGATATCCTTGCGATTGGACTTCGCCGGAGGTGCCGCCTTCATTCCTTCTATCCACGATGGCGGGTTCTTCGGTGTGGATATGCAGATTGGTTCACGACAGATAAAAGGCAAGAAAATCTTCCTGGGCGGTAGCATCGGATATACCGGCATCAAGGCCGGCAATTGGTACAATATCATCCCCATCATGGCTGTCGTGTCGGTGCCTCTTATGGAAGGTAAACATGCTCCGGAAATAGGTGTGGGACTGGGATACGGCGCAGCCGTAAAAAAACCTGAATTAGGAGGTATATGCAGTCGTATCGACCTCAGTTGGCGCTATCAGTTCTCCGATAAACATGCCCTCTTATTGGGCGTACGCGCTAATTTCCAACAGGCTAAAGTGGAGGATTCCGAACTGATGCCCAATAATATACCCTATACCAAACAAAATATTCATAACATCGTTACCGTTGGCGTACGAATGGCCATCGCTTTCTGATTATGCGCAAAGCTCCTCGAAATAATAAAGTCACTATCATGCTCAATGATGCCGAAGTCAGGGCATTGGATAGGTACTGCGAACAGTTTCATGTTACCAACCGCAGCAAACTCATTCGCGAGGCGGTCATTCGGACTATCTTACAGAAAATGGACGAGAATAGTCCTACACTTTTTTAAGGTTTTTCGTAATAAAATGCGCTTTTTTTCGCAAAAAGTGCATTTTTTTTTGTTTTTTCCAAAAAAAAGCAGTACCTTTGCACTCGCTTTTGAATAAGAGCCTATGGAAGACAAGAAGATACCCCTTCTCGATTGCCCGGTAGACTACTTAATTGGAGATGCCAGCGGCAAGATAATGAATGAGTACGGACGCTTTCCGTGTAAGATTAAATGCGGCGTGTATGCATTTATGGTGCGTGGCCATGCTAAAGCCACTATCAACATCACGCAGTATGATTTTCACGAGAATGATGTGCTTCTGTTGGAACCCGGCAGTTTTCTGCTTATCCATGAGTTCACCGACGATGCATTGGTCTATTACATCCTCTTCTCTTCTTCGTTCCTTGACAGAAACACGTTCTCCAGTCGTATGTCTCTGGAAGCGCTGCAATTAAAAAGCCCGATCATTCACTTGGAACAAGACCAAGCCGAAGTGATTACGGATATGACTAAAACCTTGTTCAAGGCCTCTAATTGCCAGCCTTCTATGCTCAACTCGGATAAGATGGTGTATATCTTCAACTTGCTGCAAACATCCTATTCGCATTATGCTCGCAAACAGGAAGATTACTTAGTCAAACCGCAGGATCGTAAAACAGAGATTTACCAGGAGTACACCAGAAAAGTACTGGAGCATTACACGGAGTGGCACCATGTATCGCAATATGCCGATGCTATGCGCGTCACCCTTCCGCACTTATGCAGCACCATCAAGCAGGTGAGTGATAAGACGGCAGGAGACATCATCAACGAGGCCATCCTAACGGATGCTAAAGCACAACTGAAAATATCAGGTCTTCAGGTTAAAGAGATTGCATTAAGTCTGGGCTTTGATAATGTAGCGTTCTTCAATCGCTTCTTCAAATCCCACACCGGTCTCACCCCCAAGGCCTACCGAAATAATTAAAAACACGCGCAAGCGATCGAAGAGGTCGCTGACGCGACCGAGAAGTAGCGCAGTTGGTAGCGCACCACGTTCGGGACGTGGGGGTCGGGCGTTCGAGTCGCCTCTTCTCGACAGAAAAGGGAGCCCATCAGGGTTCCCTTTTTTCGTCGAGAAGGCTCAACGATCGCCCTTTTTTTTGATGGACTTGACGAACTTGTAGATAAGTGCTACCAGGGCACTGAGGAATGTCATCCCCTCCTCATGGGTGAATTTACTTTCTGTCATAGTGTTTAGTGTTTGGTTTTTAGTTTATTAAATATCTCCCACAGACTTCGTCGAGACAGCAGGCTCGTAAAGATTGATTGCCGCAAGGCTTAATCAATGGACGACCTGAGTCTCTCCTCTCCTCATCGGTGCAAGCACCTCTTCGGGGGCTGCGAGCAGCCGATGAGACGGCGATAGGGACATCGCCGAGAAGGGACAGTCAGGAATTAGCCAAATAGCCAACATTGCAAATTCCATCGAATTGACGAATTGACGTTGACGAATTGACTTTTTTACCTCAATTCGACCCTTAATCGGAAGAGCCTCATCGTAGGCTCATCCTAGGCTCACCGTAGGCTAAAATGGTATTCGCAAAAAATGGGATTGAACTCCAATTTGTGAAATGTGAAATGTGAATTGCGATGGAATTTTGATTTTTCGTAATTCTCAAAATTAGACATTATATATCGCGCGCGGAAATTTGATTTTGCTTCCGAATTTACATTTTACATATTACATTTTTACATTTTAATATTATAATTTAATTAACTTATATATAATATATATAAT
>JAGHRV010000022.1 GCA_018066175.1 Candidatus Colicola equi | reverse complement strand
GTTCGGGGCAAGGGAGGAGAGCGGTGCAAGCACACGCTCCCCACCCTTGCCCCTATCGGGAAAGTTACTTCGAGTTCGCAGGAGAAGGCAGGAGGCACGCTGCAAGCAGCGCGCCCACTGCCTTCTCCTGCTATCGGTTGCCAACGACAATGCTTGCACCCAGTATGTGGGAGTTCGGCTCGGTGGCGCTGCCCCCCAGAGGTAGAGAGCACGGCAAGCCGTGCTCCCTACCTCTTAGGGGGCGCGCCCCCGACCCGGGCATTGCGTGGGCGCACAAGTGCGCGCCCACACCAATTGCCGCTTCGCCTTGTCGGGAAAAAGTTACCGCGTTAACCGCTCCGTGAATCTGCGCCCCTAACGTGGTGCGCGCTTGGGCGCGCCCCCGCACCATCGCTTTTCCCTTCGCTCACCCCCCATGGGGGGCGGGCGCAAGTATGCGCCTTTCGCCCCCCGGGGGTGGCTCGGGAAAAAGCGTGATGGCGGCAGTTGCCTGCCGCCATCGTTTGGTTTGTTCGCTCGTCCACCTTGCGGTATTCGGGTCCGCTGCGGCTACCCCCACTCCCCTGCCGTGGGCGCATAGATGCGCCCACCGGGTGCCTAACGGCACGCTCGGCAGGGTCGGGGGGTGCCTTGCGTCCCCGGCGCCCCCCAAGCGCTGCGCCCTGTCGGGCGCGCCCCCCTTACGGGGGGCTCCCTCGCTTCGCTCGGGGCGCTTGGGGGGCGCGCTTCGCCTTGTTGGGTTTCTCGTCCTGTTAGTTACCTTCGCCTTGCGTCACACCTTGACCCTTTATCAGCGCTTCCAGGTAGTCATTTTGGTTCTTCTGAGCCTTGATCACCGCTGCAATCTCCTCAGTAACCCTAAAAGTCACCTTCACTGTTCTGCCTTTTGGCTTCCTGCCACAGTTAGATCTCTTGCCACCATGGCCATTAACAATTCCTTCCATAATCCTTAATATTATAATATGTTAGACATAATAAAAAATACTCCGTAAATCGAAAAGCAGTCCTCCGTGAATAGGTTGGGGAGTGTCCTCCCCAAACCTCTCCATCGGGGGTCTTACCCCCGAACCCCTGCTGGCGCATATGGCGCCGCTTCGCGGCTTCGCGCCTTTGGCGCTTGGGCTTCCGCGCTTCGCGCTCCTATAGGGGGTTGCCACCCCCTATTACCCCCGACCGACACCGCCCCCTGGGCGGTATCGGTTTCCTTGTCGATGGATATTTATGCAGTGGTGCATATCGGGATGGAGCCTCCCCCGAGGTTTTCTGCTCTACCCCTTGCCATCGGCAAGGAGAGGTCTCTTTTATATGAGCGTCCAAGCGTAGTGAACGTCCTCGCCATCTTGTTCTCACCTCGAGAAACGTACTCCATCTTCGGTGCTGCGTTCACCTTCGAGATAACGTCCAACTCGCAATGCACCAGGTATCGCAACATCATCTCGAGAGTCTTCATCGGCAGTACCTCGTTAAGGAACTCCTCGCCCGACTGGGTCAACTGTTCTCTGATCCTATCGGAAAACTTGCATCCTGCCTCCAATAATTCCTTCGGTGTGAGGAGCGGATTTCTCCGCTCCAACCACATCAGGTTCTTGATCAGCCTTTCGGCTGCGAATATCTCTTGCAAATTCTTCATGCCGCCAGGGATTTGTGGTACTCGTTGATTACCTCGGTTACTATGACATCTTCGATGTCTTCATAATTCTTCTCGCCCTTGATTATCTTCTTTATCAGTTCGGTTGGCATTTCCCATTCTGATAGCGCGTTGAGCGTAGCGAGTACGTTGTCAAGGTTCTCATCGTGGAACTTGATGTCATCATCAAGACACCAATCATATACGTCTTGGATAAAATCAAGTACAATATCTACCACCTTGGTTGCAGGTGCGTTGTACAGGTTCTTCTTAGCTTTCATAATTGTCTCGGGTTTTAAGTTTATTGTACTGCGTTTATGTTCTCTATTATCGGGTTCCATTCTCTGTCAAATATGCCATTTACTACTCTGACACCTTCGGCTTCTGCTTCATCGTTGTATGCGATTGCAATCCAACTATAATGCAATGGACATTTGTCCGCTCTTCTTTGTTCTCTGCCGAACGTCTTGACTCTTATTATTGCTTGCCCTAAATGCTCGAAATAGGCAGTTTCTAAATTCTCGATGTGATAGTCTCGACGAATTTCTAATTTGAAGTTCTTCTCCATGTTCCTTGTTTTTATAAGTTATTATTGATGGAGGGCTCTCGCCCTCCTGGTTATAGTCCGCACCAAGCTTGGCTCTTTCTCTCGCGTACCCTTGGTTCTATCAGATAGCAGTGCTCTTGCTCTCCTACCTTGACTTTATAGCCGTGGATGGTTCCTTCCGCGAATATGCCTACAGCCTTTGTTTCCATTGGTTCTACTGATACTGCATAGCAGAACTTTAGTTTCTCTTCGGCTTTCAGCAATGCCAATTGTCTGCACCATTGCAGCATGTATCCCCAACTATCTCCTGCGCCCATATCTTCGCCTTTTTCTGCGATAGGTCCGTAATGCCTTATCACCCAATCGAAAATCTTTGCCATAATGTCTTATAATTTAACGTGTTAAACTTTCTAATTTTGTACTGCAAAGATACGAAAAATTTTTGAAAAAAACAATAGTTTCTTGAAAAATGCCGTCATTTTTTAACAATATTTAACACTAATTGTTAAAATGACCCCCAATTTTAACATTTCTGCCAGCGTTTTTCAAGATAAGCAATCGCCAGGATCTCGATTCCACTGGGGGCATTAGCGGTGCAAGTAACACCGCCGTTTTTTCACAAAATTCGATTTCATAAAATTCTGACACATAGAACCTTCCATATCATCACCAGGGGCAAATTACCCGTGCGCGTGTGCGTGCGCGTAGGGCGCGCCAAATTTCTCAGCTGACCAATTCTCCACCTTACATATTATCGTGCGCTACGCGCCAAATATGAGCAATCTCGGGACTCTCAGCACCTTGCTTGCAGCCTTCAAAACTTGCACTTAGCAACACAAATTTGCTATCTGCCCATAGCAAAGACGTTATGACCGACAATTTTTAGCATTTTTAACATTTGCAGTTTTTCATAATGTTTCACGGAATTATGCAGGTCTTGACACAAACGAAACCTAACCGATACCCTTGCGATACTCAGAGAATACCCTTATATTTGCAGCGAAATTTCGGAGTGTATCTCCACCCCATCAATAACAATAGTCTATGAACAATAAAATTCTCGCCTGGGCAGCATTCATAGCTGCCGTAGTCTTAGCCTTCACAGGTCTGCTCACTCCACCCCGGGGAGAGATAGATTCTTCAGTGAGTATGGTCATTGCTCAGTTCTTGTTGCTATGCGCCACCCTCCTGGGCATAAAGTCCTACGCAGAATATCTTTTCTATAAACCTAAAACCAAAGAGTAATTATGAAATGGTATCATTGGGTTCTCGGTGCTCTCAAGGCTCTCCTGACCATCGGAACCAAACATGTAGAGAAACGTGAAAAGAAAGATTAAATACATAGTAGTCCATTGTGCTGATACGGATCCTCGCAAACCTTACCCTTTCGAGGCATGTCGGAAGGACCACATAGAGCACAACAAGTGGGATGATATTGGCTACCATTATTACATCACCACTGACGGAACTCTCCACCTCGGGCGAGATCTCGAGACTCCTGGTGCTCACGTAGCAGGTTTCAACAAGTGTTCTATCGGTGTATGTTACGAAGGTGGTAAGATGGGAGATACCCGAACCAAAGCACAAAAGCAGACTCTGGTCAATGTCCTCAGATACCTCAAGTCTCTTTGTCCAGAAGCAGAGATTGTTGGACATCATGACCTCAATCCAAACAAGAGCTGCCCTAACTTTGACGCACGTACCGAATATAAAAACTTATAATCTATGGCTCAGACTCAATCCATATATAATAACCCATTGTCGGGAAACCTCGGCAATCAGACCTACAAGAACTACGGAGGCAAGCAGGTTGTTACTACTCGTTTCCGTACTACCTCTGCCAAGGGTGATGGTGCGTCTCGCGCTCAGCGCGATACGCGTATGCTGATGCCTAACCTCACTCTCATCGGTTCTCAAATCACGGAGTGGTTGCCAGCCTTTTGGGAAAACAATAAGTTTTTCAAACGTCCGTACACCCATTTCATCAGCCACAATATGAAACGCGACCTCCTGGTTCTTCCCAAGGAACTCATCGACTCGAAGCAGTGTATTTGGTCTGAACTCCAAATATCGTGCGGAACTCTGCCTATCATCCAGTGCAAGCAGACCTTAGATGGTGGTTGGTACACGTCCATTGCCTTGCAGAACTCTACCAATGTCGAATCAATGGCCATTTCCGACTTCAGCAGAATCGTGATCGAGAAAAATCCTGACTTCCGCGATGGTGATTTCATCGTGATCGTGAAGGTCGCATACGAAGAAGCGTCTTCGGGTGCTCCTTATACTGCTTGGACTTCCACTCCTCAGATCTGCGCCATCCAACTCAATACCAAGGGTACGGGTACGGTTGCTGTGAACAAGAAGGGTGCTAATATCCAACTATCGGTCAACACTCCTTCTTCGGGTTCTTATCGTCTTGGTGCGTATCGTTCGTGGGACCATTCCTATGCTTGTGTTCACGTACGCAAGGAACGTGGTGCATACCTCGCGTCTTCGCAGACTATGTCCTGGAACTTCTATGGCATAGACGATATGGAGGATATGCGTAAGCAGGACTATCTCGACTATTGTGCAGCCTCTTGGGGTTACAAGGACAAAATCTTGTGATTGTTCCATAATAAAGTTTTTAGTTATTATTGTTTAACGTTCTTAATTCTCAATTTCTATGGGTATTCTTAAGAATCTTGTCAACGCTAAGGTTAGTGGTAACGTTGGCTCTATGAACTTCCGTAAGCGTGGTTCTCAGACTGTAGTTGCTGAGCGCAGCTATAGCAATTCTTCTAAGGGCGAGGGTGCAAGCCTTCTGCAGCGTCAGCATCGCTCTCGTCTCGCTAACATCGTGAATTTCTTCCGCATCATCAGCGCCATCGAGGCACGCGCTTGGCAGACCAAGCCGGAAAACAACTCGGACTTCAACATGTTCAGCAAGTACAATCTCGCTGCTTCTCCTGTATTCCTGACTAAGCAGGAGGCTCAGGCTCGCGCTTCGGTTGTTGCTCCTTATGAGGTCAGCCGTGGTGGTCTGCCTTCGCTCGTTCAGTCTTTCGAGGAGGATGGCTTTAACACTGGTGTCAACGTTGCTGCTTCTTTCGCTATTGCTACCAAGACTCTCGGTGAGCTCTCTACCAACATCATTGCTAACAACGATGGTTGGCGCAATGGCGATAAGCTTTCTATCGCTATCCTCACTCACGCGATGAAGGAGGTTGCAGGTCTTTCGGTTCCTCAGACCAATGTTGCTTACGTCGAGATCACTCTTGACTCAAGCTCTGTTCTGCTCTGCAAGGACATTCCAGGCATTGCTAATGGTGACCTTGCTTTCAACTCTGCAGGTGATCTCCTTGTAGGTGCTACTTGCACAGGCGCTTTTGCTATCCACTCACGTAAGATTAACGGAGTTCTCGAGACTTCTTCTCAGTCGGTTGTCCTCGCTGACACTGCTGACGCTATCTACACCAAGTACACTGACGCTTCGCAGATGGAGGCTGCTATGGCTTCTTACGGATTCCAGGGCGAGGTTCTCCTTACTCCAGGTGAGGTGGCTCCAACTCCTGCTGAGCAGGTTGTTGACAACTTTGCGTGGAATGGTGCTTCTTACACTGAGCATCGTACCTCTGACGCTGCTAACCCTAACATGCAGATTTCTCTTGCCGTTACTGGTAAGTTCCTCGGTCAGATTTCTGCTACAGGTGCAGTTGTTGTCAGTGCAGGTGGTTCGGCTACTATGCGTACCGCAGTTATCCTCACTCCTGCTGCAAACACCGCTTATGCAGTCAAGGTTGGCGAGGAAACCATCATCAGCGGTACTACCGCAAACGCATGATAATGGCCTTTCTCTTCGTCTAAAATACAATACTTCTTTTGGAGTTCCGTCCGTCCTTGGACGGAGCTCCTTTTAATTTAATCATACAACTATGCCTGGTTTTACTCCTACTTCCGAAAAGGTTGCTTACGGATTCACTCCTCTCGATGGTGGATCCTACTACTACGGAGATTATGAGGTCAGGAAATATTTGGCTGACCAACCATCTGGACTAAACATCTACACTGATTCCAATGGCATTCTCCATTTCGACCCTGCCAATTCTCCGTCAGCGCCTTCAGCGCTTTCCGCTAAGCGTGTTGTCCTCAATCCTCAGTCCGTAGGACTCCAAGCAACTGAGGCTCCTACTATGACTATTCTTCAATAAAACCTCTATACTACTATGCCCGATACTAAACTATATGCTAACTCCTACATTGACCCTTCCGACAATCAACGTAGGTATTTCTTGGATCTCGAGGCTACCCATAAGGATGATGCCACTGACCCGAATACTATTCTTGGAGGCATCAAGTCAACTGCTGATAATGCCGAAACCATTGCCATGGGTGCTACGCGTGCTATGGTTTTCGACACGATTGCTGACATGGAGACTTGGCTCAAGACTGCTGCCAATAAGGGTAAACTCAAAATCGGTGATAACCTGTACATCAAGGCTGTCGATGTCCCCGACTATTGGGTGTCTGCTGTGTACGAAACCGCCACCCCCGAAGGGTTCTACTACAATTACTCTCGCCTCGAAGTCGGCACCATCAAGCTCTCTAACGTTGTGACCACTGCAGACGAGACCTCTACCGCCATTGAATATCTTTTTGGACTTCTTGGTAATTCGTCCAGGAAGATTTCTATTCCTAATGTTTCAATTCCTATTGTTACAAATGCCTTTGGTCTTAAGCTTTTAGGCGATATACGTACTTCTAACGTATGGTTTCGCATTTGTAGGGTTGTTTCATACACGTTTACTGCAGCCGGTAGTAATTATATGTTTAGGTTATATTTGTGTCATAATTATGCATATCAGCCAACTGCTATAATTATTTTTGACGTCTCTCCTATTGGTATTGTCATTGTTCAAAAAGATGCTAATTATAACAATTTTTTTAAATCTGTTCGCGTCTCTCGAGATGGTGATAACTTTTATTTCGATGTCCGTGTGCAGGGTAATTTTAATGGTGTTGGTGCCATGGTATTTGGCAATGCTGTTCTTGCTGATCTTGAGAATGATGATAATTTTGAAACTGTCTTACAACTTGACTTGGTTTGACTTTGTTCACTTTCGTTCACTCTCGTTCACTTTATGCCCGAAATCTCCGTTTCGGGCATATTTATGTCCCTATGTGGGTACACCACCTGTATTCTCCCGATGGACAACTAATCCTTTTCCTTATCTCTCATACTATCATACTATCACCAAACAATAGTCTTAGCACATTCCTTAAACTACATATACTATACTCATAGACCATTGCAGCACGTTCATCGCAGTTCACTTTCATTCATTCTCATTCACTAATTCAATCCCTGTCCTTGCTAAATCTACCATTCTCCCGATAGTCCTCCTTACCTTTTCCATACATAACCAAGTATCTCTCCATCGACAATCCATAGTTTCCTCATAATTGTGTCATGATACTTTCATAATTCTGCCATAATTTTCTCATAATCGTTGAAGAATTGTAAAGTGCTCATTGCAGCCACTTTGCGGCATATATATTACATATATATCGCAATTTATAATCATTTCAAATAAGCTATTACAACAAACTTTTCCCCTCAAAAATTTGGAAAATACAAATTATCTCCTTACCTTTGCACCGCAAATCGGACGAGGACTATGAGCTGGTTACTCATATAGCAACATGATTTGTCTCGGGGGAGTAAGGAGGGCGATTCTCGACCCTCCACTCCATTTTTAATACCAAATTAGACAACTTTCCCAACTAAACATACCCCGTCTTAGGAGTACTAAAGTGTAGGTTATTGTTAAGTTGCCCATCGCGTTACATTCAAAACTTTCACATATATGCTTTACATTGCAGTTAGTGGTCATAAGATAGTTGGTCAGTATCAGTCTTTGCGCACCGCCAAAACTTGGGGTCGCACAAAGGGTGCTGACCATATATACGTATGCGAAATCACTACTGCAGGTTCGCGCCCGACTCTGACCATTCATGCTGAGTGGCACAGGTCGGGTACGGTCACTAATTTTTGGACTCGTTACTAAATGCCTCAGAAGTATTTTCCCATATTGCCGTCAGTCGATTGGCTGCAACTCACTTGCCGCACAAGAGGTTGCATCATGGCTTGCCCACAGGACTCACCCAAGTTCAGTTGGCATGAGCGCGATTATGGCACTAAGCAATACTCCAAGGTATTCGAGGTCAGCCTCACGTCAGACACTGAGGCTCCTATCCCATTCTGCACGATATGCTCTAACCCACGAATGGCAACCATCAGTCCCGAAACCCTATCATTACAACTGAGTAACCGCATCCTATACGATAACTCCCAAGGTGATTGGCGCGTACTCCTCGATGAGTTCTGCTCACAATATGGCATTGCTATCCTCCGTATTACTCGTTGCGACTTGGCTCTGGACTTCCTGTATCTCAACAACCGCGTGAGTGGACCACAGCTCATCCGCAATCTCAAGAACTTCACTTGGCTCAAGACTGGGTCGGTGAAGGTATCAGAGCACTACACTATGCCATACAGCGTTAAGGGAGTGTCTGATACTCTCAATGGAGAGTTTGACATCCAGTACTACCTACAGGCGCGCAAACTCCAAGCAAGGGTCGAGACTATGATGTTCGGAACTCTCAAGAGCGAAGCAGCGGTCTGCATCTATGATAAGACTGCAGAACTCGCGCAACACTCCGTCAAACTTAAGGTCGATGGAGAAGACAAAATCGTATGTGCCAAGGAGTACATTCGTGACGCTCACAAACAAGCTTGCGTCTATGATCCTAAGATGCACACTTGGAGAATCGAGATCCGTGTGAAGAACACTGCGTCTTTTATTCGCGATATGGGTTCCAAGGTGGAGCGTCCTCTATCGATATTCGACCTCAATCATGACCGCCTTTCATCGACTATCTATGCTGCACTGAACCATTACTTCTACCTCGTCCAGGCTCCTGCAGATATGTTCGAAAATGGCTTGTTCAATGCGGCAGACACCCGACTTAAGAACAAGAAACGTCTGAAGAAAGTTGACCTCGTCCCTGCCATACCCGATAACATTGCCATGGTGCGCTCCCATAAGACTCTCAAGGCAAGTCAGTACACTCGAGGTGTGCTCAATCGTATTGAAGAATGGGCAACACGCAAAGACCGTGCTGAAGAACTACTCAAGACAGGTGCAGAACTATCAGTAGTCGATAAGGCTATCAACGAGGTCAACAATCTTGCTCAACGTAAGGCGAGTCCCGAACTGCAGAAACTTGCTACACTGATGGCAGATGTCAAAGAGACCTTCGCGACTGCCATTGACAAAATGCCGGATGCTTGCAAGTCAACAATCATCGATGCAATCTCAGTCATAGAGCACTTCCGCATACTCGAGACTCGAGGTTATTGCAAGACCATTGCCAAGAAGTTCGAAGACCTTGCAACTGCAATCGACATCAAGGATATTTCCAAATCTTCTGCAGCACACGGACTCCGCTTCGTGCCTTCTGATGCTGCAGTCCTACGCGATGCCCGAAAGATAGTGCAATCCTTCTATGCTCCTGGTGATACGAATACTGCTCGACTATGCCGCGTCAACATCTATCGCAATGCTATTCTGAACTGCATCCGTGCTATCAACGAGCGTCCCGATTTCCCACCACTACAAGCATTCAAGGCGCTCTATGGCTATGCCATCAACAAGGAATATCTCTCAGATGATGAGTGGCTCAAACTGCTCAAGACCTACCGCTACACTCCTGTATATCTGATTATAATATCAAAATTCGACATGGACGTGTACTTCCGAACGATGCACTATCCTTGGATTGATGGCTACTACAAGGACGGACTCCTTCCCCATCAAGAGGAACAACTCAACAAAATCGTGCGTCTCGCGGCTTCTATCAAAAGCGTAGAGTTCGACAATCCTATTATAGTTTAATCATAAATAACTACCATTATGGCTAACATTTCTGTATCTCTCAACTTGCAAGCCTACAAAGGTTTCAAGTACATGGTCGAAAAAGACCAAGCAGGCAACAAGACTTATTATGCTGCAATCCCAGTGAAGCAGCTGTTCAATCCATCGGGTACTACCAAGGTCTATGCGACTGCGGTAATGATTCCAACTCCTAATTCCGAGTATTCTGACTTCATGCTCAAGCCTATGTGTAGCGCCAAGGAGTTGCAGTCTATGTCCCAAGATGATTTCAAGGCTCTCCCAGTGTTAGGCACAGGCAAATATATGGAGAAGCAGATTTCCAAGGACCTGATGAAGGAGGCTCACAAGTCGGCAACTGTTGACGAGAACGATTTGGACGAGGTCTTTGGCATGGTTCCACCACCACAAGCAGCGCCTTCAGCGCCAACCCCAACTTTCCAACAACAACCATTTCAACCTACACCCCTTGATACTCCAAACACCATATACTACATCTGCGATAATGGTGTAACTCTTGCACAGGCAAGAACTTGGAATGATGCTGCTCAGATGTTCAAGGCTCAGATGTCTCCTACCACTCTCCTGTACAAGTTCGAGGGCGATGCTCAGATAGCAATGTACACCAAGACGGATTTCGCTAACTTACGTCTTTAAGCCATGGAGGTCAAGATTAACGCGATGGGAACCTTCGAGGAACCCGAAGTTGTCAACATCACTGATGGCAACTATGTAGAACTGGCCACAATTGGTGGAAAGTGGGCATACGGCTATCGTGTGGACTGCGCTCCTATCAAGCAGAGAGTAGATTGCTCTGTGCTCAACGAGATGTTTGAGAGTCGCGAGAATGCACTCCAAGCAGCTCTGATCCAAATCCAACATAAAGTCCTCTACGCATCGTCTTATCGACAATACATCGTGGAGGAAACATCTTCATTCGAGAGGGGCAACCAAGCCATCAACGTGCCTTGCATCCTTCTCGCCATCGAAGACCTTCAGCGCAAGTTAGTGCTCCAGGTTCTCGACGACATCTTTCCGTAAGTCTCGTTCATGATATAAGGTTTTGAATAACGTGTTATTACTTTTATGGTAACAAGTAATGTCTTTCAAGGATTCGCGCTGTGAAGCGAGGATCCTTTCTTTTTGTGCGATACAGGGGAACGCTCGGGGCGCTAACGCGCCCCTCGCTGCTTCGCTCGCCTAACGGCTCGCTCCGCCTAATGCTCGCTCGCTTCGCTCGCTGCGCTGCTCGGGGTTCCTCCGTGCTCGGGCGCTTGCGCGCCCTCCCACTCCGTCACCCCTCGCTCGCGCCACGGCACAATGCTGCTCCGTTCCGCAGGGCAGAGCCCTGCTCCACTCCGCACCATTGTGCCGTGGCGCGCTCAGCGAGTTGGTTTGTTCGGGGCAAGGGAGGAGAGCGGTGCAAGCACACGCTCCCCACCCTTGCCCCTATCGGGAAAGTTACTTCGAGTTCGCAGGAGAAGGCAGGAGGCACGCTGCAAGCAGCGCGCCCACTGCCTTCTC
>JAGHRV010000046.1 GCA_018066175.1 Candidatus Colicola equi | reverse complement strand
ATGGCTTCACGTTTGACTTTGATATGCAGATGTGTAAAGATGCGGCACACTACTTTAAGGGTTGCACAAGTCAGTATTTCGTTCATGCTCCGCTGGAAACAGCATACGGTACTGTAGAACTCTACGGCTATCTGGATGAGCTTCGCAGCGATAAGGTGTACGATATCAAGACTACGGGCGATTATGCTTTTGGTAAGTTCCTCAACCACTGGCAGCATCATACGTATCCGTACTGCCTTATTGAGCACGGCGATTGCACCGAGATTACGGAGTTTGAATATACCGTATTCCAGCTGAAAGACCCGACAAAGGCAGTTCCGTATATCACGGCTACTATGTACCGCGAGCGTTACGATTTCAACTACGAACGCAGCCGCAGTTTGCTGAAAGGTATCTGCGAGGAGTTTATAGAGTGGATAGAGGAGCACCGCGAGAAGATATACAACATGCGTATCTTCAACGAGGGGCAGCCGGATTCCTACTATATGTTCTTTGATACGGAGACTACCGGACTGCCTAAGAATTATAACGCTCCGGCTACTGATACGGATAACTGGCCTCGCCTTGTGCAGCTGGGATGGATCGTAACGGATAAGTCGGGCGTGGTATGCAAGCAGGGTAACTTTATCGTCAAGCCGGAGGGCTTTGAGATTCCCGAGCAAGCATCATCCGTACACGGCATCACTACCGAGGTCGCTGCGGCAAAAGGCAAGAAACTGATTAACGTGCTTAATTGGTGGATAGAGGATGCTGCCGATTGTGAGGTTATCGTGGGCCACAATATCCCATTTGATACGCACGTAGTCGGTGCTGAAATGTGCCGAGTAAGCAAGACGGACGTGTGCGGTGAGCTGATGGCGTACAAGACCATTGACACGATGCGAAGCAGCATGCAGTGGTGCGATGTGCGCAAGGCAGATGGTAGTGTTAAGTTTCCGAAGCTGATTGAACTCTATACGAAGTTATTCGGACACGGCTTTGAGGATGCGCACGATGCTATGGCAGATATTGCTGCTACTAAGGAATGCTTCTTTGAACTTGTTAAACGTGGTATCATTAAGGAGAGTTGATTATGGAGCAGCAAACTTATACAGCCAGCGGCAAGATTACGCACGTACTCCCTCTGCAGGAGGGTGTGAGTAAAGCAGGTAAAGCATGGGTCAGTCAATCATTCGTGATTGAAGTGCCGGACGATAAGTACCCTACCAATCTTTGCTTCGAGCTTTTTGGCAGCGATCGCGTGCAGAATAACCCGGTACACGTAGGCGATGAAGTCACGGTTTCGTTTGATCCGGAGAGCCGCGAGTGGAACGGCAGATGGTTTACCTCGCTGAGAGCGTGGAAAGTGGAGAAGCTGGGAGCAGCGCAACCCACGACCGACCCACGACCGACACCCGAAAGCACCACGGTAGCAGCGCCACCGCAGATGCCGACTATTCCGCAAGTGCCGCAAGATCCAACGCTGCTCACGTTTGACCAGATGCAAGCAGAGGCCGCTGAGGACTTCGGAGACGGCAACGACTTACCATTTTAATTTTCCGCGAGTGGGATAAATGCCGGAAGGGCGGCAGAGTAAACCGACAAGCCCGCCCC
>JAGHRV010000064.1 GCA_018066175.1 Candidatus Colicola equi | reverse complement strand
TCCCACTTGGTGTTACGCATATCGCCGGATTTGAGGAATTCCTCGTGCATAGCGAGCGCGCAAGACAATGTATGAGGAGTTTGAGCGACTTTAGACATCTCGAGGTACTCGTTCAATAACGGACGATACTCGGGGTCCACGCAGTTATTGATGATTTCGTGCGCACGTTCAACAGGGTTCTTACCACGCAAATCAGCAATACCATGTTCGGTAATGATAATCTTGACCGAGTGCTCAGAGTGGTCGAGGTGGCTAACCATAGGAACGAAAGCCGAGATGCAGCCGTTCTTGGCGGTGGAAGGAGTGGTATAGATAGAGATATAGGCGTTACGAGTGAAGTCACCAGAACCACCAATACCATTCATCATCTTAGTGCCACAAACGTGAGTGGAGTTGATATTACCATAGATATCTGCCTCGAGGGCGGTGTTGATGGTAATCAATCCCATACGGCGGGCTAATTCGGGGTTATTGGAAATCTCCTGTGGACGAAGAACGATTTTGTCCTTGAAGAAGTCCATGTGGTCGATGATGTCCTGCAGTTTATCAGCGCCGATGGTGAGAGAGCATCCGGAAGCGAACTTGATTCGTCCTTCTTTCATCAATCCAACCACAGAGTCCTGAATAACCTCGGTGTACATCTCAAAAGCAGGGATGTGCTTGTTCTCGCCCAGGGCACCTAACACAGCATTTGCCACGTTACCTACGCCACTTTGGATAGGCAGGAAGGAAGCAGGGATACGTCCGGCTTTCATCTCATCTTCGAGGAACTTAGCCACATTATTACCTATCTTTTGTGTGGTTTCATCCAGCGGAGTGAACTTACCTACCTCGTTAGGACGGTCGGTATGCACAACAGCCACTACTTTCTTGGCATCTACGGTGATGCAGTCGGTACCGATACGGTCGGATGGCTTATAAACAGGAATCTCGCGACGTTGCGGAGGATCTTGTGGTTCGTATAAGTCGTGCAATCCCCGCATGGTCTTAGGCATAGCTGCGTTCCACTCAATGATGATCTTGTCCGCCAATTCGCAGAAAGTGAGCATATTACCCACACCGGCGGTAGGAACGATTTCGATTTTGTCGCCTTTCTCCACCACATCGCAAGCTTCGATAATAGCGAAATTAGGTTTGGGCATAAAGCCAAAGCGCAGTTCTTGAGCCAGTTCACTCAGGTGCAAATCAAAGTAGTGAGCACCTTGTGCATTCAGTTCGGTACGCAGGTCCTTATTGCCCTGATAGGGAGTACGGAACAAGATGGCGTGAGCGCGTGCTAAAGCACCATCGCAAGAGTCACCGGTAGAAGCGCCGGTGTACATACCAATTTTAAACTCTTTGCCTTCTGCATGCAAAGCTTCAGCCTTGCGAGCAATAGCAGAAGGAACATCTTTGGGTGCGCCGGCAGGAGTGAAACCTCCCATGCCGCAGATGGCACCATTCTGGACGAGCGCCGCAGCCTCGTCAGCAGTCATAAAAGGAAGCATAGTTTTATTGTATATTGATTATTGATAATTGCTAATTGATTATTATTTGCCGCCACCAATAGCGTGGTATAGGTTGACGTTGGATTGGAGTATATTGCGATAGTTAGAGATTAGTTCCAGTTCAGCCGCCAGTTTATCATTTTGTGCAGTCAGCACCTCTAAGTATGTGCCTTTGCCATATCGCATTTTGGTTTGTGTGGCCTCTAATGCGCGAGTCATGCTGGCTACACGAGCTGTTAAGTCGTCCGTTTGTACTTGGTAGGACAGTCGCGAAAGAAGTGCATTATTGACTTCGTTTCCGGCTTTGAGCAACGCATTGGCGTAGTTCCATTGCATTTCTTGCTGTTGGCTTTTAGCAATTTTGACCTGCGCAATCAGTTTACCTCCGTTGAAGATTGGTTGTAGCAGGTTGCCGATAGCGTTGAATAATAATCCTCCGTTCGCCCATCCGATAGACCCACCGATGGAGATAGATGGGCAGCAGTTAGCGCGCGCGTAGTTGGTATTATAGAACGCGCGTTCTAATTGATGTTCGGCTGCGCGTACATCCGGGCGCACATTGAGCACACGTAGGTTGACCGAGTCGATAGACTGCACATTAGAAGACTGTATTTTTCCCCGATGAATAGGGGCATTATTGGAAGCCAAGAGCAGTCGCATGGCGTTCTCGGTGATTTGGCGATTAAGGCGGATATTTTCCACTTGAGCGCGTGTGTTATAGTAACTGCCTTCAAAGTGTGCTACGGCTGCTTCGTCGGTCATACCGGCTTTTTTCATCTCTCGCATCGTATTCACAGAACGTAGCAGATTAGCCACAGCAGAGTCAGCCACGATGATTTGTTCATCCATCATGAGCAGTGTGTAGTAGGTCTCGGCTACTGCTGCAATCAACTGGGTGCGAGTGGCTTGCTCTAAGTCCAATGCTTGTAGGTGGGAGGCGTTGGCCATACGTTTTTGGTTGGTGAGACGACCAAAGATATCGATTTCCCACGAAGCGGATGCAAAAGTATAGTTGGTGAATGTATTGCCGGGTGAAACAAAAGTAGTCACGGGAGTTCCGCCGGCGTTGATGGATGGCAGGTAAGATAGTTTAGCTGCCTTGAGGGCATGTTCAGCCTGATAGACGTGCTCGTGAGCCACCTTCAAATCCAGATTATTGGCCAGGGCTGTATCAATAAGTGCAATCAGATAAGGATCCTGGAAGACATCTTGGTAGGAAGGGATGGCAATGGCTTGATCTTCCTCCGTTACTTGTGAATGGTACTTACCATAAATACCACACGAAGTCATCAAAATAGCAAGGATGGCCAACAAGCCGATATGTCGATTAATACTGGTCATATTCTTTCTCTTTATCAAGTGGTTTAATTTTTTCTTGGATGGTTTCAAAGACAACGAACAAGGCAGGTACAAGGAATAATAATCCGATACATCCGATAAGCATTCCAAATACGGCACCCACACCTAAACTGATATTACCGATGGCGCCTACGCCCGTGGATGTGAGCAAGGGCAATAAACCGATTACCATCGTACCGGCGGTCATCATGATGGGTCTAAGTCGAGCCTTAGAAGCCTCCAAAGCCGAATCAACAATACTCAGTCCTTCGTGGCGTTTTTGCAAAGCAAACTCAACAATGAGAATACCTGTCTTAGCCAATAAACCAATCAGCATGACGACACCTGTTTGGAGGTAGATATTGTTGTCCAAACCAAAGATTTTGGTGAATAAGAACGCTCCCATAATGCCTAATGGCACAGCCAGCATGATAGCAAATGGGATGACGAAACTCTCGTATAAGCAGGCGAGGATGAGATAAATGAGCAATGCCGAGATGGCAAACATAATACCTATTCCTCCGCCTTGACTCTGTTCGCGAGTCATGCCACCGAACTCAAATGAGTAGTCGCGTGACAACACTTTGTCGGCAGTTTGTTGCACGGCACTAATCAAGTCACCTGTTGATTTGCCGGGAGCCGGAGATGCGTTGAATTGGATTGAATTGAGCATATTAAAGCGGGACAGAGTGGATGCACCTTTCATTGGAGCCAGTTGTAAGAACGAGGCTAAAGGTGCCATTTCACCGGACTTTGTGCGAATAAACATCGTCTTGAGGCTCTCGGCTGTTTGGTGGCTCTCGATTGTACCTTGTACCATCACTTTATACACCTTACCATACAGGTTGATATCTCCGCAGTACGCACCACCCATGTAAGTAGCCAGGGTGCTGAGCACTTCGTTCGATTGCAGTCCTGCCTGATGGCACTTAGCCACATCTACAGAAACGAGGTATTGTGGGTTATCGGTGCTGAAACCGGTATAAGCGGCTTGGATATTCTCGTTCTCATTGAGGGCGGCAATGAACTCCTCCATTTGAGCAACAAAGTCCTGCATATCGCCACCGTTCTTATCCTGCAAGTATATCTCGGCATCGGCACTGCTGCCGTAACCGGGAATCATTGGCATTTGGAAAGGAATGACCGAGGCATCGCGATAGACATCGCCTAATTGGTACACTTTCATCATGACATCGGCAATTGAGTAGAAACCACGTTCCTCCCAAGGTTTGAGGGAGATGACGAAGAATCCGGCATTGCTGCTGCGACCCGACATAAAACCATAACCAGCCACCTTGGAAACGGTGTTGACTTCGTTTATTTTCAGGATTTCTTGCTCCATGTCGGTCATCAGTTCAGACGTTACCCGCAATGATGTTCCTGCCGGCATGATTACTTCGCACAGGAACATACCTTTATCCTCTTGTGGCACAAAGCCTTTGGGGGTAGTTTGCATCACCCATACCATGATTAGTCCTGCAGCAATGACGATAGCGAATGATATCCATGTATGTTTGACGAATGGGCGAATACCGTTTTTATATTTCTCGCTCCAGCGTGTAAATGCCATATCGAAGGCATTGCTGAAACGTTGGTAGAATGTCAATTTTTCTCCCTTTTCATCGGACTTTTTA
Source organism: Candidatus Colicola equi (assembly GCA_018066175.1). Lineage (GTDB taxonomy): Bacteria > Bacteroidota > Bacteroidia > Bacteroidales > Paludibacteraceae > Colicola > Colicola equi. Next base: position 7,733 of record JAGHRV010000064.1, on the reverse strand, counting down.
GGTTTAATCAGGATAGCGCATAATGCCGGCGAAAGGGTGAGAGCATTGAGGGCAGATATACCTACGGCAACCGCCATGGTTAGTCCGAACTGGCGGAAGAAAGTGCCGCTTGTTCCACCGGTCATACTGACGGGAATGAAGACCGCCATAAAGACGAGGGATGAAGTGATGACAGCCGTTGTTATTTCAGACATGGCATCAATAGCAGCTTTCATGGAGGATTGGTAGCCTGAGTCGAGTTTTTCGTGCACAGCTTCCACCACCACAATGGAGTCATCCACCACCGTTCCGATGACCAGTACTAAGGCAAATAGGGAGATGAGGTTGATGGAGAATCCGACGGCTTGCATGAAAGCGAATGTACCGATTAGGCTGACCATTATACCTACAAAAGGAATGAGAGTAGATTGCCAGTCGTGCAAGAAAAGCAGCACAATAAGCACCACCAAGAAGAGTGCTTCAAGGAGTGTTTTGATTACTTCGTGCATGGATGCATTCAGGAAATCGTTCGTATTCATCAGCACTTTGAACTCCAATCCTTCGGGCATCACTTTCTTTTCGTCCTCTAATAATTGGCTAATGGCGTTATTCACTTTCTGCGCATTACTGCCGGCTGTTTGATAGACGGCACAGAGTGCGCTAGGGTGCATATTGAGGTCGCTGCTGAACGAGTAGTGTTCGTTACCTAATTCTATTTTAGCTACGTCACGCAGGTAGAGAATTTCGCCATTGGCGTTGGTGCGAACAATGATTTTCTCAAATTCTTCGATGGTTTTGAGTCGTCCCGAATAAACCATGGTGTATTGGGACTGTTCGGCGCTGTTCTCACCAAATGTACCGGTGGCTGATTCGATGTTTTGTTCGGCAAGAGCTGCTAATACCTCTTGCGGATTCATTTTGTAGGCTGCCAGCACTTCGGGTCTCAGCCATATACGCATGGAGTAACTGGCTCCGAAGAGTTCCATTTTACCCACACCGGATATACGCATCACCTTGGGTTTGAGGTTGATATTGAGGTAGTTATTGAGGAATTTCTCATCAAATCGGTCATCAGGTGCGGTGATAGCGATGAACTGTAGGATGGAGTTCTGCTGTTTGGTAGTGGTTACACCACTCTGCTTAACTTCGGCCGGCAATTGTGGCAATGCGAGGGACACGCGGTTCTGCACATTGACCGTTGCCATATCGGGGTCGGTGCCTTGTTCAAAGTACACCACCACCTCGGCTTCGCCGGAGTTACTGGCTTTGGAAGACATATAGATCATGCCTTCTACACCATTGATAGCTTCCTCGATGGGAGCAATGACGGCTTTTTGGATAGTGGAGGCACTGGCGCCATAGTAGGAGGTAGATACATACACGGTAGGCGGCGCGATATCCGGGTATTGTTCAACCGGCAACGATTTATAGGCGATTACACCTACAATGACAATCAGGATACTGATTACCGAACTGAGGACCGGTTTCTTGATGAATGTCTTGAGTTGCATTATTGAATCGGTTTAATCGGTTGACCATTTGTAAGTTTCTTCACGCCATCTACGATGACCATTTTGCCTTCATCCAAACCACTGATAACGACAAATTCGGTTTCGTTGAGTCGCTCTAATTCAACGGCTTGGGATTGTGTTATGTACGATGAATCGGCTTGCATTTGGGCGATGTACACAAAACTTTTGTCTTGCACATCAAAACTTGCGGTACGTGGAATGACGATACCTCTATATTGGAAGGCGGCCTCTACTTGTCCGCTGCCTCCAGCTACTAATTGACCATCGGGATTAGGGAAGGCCACGCGCAAACTGATAGCACCGGTTGTGGGGTCAATCACACCACTCATCGTTTCCAATCGACCCGCACGATCATAGACCGCACCATTATTCAGAATCATTTTAAAATCCGGAGCTGCTTTGATGACCTCTTCAGTTGACCCATATTCGCTGACGAAAGCCATATAGTCAGACTCGTTCATAGAGGTATAAGCATAGATATAACTGTTATCGCTCACGATGGTTAGGGGTTCCTGCATTTGAGGTCCCACTAAACTACCTTGTCGGTAATTGATTGTGCCAACCACTCCGGTATGAGGGGCACAAATGATGGTATAGCTAAGGTCGTTTTGTGCACGCTTTAACGCCGCTTGTGCCTCAGCCATTTGGGCTTGAGCCATCATCAGTTGGTTAGCTTGCACTAAGTATTCATGTTCGGAGATAATGTCTTTTTCAAAAAGGTCTTTTTTGGCATTGGTCTCCAGTTGTTGTGTTTGCACGACGGCTTGGGCATGAGCCAGAGTAGCCTCGGCATTATCCACCGCAGCGGATAGGGCAGTTTGGTTAAGCACAAACATACGTTGTCCCTTCACCACTTTCTGCCCTTCCGATACGAGGACTTCTTCTAAAGTAGCGGTCACTTGAGGCAAAATAGCAATATCTCTCTTGCCGCGGAATTGTGCCGGCAAGCGGACAGGATAAAGACAATCCTGAATATGTGTGATTAAGACGTTTCGTTCAGGAATAACCTGTTGTTCTTCGGTTTGTTTTCCACAGGATAGCACAACCAGTGCTACCATGGCTAAAAAGAGGTATTGTTTCATTGTTTCAAGTGTTATAAAGATTATTCAGCTTTACCGTTGCTACCTAATACATTAACGATTTTATTTCTGTACAGCTCCTCCATCAAGTCGCGAGCAGGGCCGCAGTACTTACGAGGATCAAATTCAGCAGGTTTATTAGCCAATGTTTGGCGCACAGCAGCGGTGAAGGCTAAGCGGCTATCGCTATCGATGTTGATTTTGCAAACAGCGCTCTTAGCAGCCAGGCGCAGTTGCTCCTCAGGAATACCCACTGCATCAGGCAGTTTGCCACCGTTGGCATTGATGATGTCCACGTACTCTTGTGGAACGGAACTGGATCCGTGCAGCACGATTGGGAATCCGGGCAGTTTTTCCATAACAGCATCCAATACATCGAATGCCAATGGAGGAGGAACGAGACGACCGGTCTTCGGGTCGCGGGTACATTGTTCGGGTTTGAACTTATATGCGCCGTGACTGGTACCAATAGAGATAGCCAAGCTGTCGCAACCGGTGCGAGTAGCAAAGTCAATAACCTCTTCGGGTTTGGTATAGTGGCTCTCTTCGGATTGTACTTCATCCTCAACACCGGCCAAAACACCTAATTCAGCCTCAACGGTTACGTCGTACTTATGAGCATACTCAACCACTTTCTTGGTCAGAGCGATGTTCTCTTCATAAGGCAGTGAACTGCCGTCAATCATCACGCTGGAGAATCCCATGTCTACGCAGTCTTTGCACAGTTCGTAGCTGTCACCATGGTCGAGGTGCAATACGATTTGTGGCTTAGCCCAACCCAATTCTTTTGCGTACTCTACAGCACCTTCTGCCAAATAGCGCAGCAAGGTAGCGTTAGCATAGTTACGAGCACCTTTGCTGACTTGCAGAATAACAGGGCTCTTGGTTTCTGCACTTGCCTTAACAATGGCTTGCAGTTGTTCCATGTTGTTGAAGTTAAAGGCAGGAATAGCATATCCGCCTTTGATTGCCTTTGCAAACATCTCACGGGTGTTAACAAGGCCGATTTCTTTGAAGTTTACCATAATTGTTAAATTAGTTTAGTTGAAACTATATTGATTTAGTTTTTTTACTTGCTAGTATGAAATAAGCGATTAATCCTATATAAGCGGCAATACCCACCAGGGCTGCACCGTTGCTTTGGCTCCAATTGGTCACGAACCAATCCACGCCGCAGAATTTCATCACCGCACTGACTACGCCCATTAAGGCTCCGCCGGCAATGAATCCGGAGGCAATGAGTGTTCCTTTGTTATTGCGAGCCTCGGTCTGAACTTTAGCCTGTTCGCTATCGTCCTTTGTTCGGTTGACAATATAAGCCACGGTTCCTCCGATGAGCAAAGGGATATTGAGGTGCAAAGGAATAAACATACCCAATGCAAAAGCCAACACGGGCACGCCTAACACATTAAGTATGAGTGCCAATACGGCTCCGGCGAAGTACAACATCCATGGAGCATTGCCGGTGGTCATAAGGGGTTCGATGACGGCGGCCATAGCATTCGCCTGAGGAGCCACCAAAGCGTTCTCACCCACAAAGCCGTATGTCTTATTCATGATGATCATCACACCTCCTACGGTGGCGGCGCTCACCAATGTGCCTAAGAACTTCCACGCCTCTTGTTTCTGCGGCGTTGTACCAATCCAGTAACCTATCTTAAGGTCCGTGATGAATCCACCGGCCATACTGAGAGCCGTACAAACCACACCACCTATCACCATGGCTCCTACCATACCGGACGAACCCTTCATACCAACTGCCACAAAGACCACGCTGGCAATGATGAGTGTCATAAGCGTCATACCACTCACGGGGTTACTGCCCACAATAGCAATGGCATTAGCCGCTACGGTAGTAAAGAGGAAAGCAATAACCGTCACTACCACCCAAGCCACGAGAGCCTGAATAAAATTATGCAATACGCCCAGCCAGAAGAAGACCAGCACAATGACCAATGCCGATACAACGGCAATAGCCAGGAACTTCATACTCAGGTCTTTTTCGGTGCGCAGGATATTGGCCTTGATAGCCTGACCTTTGCTGCCAAACTCACTCTTAACCAGTCCGAAAGCTCCTCCGATGATGCTCTTATTCTTCCATATACCAATCAGTCCGGCCATGGCGATAGCGCCGATGCCTAAGGGACGAGCGTAGGAAGCAAAGAGTGCAGACGGGTCGGCCGCAGCGAACTCAGGCATGATACCTAAGATAGGCAAGATAACGAACCAACTGAAGAAACTGCCGGCACAGATGATAGCCGCGTATTTAAGACCGATGATATAACCTAAACCTAAGATGGCGGCACTCGTATTAACGGACAGTACGAGTTTAGCTTTCATTGCCACTGTTTCTCCCCAAGCCATCATGCGTGTACTGAGACTCTCGGTCCATAAACCAAACGTAGAGACGATAAAATCGTATAATCCACCGATGGCTGCGGCCCAAATAAGCGGTTTGGCCTGGTTACCTCCTCCTTCGCCGCTCACTAACACTTGCGTAGTAGCAGTGGCCTCGGGGAAGGGATATTCGCCATGCTTTTCTTGCACAAAGAACTTGCGGAAGGGAATAAGGAATAGTATGCCCAAACAGCCACCAAGCAGTGAGGACATAAACACCTGCATGAAATTAACCGTTATATCCGGATACTTAGCCTGCAAGATATACAAGGCCGGTAAGGTAAAAATAGCTCCGGCCACAATGACGCCCGAACTGGCACCGATGCTTTGAATAATCACATTCTCGCCCAAGGCGTTCTTGCGGCGCAGTGCCGAACTGAGTCCAACAGCGATGATTGCGATAGGAATAGCCGCCTCAAAAACCTGTCCCACCTTAAGGCCCAAATAAGCCGCAGCGGCAGAGAAGATGACGGCCATAATCACACCCATGATGACACTGTAAGGCGTCACTTCAGGATAGGATTGACCGGGTTTCAAAATAGGTTCGTATTTCTCACCCGGACGCAAAGGCCGAGAGGCATTCTCCGGCAGTTGAACAGGTTGACTCATATTAGAAATTCTGCTTATTAATCTCGAAATATGCTTGCGGGTGTGCACAAACAGGACACTTATCTGGAGCAGCAACACCAATTACGATGTGACCGCAGTTACGGCACTCCCAAATCTTAACTTCGCTCTTCTTGAACACTTCGTCCATCTCGATATTCTTGAGCAAAGCACGATAACGCTCTTCGTGACGTTTCTCGATAGCAGCTACACCGCGGAAGCGCTCAGCCAGTTCAGTGAATCCTTCTTTCTCGGCTGTCTCAGCAAACCCTTTGTACATATCAGTCCACTCGTAGTTTTCACCATTAGCCGCAGCCTCCAGGTTCTTGATGGTCTCATCTACTGCACCACCATTGAGTTCTTTAAACCATAGTTTAGCATGTTCTTTCTCGTTATTAGCCGTTTCTTCAAAAATAGCGGCGATTTGTTCAAAACCATCCTTCTTTGCGCGAGATGCGAAATAGGTGTACTTGTTACGAGCCATTGACTCTCCTGCAAAAGCAATTTCCAGATTCTTCTCGGTCTGGGTACCGGCATACTTATTAGCCATAATCATAAAATTTATAGTTAAACTTAATTTAGTTGATTGCAATTAGCCTGCAAAGATACTACTTTTTTTGCACATATCCAAATAAAAAACACCAAAAGAGCAAATTTTTATGGAATAAAATTTGCATAATTGAAAAAAAAGCTGTAATTTTGCCCTATAATTCAAATTATTATTACAACAATAAAGAAGATAATAGCATGAAGAAGAAATTTGTATGCCCTATTTGCGGGTTTGTATTTGAAGGAGAAGAGGCGCCGGAGCGTTGCCCTCAATGTAAACAAATCGTTACTTGGAAAGTAGCTGAAAGTGGTAAGATTCAATTCGCTTGTGAGCATGTACTTGGTGTAGCTAAAGACACAGATGATCAGATGAAAGCAGACCTCAACGCTCATTTTATGGGTGAGGCAACCGAAGTGGGTATGTACTTGGCTATGTCCCGTCAGGCAGATCGCGAAGGTTATCCTGAGATTGCTGAGGCTTTCAAACGCTATGCCTTTGAGGAGGCTGAGCATTGCGCTAAATTCGCTGAATTATTAGGCGAAGTGGTTTGGGATACCAAGACCAATCTGGAAAAACGCATGATGGCCGAGGCCGGTGCTTGCGAAGGTAAATTAGCTATTGCTAAACGTGCTAAAGAACTGAATCTGGACGCTATCCACGATACCGTACATGAGATGGCCAAGGACGAAGCTCGCCATGGTAGCGGATTCCAAGGATTATACAACAGATATTTTAAATAACGAAAACGAAAACGTTAACGAAAACTAAATAGGCTGCCGATGAGCAGCCTATTTTTTATTCTACGGCATCTTCTTCGATGACCAGGTTATCAATGATGAAATTCTGACGCTCCATCGTGTTCTTGCCCATGTAGTAATTGAGCAGTTCATTCACTTGGTCTTCCTTGCGCAAAGTAACTTGATCCAAACGGATTCCCTGACCGATAAAACCCTTGAATTCATCGGGAGAAATCTCACCTAATCCTTTGAATCGTGTGATTTCCGGATTCTTGATTTTATTGAGGGCACTCAGCCGCTCTTCTTCGCTATAGCAGTAGCGCGTTTCTTGTTTGTTCTTCACGCGGAAGAGAGGTGTTTGCAAGATATACACATGGCCTTTCTTAACCAGTTCCGGGAAGAACTGCAGGAAGAAAGTGAGCATCAATAAGCGGATATGCATTCCGTCCACATCGGCATCGGTGGCGATAATCACTTTATTATAGCGTAATTCGTCCAAACCGTCCTCTATATTCAGCGCCGATTGTAAGCAATTGAACTCTTCGTTTTCATACACCACCGACTTAGATAAACCAAAGCAGTTAAGCGGTTTACCACGCAGCGAGAAAACGGCCTGGGTGCGGACATCGCGGCTCTTGGTAATAGAACCAGATGCGGACAGACCCTCCGTGATAAAAATACTGCTTTCGGCACGTAAATCATCATCGGCTTCTTTCGATGAATGCACAGGTTTTGGGTCATTATAGTGGATTTGGCAGTCGCGCAGTTTGGGATTATTGAGCAAGTTCTTCTTCGCTCTATCTCGTGCCGCCTTAGTCACTCCGGCAATGGCCTTGCGCTCCTTCTCGGAGTC
>JAGHRV010000036.1 GCA_018066175.1 Candidatus Colicola equi | reverse complement strand
TATATATAATTGGTTATTTGTAATTGGTGATTTGTGATTTCTTCTCTTTAATTACTCCGTCATTCAGCACGATTAAAAATCCAAGGGGTTATTCTTGTATATTATCCAATCGTTCTTGCGACTGCTTGATTTTTACAATCCATCTGCCGCCTTTGTTAGGGCCATCATGGGAAATGATTTGTTGCTGCGACAATTTGGCCAGTTGCATCTCAATTGCACGAGTGGTTTTACCTAATAATTTGGCAATGGTCTCTGCCGTATAAGTTGGATTATCCCGAAGTAACTTTACGATTTGTACCGAAGTTTTTTGCTTTTTCTCCGAAGTTTTTACGATTTGTACCGAAGTTTTTTTCGTCAACTGTGGTTGTACGCGCCATTCCTTTGGCGCTGCGATATGGAGATAGCGACTGCGCAAATCCCATGCTTCACCCAGCAGCAGATTGCGGAAGAAGCGCTCCAGATAAGTGAAGGTATAGTCGATGCCCTTCTGTACGTTATGGTAGTTTGCGCGCACCAATGCGTTGCGGAAATACCACGCATGTTTGGCGAACATATCATTATCTACCTGCCATCCCAACGAGCGCAGATAGAGGATTATGAATACCGCAGTAGTACGCGTATTGCCCTCAGGGAAAGCATGTATCTGCCACAGACTACTGACAAACTTAGTAAGGTGGGAGATCATATCGTCTTGACTAAGACCAACATACGAGAAATTTTTCTCTTGCTCCAAATCGTAGTTAAGCGCCATACGCAGGTCTTCCCAATTGAGATAAAGAACCGTATCACCTTGCAGCACCCATTCTTTCTTTGTAATATCGTACTTTCGCAGTTCACCGGCATGCTTCATCACACCGTCAAAAATACGGCGATGGATAGATATGTAGCCAAGCGTAGAGAAATTAAAGGTCTTTGAGCGTAGAATCGCTGCGATATTAGCCGATACGCGGTCTGCCTCTTGCTCGTCCTCGTTGACAACCTCGTGTTGGCTCTTGGAGATATAATACTCACGAACGGCCTTGCCGACCTCCTCTATGCTAATCTCGCCTTCTATGTTACGAAGAGCTGTTTGACGCAAGAAGTCCGAAGTCTGCAAACCATCTACCTGTTGCAAACCAATGGCCACACTCCAGATACCGGCCTTCTCGCGTTGGTCGGGCTCGCCTTGACGGATATACTCGTCAAACTCGGAAAATGGTATTTCTAATGGTTCACTCATATTCTTATTTCTTATTCCTATTTATTTTCCTATCATTTTCCTTTGCCGCAGCAAAGGTACAACTTTTTTTGCATATATGCAAATAAAAGTGAGATTTTACCAAAAATATTAGGGGCATTGGGGGCCCCCAATGAGCAAATCACGATTTAGCCAATTAGAGGATGGAACGGAATAGCACGGTGCCATCGGAAATGACGGCTTCCATATTCTCGGAAATACGAACTACCGGTTCATGCCCTTCTGATACCAAAACTACCCTATCACATGCCCGTTGGTAACTTTGTTGCAGTTTATTATGCCAGAGGCTGACAACACGCTCTCCCCACAAGGGTTCATTGGGGAAGAAACGACGAACAAAGGCTGCATACTTGCGCTTTAACGCAGGCTGTTCCAGCTGCTCGGCTAAGCCAACAACCGTCTGATTGGATTGGTTGAGAAGTAAGTTTATTCGATAGGTTTGCTGCAAGAGAACAATCCATACGTCTGCATCCACCGAATCTACCTCTAATACCTGCTGCTCAATCGCATGAGACTGTACCGCCACATGCTGTAATTGCATCAACGGAGCCATGGCAGAGCCTTCATCTCGATAATCTATCATATTGAGAATCACCGTATTAGGTTTGGACTCAGCCGCTGCATCCCATGCCTTACTTTGACGCATATACTCCTGTTCTAACGACTGCAAATAAGGCAAGGTCTTGTGCTCATGGGTCGCCAAGAAAGTTTCTCCCCAAGTCACAAAATCCCATAGCAAGACTTCGTTCTGTAAGAAATCAGAGGTAGTCATACCTTCCATGCGGAAGTGATTGATAGGCCGGAAAATAAACTGCGGTTGATAACCTTGGATAGGATAAGCATCCAGAGCTTTTTTATAGCGTTCTATTTCCTTAGGCAGTTGGCGAGCGCGGCGAATCATCCGATTAAGCAACGCCATATCGGAATCGTCTATCAGCAGTTGCGCTTCTTTCTCACCTCCATAATGCTGCGAAAGCACACTCATCTCCATCAGGCATGAATCGTAATCTTGAACCAATTGCAAGTAAGACGTATGCAATTCATCTACTTTAGTGCGTAGATCCTTGGCCTCGTTTAGACGCTTCTGAGTGAAAGCAACAATGGTTTCTTCACTTACCTTGCCATCTACAGCCGTTTCCAGATACCACTCCTTCTTGATGGATTCGTCATGAATAAAGTGCGAACAATTGCCATAATACAGGATCATGTTGTATATGGCAGAGGACAATTCAGGATAGTTGAGCAGCGGATGTTCCTTAGCAAACGTACGATAATGGATATTGGCCATCAAATAGTACGGATGAGCCTGCTTGGGATAATAGGTCTGATATTCTTTGATGCGGTACAAAGCCTCTCCATCAGAGAACTCAGGCATGTGCGCTAATAAATATTTATAGCTGGGCTGCGCCATGAGTGCAGTAGCAGATAGCACAACCAATAAAGTGATTATCTTTTTCATAACTCTAATATCGTAAATTCAACACGTCTATTAATAGCTCTATTCGCATCCGATGTATTGGGCACCAAAGGTTTGGTCTTTCCGTATCCCTTGGCAATCAGTCGTTCCGGCTCTATTCCTTCCTTCTCAATCAGGTAGTGAGCAACGGTATTGCCTCTTTTCTGAGAGAGACGCAGGTTATAATCGGCAGACCCCACATCGTCGGTATGGGCAGATAACTCAATGCGAAGAGTCGGATTTTGACGAAGTAATTGCGCCACACGCTTCAATTCATCGTATGATTCATCTTTTAGCAAGTAACTATTGAACTCAAACTCAATGTTTTTGAGTTGCACGGTAGCAGCTTGCCTAATGGACATCATAGGCACTTGGATGGTCATACTGCCTTCGCTGGGCAACGTACTAAACAAGGTATCATAAAATAAATAGCCTTGAGCAGTCGTGAATAAATGATACTGCTGGCTGCATTGGAGCATAGTGTCCGTATAAACCGTGTTTTTGTCCTCATTATCGCCTGTTTGCGAGTCATAAGAGCATAAGGTATATTGCGCAGCGATCGATTCGCCCGTCTCACTATCAACGGCCTGCAATGATGTTCTAACTCGCCCACTTCGCATGTACAAATCCACATCGGTCTGTGCGGTCAATACATCACAACGGGTATCAAAAGCATACGTGGTATCGGCATAGCCTTGCTTAGACAGGTGCAGGATATATTCACGACCTATCGGCAGTTGGATAGAGGAACGTTTATCTTGACCCTTGATGACTTTCTTCTCTTTGGTCTGGTCATTGGTGATGACCATGTCATAATGAAGCGGAGTAAAGATATCATTATCAAACACGCGCACATTCAATGTCAATTGGGGCGTCAACTCTACTTGTTCGAAAGCAGGTTGAGCATCTTCATTGGGACGTATATAGGCCTTGGAGTACCCATCTTTGCATACTTCTACGCGGTAGGTTCGTCCCATAGGCAATGCCAAACGGAATGCTCCGTTCCCGTCAGTAGCATGGCTGGATATAAGTTGTTGTGTTAGCACGTCATAAACGTTAGTTTGCGCCTTGATAGGCTGTTTGGTAGTATGGTCTATAACCTTGCCCGTCAGCGTTTTAACAGGAGTCATCAGCTGCTCCGGATCTGTCTGTAAAAGAGCAGGAAGGGTCCAGTTATACTTATCTATTTTGGTCACATAATAACAACGAGGCGTTTCTTTTCTGCCTCCATCCTCATCCCTGCCCATCGAATAGAAAGTGAGCAGTTTATTATCGGGATAGATGCGCAGTTGACTATCTTTTCCATTGCTTATCAGCATCCATTCCGGAGCCTGCCAATGTCCGTCCGACTGCCGATGAGCGCAGTAAATCATGCTTTTGGACTCTTCCTTGCGAGTGCCTTCTCCCTCTATGTCTCGCCGAATGAAGTAGATTGTTTGCTCATCCGAAGATATAGACGGCGACCATTCGTCCGTTTCGGTTGACAGTTCATCTATGCGTGTAGGCATAGGCCAATCATCATTCACTATATGACTGATGTATAAGTCGCATACTGTTCTGGGAGGTTTGCATAGACTGAGATATAACGTCCGTTCATCAAAACTAAGACTTGCGCCTTCGGCACGCCATCCCATTTGCACCAGTCGCTCAATATAAGCATCTGCCTTGGGATTACCCACCTTAGGCAATGTCTGTGCAGCCACCAACGAAGCCAATCCAATGGCAAAGATAGTAATTATTTTTCTCATGATATATAGTATTTTATGGATTTCGCATGCAAAGGTACAATTTTTTTTTTGAATATGCAAAAAAAAATCAATTAGCCAAATAGCCAATAAAGCGCGCGCGTAATATAAAATATGTCCTGCTCGCGGTGCTGAAAAAAGATAGAGACAATGTACGTACATTGTCTCTAGTCTTTTTGTACCGCGAGTGGGACTTGAACCCACACAGCCATCACTGGCCAAAGGATTTTAAGTCCTTCGTGTCTACCGATTCCACCATCACGGCTTAAAATTCGGTGCAAAATTACAACATTTTTTTGATATGAGCAAATAAAAGTGCATTTTTTATAATAAATTTGCTATTTTTCTGCATGGACTGCATTACAAATGTCTGTTAAAAAACAGGACTAATAATTGACAAAAATGGGCAAAATTGCAAAGTGGAGTTTACAAAATTGAGAAAAATGGGGTATTTTTGTCACTTTTTTACTAAAATATTTGGTCAGTTTGGAAAAAAGCAGTACTTTTGCATCGTGTTTTTCATGGTATTAGATTTAAGGTTAATTAAGATTGTGGTTGTCGAGATGACAACCCTTTCTGTTTTTATAGCCATTTTTTCCATTTAAAGATTCCCAAAACGCCCAATGTAAAGAAGAGCATGAGCAGCAGAGAGAACAGGTATCCATGTTCCCAATGCAGTTCAGGCATAAAGTCGAAGTTCATGCCATACATGCTGGCTACCAATGTTGGCGGCAGGAAGATAACGTTCACCACGGTGAATATTTTGATGATTTTGTTTTGCTCAATATTAACCAGACCGAGGAAGGTATCCTGGAGGTAGTCTAGACGATCAAATCCGAAACGGGTGTAATCGAATAGTGAGTTAATATCCTTAATAATCATAGTCAGACGTGGTTGCAGGTCCTGGGGGAAGAAATCGCACTTGAGGAAGTTAGATATCACACGTTGTTTATCCATTATATTCTGACGAATAATGGTTACTTTTTCCTGCAAGTCCTTAATTTGGATTAGCACATCTTCATCTACATGGTCTGAGGCATTGATTTCGCTACTCAGTTTAGTGATTAAATCGGTAGTATCCTCGATTAAGTCGGCATCCTTTTCGACACGCGTTTCCATGAGGGCGACTAAGACATGGTATCCGGTTGGGAAGGAACGAGCAGCAACGAGCATCTTTTTGACAGTCTCGCTGAACGAACCTAATTCAACATCACGGGTTGTGACCAAAATATTGTTCTTTAGAACAAAGTTAACAGGTTCAACCTCGAAGTTATCTTTGAGGAAGTTAGAGTTAGCGACGATAGAATCATCGGTTTGGATATAACGAGACGACATCTCGATTTCCTCCATTTCTTCATCCTCCTGGATATCAATTTTGAGGAATCCCTCCAATGTATCCTCCGTTTTGTCGGAAACATCGAGCAAGTCAATCCACACGATATCTTTCTTATCAAGTTCTTTGAGAGCATTGATAGTTTTTGCGATTTTGATTTTATCGTTATCCTTGTAGTAAATTCTTAATTCTGACATGATTGCAATAGATTAGTAAGGTGAATAAACTCTTCTACACTTAGCTGTTCGGGGCGGCGCGTAAATATATTCTCTTCCAGGATAGGGTTTCCTTTTCCTGCCAGCTGTTGAAGAGAATTGCGCATCTGTTTTCGTCGCTGGTTAAAAGCTGCTTTAACGACCGATTTGAATAATTGTTCATCACAACCAAGCGATTTTCGATTATTTCGCTTCATCCTTATAACGGCCGATTTAACCTTTGGTGGCGGGGCGAAAACATGTTCAGGAACCGTTTCTAAGTATTCTATATCATACCATGCCTGCAAAAGGACAGATAGGATGCCATAAGCTTTATTACCTGGACCGGAAGCAAGACGCTCTGCCACTTCTTTTTGAATCATACCTGAACAAACAGGAATACGGTCCTTATAATCCAATAGCTTAAAGAAAATCTGTGAGGATATATTATATGGATAGTTGCCTATCACACAAAAATCACCTTCAGGATAAAGTTGATTAAGATCCAATTTAAGAAAATCACCCTCAATAAGATGCAACTCAGGATACCACTCATGCAAATACTGAACGGACTCGCTATCAAGTTCGATGGCAGTTAAGTGAATTTGTGGATTAGAAAGTAAGAATTGGGTTAGAACTCCCATGCCGGGACCTATTTCGAGGATCCGACCTGCAGGGGCTGTTTCAGCAATTCGACGGGCGACGCCCAAGTCTTTCAAGAAATGCTGGCCCAAAGATTTCTTTGCGCGAACGGTTTGCATTATCAGGGTGATAGTCGTCCATTGAGTGTTGATAATTTAATGATTATTGCATATTTTTTGGTGCAAAATTTGCGTGTTTAAGAATTTATTTGTACCTTTGCACCCAAAATCGGCTGCAAAGTTATAAAAAATTGTCGAAACTAAAAAGTAAAAAGCAAAAAAAATTCATTTTTATGGTCAAATTAGCTCATTTCATCACTCAAATAGTCGATTTTTGCTACCGACCTTTCCAAAAAATCTGTTCTCAGCAGTTTTTTAGATACGCCGCCTGCGGAGGAGGAAATATGGTTTTTGACTGGGTTCTTTATTTCCTTATATATAATTACGCGATAGGGCACGAATTAGTTTATATCCATTTGGGACAATTATCGTCTATTTGTATTACTCCGCACATTGCTACTTTATGCATTGTGTTCCCCATTACGCTTTTGACCGGTTTTTGGTTAAATAAATACGTTACCTTCACGCAATCTAATCTAAAAACGCATAAACAATTATTCAGATATATACTGATTGTATTAATAAATTTGGCTATTAATTACTTTGGATTGAAGTTATGTGTGGAAGTTCTGTATTGGTATCCTACACCCAGTAAGATGCTGATTACAGGAGTGACTGTAGCGATTAGTTATTTTGGTCAGAAGTACTTCTCATTCAATAAGTTACAATAGTTATTAACATATTTATTAACTGTTATTTTGAGGCTTGTGGAATAAGTATAAAAGTAGCGAGTTATTGGTTAATTCAACTC
>JAGHRV010000018.1 GCA_018066175.1 Candidatus Colicola equi | reverse complement strand
CGTTCTGTTGTTGATTGTCTTGAACTCGGCATCCTTGCCGACGTTTCCGATGATTGAAATTTTTTGCATAACTTAACTTATTTGTGAATTTGTTTGTTGATTTCTTCGTTTACCGCTTCTTTCAGGCGGTTATAGTCGTGCGCCCATTCCTTGCGCTCTGATACGCACGTTATCGCGTAGCTTACCGTACTGCGGTTATAGCCTATCCCGTCGCTTATCTCGCGCTGTGTGGTCTTGTCGTATTCGTAAACGAGTGCCACGATCAAGTAACGCCATTTGACTTTCTCGGCCTTTCGCCCTTTGGCTATGATGTCCTCGTAGAACATTCCGCTTACATTGGCAACCGCAGGGCGTAACGCATCGATGAAATTATAATGCTTCGGCATGTTGCGGTCAAGGACACCCTTATGCAGTCTGCACCAATTCAGCATCGAGGTCGCAATCTTTCTGTTTCGAGGATTAAGCCCCAACGGGAAAACTGCGTTGATTATCTGGTCGTTTGTCATAAAAAGAGCCTCCCCATGATTTGTTCCTGCAAGGCCAGCTTCACCGCGAGTATTGCGTTGCTGCGCTGTGACAGGCTGCGGCAGTATTCCTCCACCTCTTTGAGCGTCGTTGCCTGGTAGTACCCTTTGCTTGACGCAAGCAGCAGACGTACTTTACCATTCAGACGGATGTGGTTTATAATAGCGCGGATCTCCGTGTCGCTTACGGTGTGGCCGCGCATTGCCAGCCACTCGCGGAGCGTCTTGTTTGTGATAGCGTTCTCCGCACCTTTGCGGCCGTCGAGCATTGAACAGACAAGTGGCACAATTACTTTCTCCGTATACTCTGACAGCGGCGCTGTGTAGTCCTCAAATCCTGTTACCATACGTTTGTCCTCCCTGCGTTTTTAAGAGTTTCAAAATAGCGGAATACCAGCTCTTGACGGATGTAACTTTGCTCCGTTGCTGCGTTCACTCCGTTCTGCCTTATTGAGATATTCATCTGCTTTGTCATTGCCTTGCGAGCTGCGGCGCGTGCTTCTTCCATTGTTTCAGTCGTTACTTTCTGCATCTTGCCGTGACGTATCAGTCCCTCGTATACCACTTTGTCAAGATACTGCGGCAGCGTGAAACCCTCGCGTCCCTCTTTCAAGTACCTGGCGTATGCCTTTACCGGTTCTTTCTCGAACGCTTCGGCGTTAAGGCGTGCCGCCATTTCGTCGGCTACGATACGCGCGTTACGCATTTCCTCTGCATCCTTGCGGCTTCGTGCCACTTTGAGAGCGTCGGCACGATCTGCGCAGCGGTTATAGAAAGCAATCCATGAAAGGAAGTTCGCCACGTTGGGAACGGTGCTTACATCTTTGAACTCGCCTGTTACTCCGGCTTCAAGCGCCAGCTTTACCTCCGCGAGCGTCAGATGTGCATAGGAGTGCGAAAGTTTGTCTTCAAGCGTGCCGACCTCGATGCGCAGACGCTCGCCTTTCTGTTCCATGCCTTTCATCTGATACACCTTTTCGATGTAGTTGCGCAGCGCTGCTTCTTTGCTGCCGAGATCTACGCTGCCAAGCGGTTTGCCCGTGCTGATTGCTTTAACGATTTCGTCTTGTATCATATCAAACCCTCCGCCCTCATTCGTTCGATTTCAGCCTCGCCGCGTGCGATACGCTCGTATACGCTTTCCTCCGGCTCGCTGTTCTTTGCTACGTAGTTCTTTAACCATTCAGCCTTGATGCCTCGCCACTCGTTAACAACAGCAATCTGTACGGCGGTGTCGGGATTTAGTCCTGATGCGGCAATCTCTTTTACTATGGCATTGAATGCCGTTTCGGTATTGGTGGCTTTCTTGTTCTTACGAACAGCCATCCAATCCCTGGCGGTCGCCTCCGCTACGCCCATATCAATAAGACTGCGCAAGAAGTCGAACTTTGGTAATTTACTATCTACGTTAGTAGATACTTTATTACTTGTATTTATTATATTTATATTATTATCTTGCTCTTTTTGGCAAGTCTGCTTTGCGGTTTTTCGCAATGCTGCTTTGCGGTTTTCCGCAAGTCTGCTTTGCGCGAAACGGCGTCTTCCGTCAAAGCGTGTAGTAATGTATCCGCATTCTTCCAAATGCTTCATAAAGCGGCTGGCAGTATATACAGACACGCCGAGCAATTCGCTGATATACTCATTAGAGAAGAAACAATCCTCATCGCGTGACGTAAAGCTGTCTATCTCCATAAGGAGTATTTTCTCGTTCCAATTGAGGTCAGGCGCTTGCCAAACCTCAATCGGTATCCAAATTCCTTTTACTTTCCTTTCCATAGCTACAAAGTCAAGAATAAATCAAGTCCTGTTTCTTTGTCGCCGTTCCAAGAGAACGTTCCGTCGGCGTTCCAGGTTTCTACCTCGTCCTCGCCGTATTCGTCGAACTCGCGCAGAATACCCACGATCGGGCGCTTTGCTCCGCGCAGACGCTGCTCTATAATGTCAACGATAACGCCGCTACGAGTTTCAACATGCAGACGCGGATTTGCTTTGAGCAGCTCTGCGTTAAAAGGTGTCTTTCCAATCATGGCTTATTCCTCCCTGCTGCTACGTGGTTTATTGAAGCGCACTGTGTCCTGTTCTGTGCGTGTGAACACCTCCGGCAGATCTACGCCCTCCGGCACAGCTTTGATGCTTGCAGAGAGTTTCAGCGTGATATATTCAGGGATGCCAGCATCGCGCAGAACGCGCTTTGCAG
>JAGHRV010000049.1 GCA_018066175.1 Candidatus Colicola equi | reverse complement strand
ATACTAACCGAAGGCTATGCCTTCCGGCTCCTATTGGAGCTATAAATATATTACGCGGAGTTTTTCAGCGGTTTTCTTATTAACAACGTGCCAACGTTGTAAGAGCGTTAGCTCTGGTTATTTGTTGAGTTTGATATTGGATAGGAAGCTTGCTTACTGATGCAATAGAAAATCAATAAAATAATAAGAAAATAATTTCTGCGTAGTCTGCGTGTTCTGCGGGAGATATTTAATAAACTAAAAACTAAAGACTAAAAACTATGAAAGAAAGTAAATTCACCCATGAGGAGGGGATGACATTCCTCAGTGCCCTTGTAGCACTTATCTACAAATTCGTCAAGTCCATCAAGAAGAAGGACTGAGGACGAGGACTAAAAAAGCGCATTTCAGTGCGCTTTTTTTTGTTTTTATTTGCAAATATCAAAAAAAAACTGTAATTTTGCAGCGAAATGTAAAAAAATAACTAGTTATACAAACGGAGAAAGCCGAAAATCCGAAGTAGAGTAGGCATAAATGCTAAATCAATATTTTTATGGCAGATCTTAAATCCGGCCTTGTATTAGGCACAAATGAAAAACTCGTTATGGAGTTAGAAGCTGAATTGTGGGCTACTAGTTCTAATCCTATTGCTAAGTTGATTGGTAAATTGAGAAAATTATTCGCATTGGTCTTAGGTATTCGTCGCAATGGCTTCATTGTAATCACCGATAAGCGTGTCGTTGAGGTAGTACAATGTAAAGCATTGTGGGTTTTTAATGTTGGCAAAAATGTGAAATACGTATTGCCAAGTTCTGTAAAAGAAGTTGGATACACTAAAGAAGGTACCTGCTTAGGTATGTTCTGCCAATCCTACAACCTCTATTACGAGTCCTTCACTCAGACCACATCTGTATTATTACCTGTAGCTGGAGAAAAAGAAGCACAAGATGTTGTAGATGCTTTCTATAAAGCCATTAACGCAGCACAATAAATGGCTATTGGAATTTCTACATTTAGTAGGTTCCTCTATCTGAACATATATGCCTTTCTCTTATTAGTAATAGGGGTGGGCATATTTGTTCTGCCTTTATATCATCATTGGTGGGGATTAACTATACAAATTATTTGGTTCATAGGATGCTTGACTGAATCTGGAAAGATTTTTTACTCGTGGAAAGATAAAGAACGGAAATATACCATTCTCATGGAGCGTAATACTCCGGTTTTCAGACCAGACACATGTGCCGAATACATGAAAGCCCCTTGTGGGCGACTATTAGTGCGCATTGTTCTAAAAGACTTGCAACAAGAAAATCAATACGTGGCATTAA
The DNA here is from genome assembly GCA_018066175.1 of Candidatus Colicola equi. Classification (GTDB taxonomy): domain Bacteria; phylum Bacteroidota; class Bacteroidia; order Bacteroidales; family Paludibacteraceae; genus Colicola; species Colicola equi. The sequence goes on along the minus strand of JAGHRV010000049.1, from coordinate 46,594 downwards.
AACAATACCAACCATCTTTGAAACAACTATTGCAAGAAAGTTGTACGGAATCTAAAACAACTATTTATATTAACCCTAAATACAACAAGTCATGAAACTGATTTATGTCATCTTATTTGCTATTTTGATAGCCGTTTTATTTATTAGCATAGTGGTCTTATGCCTTAAAACACTCGAACAAAAACAAAAAGCATGGGTTATCATATTGGCAATTTTGAGTCTTGTTGTGACTGACTCTTTGTTCATCGCAACGCATTCTCTGCCGGAAAAGGTAAATCATTTGATTGCCGTAGAACTAGATAATGTTGAGTCCATGCTCAATAACACCCAACCGGGACTTACAGACCAAGTCATGGACCCATCTTCCCTACAAACAACTCTGGCCGATTCAAAGCAATTGTTGTCCCATGCCAATACAGATACGTCGGTGGGGTGGATAGTAAGATTGATTGGAGCAAGGAAATATACCAAAGCATTGGAGAAGATAGTATGTAATACCGATGATTTTATTGCCGCTTTTCAAGCCACAGGGCAACCGGTTACTATTCATAATGTGCTGACATATACTCAGGAGCAGATGGACTCTCCTATTTTAAATGCTGTCCGCACGCTACAAATAGTTATTCTTATTCTTTCCGGAGTGCTGTTTATTATTTGCATCATTTGCTATTTCATTGTGCGTTCAGGAGCAATGAATGATGCCCAAATCGTGATAGCTAATAACTAAGTGCAATTTGTATTTGCATATTCCAAAAAATCTTTGTACTTTTGTAGCGAATTTGCTATGCTCATCCCTCCTGTCAAAGAACCTAAGCAACAGACAAACTTTATTCGGTAACTTATGCGCGTAATCATACAACGAGCCCCTTTGTTGTATATAAAAATAAAGTAATGAGGAGGTTTTAGCCTCCTCATTAGCATTTATGAATCACTCAAGATTTGTAGTATCCTGATTTTTCTTCTTTACTTACTTAAAGCAAGTGCCACATTAACTGCGCAAGCTACTGTGCAGCCGACCATTGGGTTATTACCAATGCCGAGGAAGCCCATCATCTCTACGTGAGCAGGAACGGAAGATGAACCTGCGAATTGAGCGTCAGAGTGCATACGACCCATGGTATCGGTCATGCCGTAAGAGGCAGGTCCGGCAGCCATGTTATCGGGGTGCAACGTACGACCTGTACCACCACCGGAAGCAACGCTGAAGTAAGGTTTGCCGGCCAGGATACGCTCTTTCTTATAGGTACCTGCAACGGGGTGTTGGAAGCGTGTGGGGTTGGTAGAGTTACCGGTAATGGATACATCTACGTTCTCATGCCACAGGATGGCTACGCCTTCGCGTACATCGTCAGCACCGTAGCAGTTCACTTTAGCGCGAGGGCCATCGCTATAGGCTTTGCGACGAACCTCTTTGAGTTCACCGGTGAAGTAATCAAACTCGGTTTGTACATAAGTGAAGCCATTGATACGGCTGATAATCATAGCAGCGTCTTTTCCCAGACCATCCAGGATGATACGCAGGGGTTTTTGGCGAACTTTATTTGCCATTTCGGCGATTTTGATAGCACCTTCGGCAGCGGCGAAGGACTCGTGACCGGCCAAGAAAGCGAAGCACTCGGTTTCCTCGCGGAGCAGACGAGCAGCTAAGTTACCATGACCAATACCTACCTTACGGTCGTCAGCCACGGAGCCCGGGATGCAGAAAGCTTGCAGACCAATACCGATGGCTTCGGCAGCGTCAGCAGCGTTTTTGCAGCCTTTCTTGAGGGCGATAGCACTACCTACAACGTAAGCCCATTTAGCGTTCTCAAAGCAGATACGTTGGGTTTCTTCGCAGGTGATATAAGGATCCAAACCATATTGTTCGCAGATTTGGTTGGCCTCTTCAATGGACTTGATGCCATTAGCATTCAAAGCGGCGAGAATCTGTTTCTCGCGGCGGTCTTGTGACTCAAATTTAACTTCGCGTAACATAGCTTATTCCTTTCTTGGGTCAATAGATTTAACGGCACCCTGTTCTTTGGTGGTACGACCGTACGTACCAGTAACGCTCTTGAGGGCTTCAGTAGCGTCCATACCTTTCTTGATAGCATCCATGAACTTGCCCATGTGGACATATTCATAACCGCAGATTTCGCCATCCTCATCGAGGAACTCGCGGGTGATATAACCTTCGGTAAGTTGGAGGTAACGAGGACCTTTCACTTTGGTGGAATAGAGTGTACCTACCTGTGAAACGAGTCCCTTACCCAGGTCTTCCAGTCCGGCACCGATAGTCAGACCTCCTTCGGAGAAGGCGGATTGGGTGCGGCCGTAAACGATTTGCAGGAAGAGCTCACGCATAGCGGTGTTGATAGCATCGCAAACGAGGTCGGTATTGAGGGCCTCGAGCAGGGTCTTACCTGGCAGGATTTCGGCAGCCATGGCGGCACTGTGGGTCATACCCGAGCAACCGATGGTTTCTACAAGAGCTTCCTCGATGATACCGTTTTTAACGTTCAAACTCAGTTTGCATGCACCTTGTTGAGGAGCACACCAACCTATACCGTGCGTCATGCCCGAGATATCGGTAATCTCTTTGGCCTTGACCCACTTACCCTCTTCAGGGATTGGAGCCGGTCCATGATGAGGACCCTTGGCTACTTGGCACATGTTCTGTACCTCTTTGGAGTAGATCATAGTTGTGGATAATGGAGTATGGAGTAAGGACCGCTCGCATTGCTCGCTGATGGAGTAAGGATTAAGCCTACTCAGTTCTCCGAATTAATTGTTAATACTAATATTATTGATTAATATGTTGTTTAAAGGTTTGTATTCGTTTTTGCAGACTTGCAATACATGTACAGATAGATTGGGCTTGTTCTGCGGTGATGTATGCCCGTCTTTCTGCAATTATCACTTGTGTTTCTAATTCATACGAAGATCCCAAAGATATATTTAGAAAGTGTATAAAATCTTTATTTGAATCTCTCCCTGACCCTTCTGCAATATTAGAAGGGATAGAGACGGCTGCTCGTTGCATTTGTGATATTAGACCAAATCGCTCTTCTGCAGGAAAAGATTGAGTGATATGATAAATCATATCCGTCAGCGCGATAGCATCAGTCCATATTTGAAGATTATGGAAATTATGCATGTGTCTATCTATATTCTATATTCTATATTCTATATTCCATCAGCCGAAGGCGGTCTATATTCCATCAGCCATTGGAGTTTGGAGTATGGATCGTTCGCTTTGCTCTCTGATGGAGCATGGACATCCTTATTCCATCAGCCGAAGCGGTCCATCAGCGTCAGCGGTCCATCTTCCATCAGCCGAAGGCGGTCTATTCGTTATATTGTGGTGCAAAATTACCAAAAAAAAATGACGTGTGCAAATTTTTTTGTATTTTTGCATACGTCATTTAGTTATTTTAGTCAAAAAACTACTCTTCGATGATATTATGGGCGAAGTCTTCCAATTCCGTACTAGAGATACCGATACGTTGACTAATCAGCTGCCGGCGGCGATAGAGTGTCCGTTTTTCCATTTTGATTAACTCGCAGATTTCCTCGTTGGTCATGTCTATGCCGAGTAGGCAGATAACGAGCATATCTAACTCGGTGAGTTGCGGATAGCGGCTTTGAATAGCATTGTATTCAGTAGCATAGATAGCTTTGATTTCCTCGCCTAATTCAAGTACATGTTCTTGTTTGTAGATAACCGAAGCGATGAGTTCGTCCTTCTGTTTGCGAAGCCGATTAGATCGTTGGGTGAGGTTGATTTTTTCTTTAACCTTATCCAGCAGTTTTTCTTGCAGTTTGGACTCGTTGAGTTGCTTCATATGTAATTGCAATTCGAGAGCTTGCTTTTTGATTTTGTTGTACTTATTAAACAGAATCAAAAAGAGGGTTCCTAAAAATATAATGACAGTAAAAATCCAAATTACAGATCCCAACAATAGTGCTATATCCAGATTTTCCGGATCTAATGTTGTTGTGTTTGTGTATGTGTTTAATAGTTCTTCCATAGTTGTAATTATTTAGCGGTTATATATTGTTGTATATATTGGTTTAACTCTTTTGCGTGGTTTTGAACGCGCAAAACATATTCTTTCCCGTCAATGGTAAGTCTCAATTTCTGGGAGTGGAAGGAGAGAAAAATCTTTTCTAATAGGATTACTTTGGATACTTTGTCCAAAGGAATGACCGTCTCTGTTGTTGGAATGAAGAAACAATACTCCTTGACAAATAGTTTATCTCCTTGAATTTGATACTGATTCCTGAACAAAGAAATATTGTAAGGGAAAAATACTAGAAACGCGATGATCCACCAAGACCAAGCATGTGGAATACTATTCTTTATTAAGGAATGGATACTTAATGAATCTCCATGTACACATGTATAACACACGTGGATAAAAAGAGAAAATGCGATACTAATTAGGATAATTGTAGTGCATAATCCAAGCATCTTAAAAACAAATCGCTTTGAGCGAAATGAATTACTGAAATCAATAATAGTAGTTTGCATATTAAATTTATCACCCCAAATGTGAGCATATTATCTTGGTGGGGTATCACAAGATACTAAGGATTTGAGTACGAAATCGAACGCTCTCAATAGGTTCGCAAGTCATCTGAAATCGACTGCAAAGGTACTACAATTATTGTGAACAATGCAAATAAATAAGTACTAAAAATGACAGATATTAAGAAATGTAATGTGTTGAATATCATGTGATTAAGAAAATGCCACTACTAAAACCGTACTAAAGAAAGTTTTGAATAGCCAAAATTTCCCAAATTTGCCTATAAAAGTACTATTTTATATCAGTTTTCGTTATAAATGGCTTTTATGCTGTCGCAGACGTGCAGGGGGTTGCGGAGGAGGGGACGGGTGGAGTAGAAGCACTCGCCATCAATGCCGGGTATGGTGCGATTAAGTCGCATCTGGCGAGCGATCTCGTTGCCTTCGCGCCACGCACTAATCTCTTTGGCACCACCTAAGCGGTAGGGAGACATGCCGATGTAAAGTTGGCAATGATGGAGTAAGGACCGCTCGCATCGCTCGCTGATGGAGTAAGGACCGCTTGCTTCGCTCGCTGATTGCTGATTGCAACTATCCACGGCGTGGGCCCACCAATGGGCGAGGCGTTCGTAATCGGCGCGTTTATTGCCGATGTTCCAATATAGCTGCGGAGCCACATAGTCGATCCATCCTTCCTGTATCCACAGCAGGATATCGGCATAGAGGTCATCGTAGTTGCTTAATGTAGAGCCGTCGCTTTGATAGATGCCAAAGGGGGATATGCCGAATTGCACATTCGGATTGGCATCATGGATGGTTTGTGAGATAGCCTGAACCGTGATGTTGACATTATCTCGCCGCCAGTCACGTATGTCGGTGAATCCACGTGGGTCACGAGCAAAGTCCGTTGTGTCGGGCAGTTCGCGCTTGGCAATCGGATAGGGGTAGAAATAGTCATCCATATGAATGGCATCGATGTTGTAGCGACAAACGATGTCGTACACGACCATACATATCCATTCTCGTGCATCCGGCAGGGCAGGGTTGAAGTACCATTGTTTGCCGTAGTTCCAGAACCACTCGGGGTGTTGGTAGAAAGGATGATTATAGGAAAGTGAATCCACTTTCATCGTGGCTATATTGATGCGATAGGGATTGAGCCACGCATGCAGTTCCATGTCGCGCGAATGACATTCCTGCACCATCCAATCGAGTGGGTCATACCCGGGTTTGCGTCCCTGTTTGCCGGTTAACCAATGTGACCACGGTTCGAGTTCGGACTCGTACAAGGCATCGGCTGTGGGACGCACTTGGAAGATGATGGCATTGATGCCGAGCGACTGAAGGGAATCGAGGATGATGGTCATCTCTGCCTGCTGCAAGGAATCGTTGCCAATCGCCTCTTCGGACGGCCAATCGATATTCGCCACCGTAGCTATCCAAGCACCGCGGAAGGTCACTTGAGCCGTGACCGTTGAGCGTGTAGCGTTGAGCGTGTAGAGTGTAGCGAATAATATGATTAAGAGGTATTTTTTCATAGGATGGTTCCGTTTTCTACGTGGAATATCTGTGCATCGGTATGACCGAGTATCTGGGTAAGATGCTGACGGTCAGTATCGGTGATGAAGATTTGTCCGAATTGGTCCGACTGCACCAGTTCAACGATGCGTGCTACTCGCTCCGAATCTAATTTATCAAAGATATCGTCAAGGAGGAGTATGGGTTTAGAGTTTAGAGTGTAGAGTGTAGAGTGTAGAGACAGATAGAGGGCTTGGGCGAGTTTCATGGCAAGCAGGTAGGTTTTTTGCTGACCCTGACTGCCAACACGTTTGAGAGGGTATTCGCCTAATAGCATTTCTAATTCATCCTTATGGATGCCTTGAGAGGTCCAGCCTAAGATAAGGTCTCGTTGGCGGGTACGCACGTAGGCTTCGGCTAAATTGCGGTCTTGCAATTGGGATATATACCTGAGCGAAACCACTTCATTTCCTCCTGAGATGCGATTATACACATCTTGGAAAATGGGAATAAAGGCCTCAATAAAGGAGGTTCGTTGGGCAAAGATATATTCTGCGAGAGGGGTCATTTGCAGTTCGAGCACCTCTAATAAAGAAGCAGAAGCATTATCTATCCCTTCTTTTTCGCCGAGTTGTTTAAGTAGTGCGTTACGTTGTTTGAGCAGGGCGTTGTAGGTGGTGAGTTGCTCTAAGTATTTCTTGTCTTGCTGCGAGATAACAACATCCATGAACCGGCGTCGTTCGTCGCTGCCTTCAGCAATGAGTTGACTATCTTCGGGACTCACCATGACGAGTGGAATGAGTCCGATATGGTCGATTAGTCGCTTATAGTCCGTTTTATCCAATCGGAACTGCTTTTTTGCTCCGCGTTTGAGTCCGCAACTAACCACCATGCCCTCATATTTGCCTTGCACAAGGGCCATGTCTGCATCATGGCAGATGTTTTGACTATCCATGACGTTAAACGCGGACTTAGTGAAACTAAGTAAGTAGATAGCATCCAAGATATTGGTCTTACCTTGACCGTTTAGTCCGACAAAGCAGTTGATTTTGTCAGAGAATGTCAGGTCCGCTTCGCGGATGTTTTTGTAGTTTAATATGTGCAGTTCATGCAAAATCATGGATGTCTTGTGCGGAGATGGTTTCTCCGGAAAGGATAATGAGCCTTTCTACTACGTTGCGTAATTCGCGTATATTGCCGGGCCATGCACGCTGTTGTAGGGCAGCGATGGCATCCGGAGCAAAGGCTTTGAGTTTGATGCCTTGTTCGGCACATATCTGTTCGGCGAAATAAGAGACTAATTCAGGTATATCGTCGATTCGGTCGGCCAGGGCAGGCACATGAATAGGGATGACGTTGAGGCGATGGAAGAGGTCCTCGCGGAAGGTGCCTTTTTCGATTTCTTGGGCTAAGTTCTTGTTGGTGGCAGCAATGACGCGTACGTTCACTTTGACGGTCTTGTCGCTGCCGACACGAGTTATCTCGTTCTCTTGTAAAGCCCGCAGCACTTTGGTTTGTGCGGCAAGGGACATGTCGCCTATCTCGTCCAGGAAGAGTGTACCTCCATCGGCCTGCTCAAACTTACCGGCGCGGTCTTTGACGGCTCCGGTGAAGGACCCTTTCATGTGACCAAATAACTCGGATTCGATGAGTTCGGACGGTATGGCAGCGCAGTTAACCTCTACGAGCGGGGCATTGGCGCGATGGGACTGTTCGTGTAACAAGCGAGCCACAACCTCTTTGCCGGTACCATTCTCGCCGGTAATGAGAACGCGTGCCTCGGTGGGTGCTACCTTGTTTATTATATCGCGCACGTGCGCGATGGCATTTGAACTGCCAATCATCTGGTTGCGTTGTGCCACTTTTTTCTTGAGGTTCTGTATCTCGTCCGTCTTGCTTTGCACTTCGGCCTTGAGTTCATGATGAGCGAGGGCGTTCTTGGTGGTTACCAATAGGCGATTGAGGTCCAGGGGCTTTTCGATAAAGTCGAATGCTCCTTTCTTGAGTGCCTCTACGGCGGTTTCTATATTGCCGTGACCACTAATCATGATGATGGGGGAGGGTTGGTTGGCAAGTTTCTCCAGCACCTCCATGCCATCCATCTTGGGCATTTTGATGTCGGTATAAATGAGGTCGTAATTATCTTTTTGCGCCATGTTGACCCCTTGCTCGCCATCCTCGGCAATATTCACTTCGTAACCCTCAAATTCCAGAATATCTTTTAGGGTATTTCGGATGGCTCTTTCGTCATCAATAATTAAAATTTTCGCCATAATCACTAAATTTGCTGCAAAAATACAAAAAAATTTGCACATATCAAAAAAAAGTTGTAAATTTGCAGCAAATTTGAGAAAAGTCCCCAACTAATTGGCGAGTCTGAACTAAATAATTAACTTATTTATTAACTAAAATCTAATTTTTATGTAAAAGATTTTTTCATTCGTTATCGTAGCATTTGCTGCTATCGCTTTGAATGCTGCTGAAGCTGTTTTCGATTTCACCAATCCTGCAGGTTTGAATCCTGCTGTTACTCCAAGTACAACGAAGTCAACGGGTGTTATCATTTCTGGAACAACATTTACATCTGGCGACATTTCTATTGCTTTTGGAGAAAAAGTTGGTAGCAATGGAGCCAAAGAGTTTACCAACGCAGATGCTAAAACTTATGAACTGCGTGTTTATAATGGTAACGCTTTTACCGTAAGTTCTACCGGTGCTAACATTAGTAAGATTCAATTCGCATTTACTGATAAGGGTGGTATCGCTCCTGCTACGGGTGAAATTGATGGTACTGGTGCGTGGACTGGAGATGCTGCTTCTATTACATTCAATTTTACCGCTACAAGTAAAATTAAAACCATTACCGTTTATACCGGTGAGGCTCCTGTTGTAAAAATTGACACACTCAACGTAGCAGAGATGATTGCTCTGATTGATGCAGCTCCTGGTAAAAAACTGAGCAAACAAGTTTGCGTGATTGGTCGCGTAGGCGGTTTGAGCACTTCGGGTATTGTTACATACGGTAATGTTAATGTTTGGTTAGGCGACATCCGTTCCGAGTATGCTAAGGATACCATTGAGGCTTATGGTATGTTGAACTATAATGGCGTTAAGTATACTGATGCAGAAGAGGTTCAATTTGGTATGGGTGACACCATCGTTGTTTACAGTGGTTCATGGGAATATTTCTCTGATGACAAAAACCAACAATATGAGGCTTCTAAGGGTTGCTCTTTAGCAAAGGTTGTTGGTCCTGGTCACCCGAAACCAATCGTTATTGAAGAGATTACTGTAGAAGAGGCTATTGCCATTGCATCCGCTTTGTCTCCTGCAGAGAAAGAATCTGCAAAGACAACTGTTAAGTATGACGTTCGTGCTTATGTGGTTGGGGCTCATGCATCCAAAGAGAATGTATGGTTCTTGTCAGACGATCCAGAGGCAGGAAGAGGAGATCTTCAAGCTTATCAATGTACCCTTGCTGATGGTAGCGCACCTGTTGAGATTGGAGCATACGTTTCTGTAATTGGTTATCTTGAGAACTACAATGGTGGTACCTACAATAGCTACGAGATTTCTGGCAAAAATGGTGGTAAGATTGCCGTTATTACCGAGACCGCTCTGCCAACCGTTATCGCTGAGAAGGTTAGCTGCAAGAAGATGATGATCAATGGCCAAATGTACATCAAGAACGGTAAGAAGCTCTACAATGTACTTGGACAAGCTCTCTAAGCAGAAAATAATGTAAAGACATTATAATTTTACAAAAAGAGGTCTTCGGACCTCTTTTTTTGTGTGTATAGTGTCTTAGCACAGTATTCGCACGTCTTACATGACTGTCGGTTTACCGTCGGTTGACTGACGGCTGATTGTCGTTCCACCGTCTCGCGACCGTCGGGTGACCGTCGGGCGACCGTCGGGAAACAGAGGCAAGCTGCCTGCTGCTTTGCAGGTGTCTCGGTCGGCTTGCTCTCCCCGAGCGCCTTCCCTTTTCGAAGCCAAAAGTCAATTGGCTTCTCCATCCCGAATGGTAGTCCTCACCTTTATTAAAAAGTTGTATATTCGGCAAGCTGCCTGCCGACGGCGTCGGCATTCCCCCGAATGGTAGTTCGCATCTTTATTAAAAAGTTGTATATTTCGGACGCCGCCTTACTCGTAAACTCGTAATTCCCCCGAAATAGTAAACTTCATCTTTATTAAAATGCGCAACTATTTGCATTTTTTAGGCAGGATGTTCCATCCTTCCACTTAATGTCTAAAACCACGATTATAAGCAAGCTTCTATCGTTGTTTTATCCATTTTATGGATAGAATTTATCTATTTTGCCTAAAAAATGCAAATTTATTTGCGCATTCCAAATATTTGTTGTATATTTGCAACCAATTTGTAAGATAAAGTATTATGCGAAAGATTATTTTGATACTTTTTTTCGTGCTGGGAGCGCTTTCTGTTCATGCAGAAGTGCTGCTGGTGGAGGACTTTGATTATAACTTTGGATTTTCGGTAGCCGGCAATGGTGGTTGGTTCTTGCAGTATGAAGGAGGCACGGATTTAATTACCATATCTAATGGATTGGAGTTTGAAGGATATGCCCAATCGGGTATTGGCAATGGTGCATTAATTGCTTGCGAGAGTAGTAGTTATATTCCACATATTGCTTTTCCTACGGAAATAACTTCCGGTTCGGTTTATGTGGCATTCATGATTCAGGCTACGTTGCCTACCGGTAAGGGTGGTTGGTTGATGTGCTTTAGGGATAATAATATATCTAATTATACTTTCAACGAGAATGGGCGTCTGCTAATCAATGCGGATAACCAATTAGGCATCAGTGTATGTAAACCGCAGAGTTCAACAGCCGAGTATATGCAGCAAGAATTAGATGCACAAACGGTGTATTTGGCAGTACTGAAGTACGAGATTAAATCCGGTGCAAATAATGATGAGACTTCGTTGTATGTATTCAGCGAGATGCCATCTGCCGAACCGGCATTACCAACCGTTGGTCCATTAAAGGATGCCAATGTAGCCGATATCAATCCTAAGCATTTGCTGTTGCGTGGTTTTGATGAAGATGCGTGGATTTTGATTGATGGCATTCGTGCCGCCACTACATGGGAAGAGGCTGTATTAGGAGTATCTTCTGCATTAGAGTCGGCAAAAACGATGAATGCTGTATCTAAACGTTTTGAAAACGGGCGATTAGTTATTACGCGAGGCGCTGATAGTTTTAGCGTTTTGGGAACGCAGATAGAGTAAGTTATATAAAAATGAAATACAATCCGTTATTTATTTAACGCGAGTAATTAACCCAATTTATTAACTCGGAGAAAGGAAGAAGGAATAAAGACCGCTGACGCTGATGGAACAAGGATGTCCATACTCCATCAGAGAGCGCAGCGAACGATCCATACTCCAAACTCCAAAATTTAATTCATTAAAGTTTTTATGAAAAAGATTTTATCTTTCGTAATGGTTGTAGCGATGGCTCTTAGTTTAAGTGCTTTTGCTCCTATGACAACCAAGAAAGTTGCTCACAAGGCAATGCCTCGTATTGAGCAAAAAGCTCCGGTTGCTCCTGCTGCTCAGTCGGCTCGTTTAGCAACTCCTCAAGCCCGTAAGGCTATGGCTACAGCTATGGCTTTGCAGACAAAAAAACAACAGCCGCAAGTAAAGCACGTGGCTAAGAAAAACATCGTTCGCAAAGCGGTTAATCGCAAGGCTGCAATGGCTTCAAGTGAATTGTACAAGGTTAATTTTACTACCACTCAAGGCGGATGGACCATTCAGAACAAAGAACTTTCAAGTCTGACTTATGTTTGGAAGCAAGATGCCCAATATGGCATGAAAGCTAGTGCTTATAACAAACAAGCCTATGCTGCTGAGTCTTGGCTCATTTCTCCTGCTATTGATCTGACCTCTGCAACCGAAGCCACTCTTAAACTTAACCAAGCTGTTAATAAGGGTGCTGCTACCAATTTGAAGGTTAAAGTTTCTGCCGATAACGGCGTAAATTGGAGCAATTTAAGTATTAACATGCCCGCAGGAACAAGTTGGACTTACCAAGAGGATGAGGCTGACTTGACTGCTTATGTTGGCAGTTCAATCAAGCTTGCTTTCGCTTATGTGAGCACGACTGCTGTTTGCCCGACTTGGCAGATTAAAGACCTTGTTATCACAGGTGAAGGTGGCACTCCTGTGCCTCCAACTCCTCCAACCGGAGATGTAGAGATTCAAGGTTTAGTCTATGCTGAAGCTTACTATAGTGATGGTTACTGGGATTTTGATATCTATGCAGATGACGCAACCGACTACTTCCCCGAAGTTTATTTCTCTTGCTTCGACGAAGCTCCGTCTCAAACTTCCATTGTCGGTACTTACGATGTTTATTGGGCAGGCTATTGGGCATCCGAAAACGACTCCGTCTTAACGGCAGATGAAGCGGTTGGCTCGCTTACCGTTACTTGCGTTGAACAAGGTGTGTATAATTTTGTAGGAAGTTTTGTAGGTGAAGACGGTAAGACCTATACTTGGAATGCACAAAACATTGAAGTTCAGGCATGGGATGATGAGTATAACGAAATTACTCTAACCGATGGTGGCGAACCTGTTCCTCCAACGCCAGGTGAGAAATATGAAGTAGATATGAATGCCGACTTTGAGGTTTCTGTTGAAGATTTCTCAGGATGGTTTACTATCGTTGACGCTACTGTAACGGCCTCCAATGACAGCATTGATTTCACTGCGAAGGTTTATTCCTGGGAACAAGAAGCTTTCTATGGTGTAGAATGGTCCGGTGAAGAGTTAGAATGTGAGTTTGTTTTGAATGGAGTAGAGCAAACAATCACTTCTGCAACCTTGTTGGCAACCCAAGAAGGTGATGTTACGAAAGCTACCGTTGTTTTGGTTACTGCTTCCGGTGCGCAATACACACTCAATCTGACATACGTTATTCCAGAACCTAAGGAAACCGTCAATGTAGATTATCCACAAGGCGTTATGGGCGAATACTATCCTTCTACCAACGATTATTACTTCTATGCTGAGAATGAAGGTGAAAATATTATGAGTTTGGACATCTTTACCTCTAACTTAGAAGGGACTTATACCATGGATGATATGGATATGTACTATACCGGCTTCGCAAAAGTGAATGGTACAGATACAACTTGGGTAGCTCCTTATTCCATCGATGCTACTATTACTAATGTAGAAGATACCTTCCGTATCGCCGTTGACTTCTTCGGTAAAGATACCATTAACTATCATATCACATCATGGTATGTGGCTCCTGCTGCAAAGGATACTGTTACCTTGAATTATGCAAATGCTTTATATGAAGATGCATTAGAGGCTTATGAATCTGCTATGGTTTATGGCGAGAATGCTAATGACTTTATACAACTCTATTTTGCTGAGATTGCGCAAGTAGCCGGTGACTTCACTCTGGCAGACCTTTATGCTGATTATTCATATATAGGTCTTGTTAATGGTACCGATACGACCTATGTGGCTTTCACTTCAGCTGAAATCAACGTGGCTGTTAATGGTGAGGTTGCTACTATCACAGCCGGTCTCATGGGAACGGATACCATGTATTACAAGGTTACTATGACTGCTACCATTGAGAAATACGAGGAAGATATGTATCAGTACGATGAAGAAGAAGATGTAAAAGATTCCTTTAATGCCCAAACAGACCAACTGACATGGGATACCAGTTATTTTGCTGAATATGGTGTAGTATTCTTAAGTGTAGTTAAGGCAGATGAGTCGGCAAATATTATATTGGAGTTCGTTTCCGACGTTGCTACCATTGCTAATGGAACGTACCCAATCGCAGTTGATGGAGATGGTACCTTCGTAGTTGCTTCTGCCGGATTCGATGAGGCCGAGAACTATGATTATCCGTCCTACTATGCTCAGTATGATGATCAATATATGTATCCATGGTACATTGTAAGTGGAACTGTAACAGTTTCGGATGAGGCCATCGTAGTTGCAGGTGTCAATAGTAGGGATAAGAAGGTTGATATCACCATCACACTTAATCAACCCACTGGCGACCCAATTATCATAAGTGATGATTATCTGCGTCTGAATGACAACGTGAAGAAATTCATGTACAAAGGCAACGTGATGATTAACGTCAACGGCGTAATCTATAACGTGATGGGTGCTAAGGTTGCTCGTTAATGGCAATTCGCATCATCAAATACAAAAAAAGCGCATTTCGGTGCGCTTTTTTTTGTGTATGTCCGAAAAAAATTGTACCTTTGTGCACAAATTGAGATAGTATGATTCTTTGTGTAGCCGAAAAACCGTCCGTAGGACAATACATTGCCTCTGTACTTGGTGCCACCACCAAGCACGATGGCTATATGGAGGGTAATGGTTACTTCGTGAGTTGGACCTTTGGTCATCTATGCGGATTATTAGACCCGAACGAGTACCAAGATACATGGAAGCAATGGAACTTAAGTGCATTGCCGATGATTCCTGCGCGGTTTGGTATCAAGGTCATGCCGGACAAAGGCGTACAAAAGCAATTCGAGATACTCAAATCGCTCATGACTCAAGTCACCGAAGTCATTAACTGCGGTGATGCCGGGCAAGAGGGTGAACTCATTCAGCGGTGGGTGTATCAAAAAGCCGGATGCAAAGTGCCGGTGCGCCGTCTGTGGGTCAACTCGCTCACCGAAGAGGCTATTCGTGAGGGATTCAAAGAACTCAAGGACCAATCCCATTACCAACGTCTATACGAGGCAGGTATGATGCGTGCCATCGGTGACTGGCTGTTAGGTATGAACGCTACGCGCGCATATACAATAAGGTACGCGCGAGGAACCGGCAAGGACCGTCAGGTGCTGTCCATTGGACGTGTACAGACTCCCACTCTCGCCCTGATTGTGCGCCGACAACAAGAAATAGAGCACTTTGTGCCACGCACCTATTGGGAACTCAAAACATCCTATCGTGATATACTTTTCTCTGCCCAATTGCCTGCCGAACCGGACGACTATGCCATCAAGAGTATAGAGCAGGGGCAGGCCATCGTAGATGCTATCAAAGACCAACCGCTGACGGTCACCTCGGTGGAGAAGAAAAAAGGCATGGAGTACGCTCCGAGGCTATTTGACCTCACCTCCCTGCAGGTGGAATGTAATAAACGTTTCTCTTTCTCGGCGGACGATACACTCAAACTCATTCAGTCGCTGTACGAAAAGCGCATCACCACTTATCCGCGTGTAGATACCACTTTCCTGCCCGATGACGTCTATCCTAAAGTGCCGGCTACGTTGCGAGGCATCAAGGACTTCTATCCGCAAGTGACTCCGTTGCTCAACCTCAAAGCCGATGGTGGCAAGGGAGAGACCTCGCTGCCTAAGTCCAAGAAAGTATTTGATAACAAGAAAGTAACCGATCACCACGCCATCATCCCTACCGGTCAGCGGCCGGATAACCTGACGGCAGACGAACGCAAGGTGTTCAACCTGGTGGCTCTCAATTTCATTGCCGCTTTCTATCCGCCTTGCGAAGTGAGCAACACCACCGTCCTCGCCGAAGTGCCTACTCTCAACTCTCAACTCTCAACTCTCAACTCTCAACCCTCCACCCTTCCCTTTAAGGTTACCGGACGCGAGATTCTCAAACCAGGATGGAGAGAGGTCTTTACGGAGCCTGCTGTTAAGGATACATCGGAGGATGACGATTCTGCAGAAAGCAAAGTACTGCCCGCTTTTACCAAAGGAGAGACCGGTCCGCATATCCCTCAACTTCAGGAAAAAACAACACAACCGCCTAAGCCCTACACCGAGGCAACTCTGTTGCGCGCCATGGAGACAGCCGGTAAGATGGTAGAGGATGAAGAACTGCGCGACGCGATGAAGGAGAACGGTATCGGTCGTCCATCTACGCGTGCCGCTATCATCGAGAAACTCTATCAACGCAAGTATATCGAGAAAAAAGGTAAGTCGTTGCACGCTACCGAAGTGGGCATCAACCTAATCAAAACCATCATATCACCTCTGCTCAAGTCGGCGGAATTAACAGGACTATGGGAGAAAAAACTGCGTGAGATAGAACGTGGTGAATACACGGCTCAGCAGTTCCTTGACGAACTCAAACAGATGACCCAGGAGGTGGTGTATGAAGTGAAGACCAACAAAGCCGGTATGCTGTGTCCTGTATGCCGTCGCGGACAAGTCATCCGTGGCAACACACGCTATGGCTGTTCCCGATGGAAAGAAGGTTGCACGTATGCCGAACCTTTTTAAGAATGGAGGATATCGCTAATCACCAGATTAGCCAGTTTCATTCCAAAAATACCTACTATCGGTGCAATCGTGCCACTATCGCCACTTAACTCAGGCGACCAAACACATTGGAACTTATGGGCAGGCATCAAGCCTGTCTTTTTCATTTTGGTGCGCAACGCCCGTGCCAACGGACAACCCTCTACCTTCCAGAACTCACTAATGCGAATCTGCTCGGTATCGGTCTTGCGTCCCGCGCCCATCGAAGAGAGTAGGATGGCATCGGTTTGTGTGGCTTCATAGATAAGGCGCACCTTATCATCTACACTATCAATAGCATCGATGATGTAGTTGAAAGTGGACAGTTGAAAGTTGCAAGATGTCTCTGCCGTGTAGCGTTGGTTGAGGGCTATGATATCTGCCGAAGGATTGATAGCCAGCAGTCGCTCGCGCATCTGAGCCACTTTGCTCTGCCCTATATTAGCATGGGTAGCCACTACCTGACGGTTGATATTACTCTCATTGATTGTATCAAAATCCACGATAGTCAGATGCTGTATGCCGGTGCGGATTAGTGTTTCGGCGCACCAACCCCCGACGCCGCCTACACCAAACAGGATGACGCGCATCTGCTGCATCTTATCAAAGGCCTCCTGCCCTATCAGTTGTATCGTTCTCTCAAACATGCTACTTGGCTAATTCTGTGATGGCTGCCTCCGCAGCTCTTATTCCATCTAATGCACTACTTGTTATACCTCCGGCATAGCCGGCTCCTTCGCCGCATGGATACAGCCACGGATGGCTCAGACTATGCATCCGTTCCGGGTCACGCACAATGCGTACCGGACTGCTGCTGCGACTTTCCACACCTAATATGACGGCCTCGTTAGTCAGGAATCCGGGATGCTTGCGGTCGAAGTCTCTAAATCCTTGTTGCAGTCCGCTGCGAATAGGTTCAGGCAGCCACTGGTCTAATCGGCTGGGCACAATACCCGGCAAGTAGGAGCAGGCCGGTAAGTCGTGGCTGGCTTTGCCTTCCACAAAGTCCCGCATCCGTTGTGCCGGAGCCTGCGTACTATGCGTTTGTAGCCAGGCGAGATGCTCTAAATATTCCTGAAAATCCAAGCCTATGAGTCCTATATTATCGGAGTGCTCAGAAGCACCATCGTGCATTGTGCATCGTGCATTGTTAACCATATCTTCGGGATGCAGTTCCACCACCATACCTGAGTTGGCATAGGGCGAATTGCGGTGGCTGGCACTCATACCATTCACCACACATCCTTCATCCATACTGCCTGCCGGAACGATATGTCCACCGGGACACATGCAGAAACTATAGACACCTCGTGTCGGAGTATGGACCGCTTCGCTGTTGGAGTATGGAGTATAGACCTGTGTGACTAAAGAGTAACTGGCATTGCCTACAATATCGATAATAGAGGCCGGTTGATGATGGTAGAAAATATCGTTGATGAGTTGTTGTGGGTGCTCTATTCTCACTCCCATGGCACAGCCTTTCGCTTCCATCTGCACCCCTGCTGCGGCCAACTCACGATAGGTATCATGCGCCGAATGCCCGATGGCGAGGATTGTTGAGTGTGGAGCGTTGAGCGTGGAGAGTTGGGCGATGTTCCATCTCGTTTCAAAATGAATCTCACCGCCATGCTTGATGATGCAGTTGCGCATCCGTTTGATGATACTCGGCAGTAAATCGCTGCCTATATGCGCGTGGGCTTCGTACAGCACTCTATCGGTGGCTCCAAAGTAATGAAAAATCTCCATCACGCGTTGCATATTGCCGCGTTTCTTGCTGCGCGAGAATAGTTTGCCGTCCGAGAATGTACCTGCTCCTCCTTCGCCAAAGCAGTAATTAGACTCCGGATTCAGTCCTTCGTTGCGATTGAGTAACGCAATGTCTTTCTTGCGTTCACTCACTTCTTTGCCTCGTTCATAGATGATAGGTTTGATGCCGTGCTCCAGGCAGGTGAGTGCAGCGAATAACCCTGCCGGACCTAATCCGACAATGGTGATGCTGCGTTGGGCATTATGCACATCTTGATAGACAGGTTTCTCATACCGTGGAATAGGTGCATCAATAGGCAGGTAATGTCCGGCATCATCCGTCAGAACGGTGATATTCACCTTCAACTGACGTTGCCGCGCATCAATAGAACGACGCACTATGCGGTACGTCGTTTCTATTTCTTTCGCCCGTTCCGGACTAACTATGAGGGATTCTTCTTTCATTACCCTTTCAGCGCATCCATTATCTTAGCCTCGATCTCGTCCGCTAAGTCAGGATTATCACGCAAGACGTTCTTGGTGGCATCACGACCTTGTGCCAGCTTAGAACCGTTGTAACTGAAGAATGAACCGGACTTAGTAACAATACCTTTCTCTACACCCAGGTCAACCAACTCACCTACTTTAGATATGCCTTCGTTGTACATCAAGTCAAACTCGGCTTTCTTAAATGGAGGAGCCACTTTATTCTTAACCACCTTAACGATTACGCCATTACCAATTTGGGTCTCACCATCTTTGATTTGACCTTTTCTGCGGATATCTAAACGCACCGAAGCGTAGAACTTAAGGGCATTACCACCGGTGGTTGTTTCAGGGTTACCGAATGGGTTACCGATTTTCTCGCGTAACTGGTTGATGAAGATACAAGTGGTATTGGTCTTGTTGATGGTGCCGGTCAGTTTACGCAGAGCCTGACTCATCAGACGAGCTTGCAGACCTACTTTATTTTCGCCCATGTCGCCTTCAATCTCAGCCTTGGGAGTCAGAGCCGCTACCGAGTCAATGACCACCAGATCCACTGCACTACTGCGAATCAGTTCGTCTGCAATCTCCAAAGCCTGCTCACCGCAGTCCGGTTGAGCAATCAGCAGATTCTCTACATCTACACCTAATTTCTCGGCATAGAAGCGGTCAAAAGCGTGCTCGGCATCGATGATGGCAGCTATACCGCCTTGACGTTGCACTTCGGCCATAGCATGAATAGCCAAGGTGGTCTTACCACTGGACTCAGGACCGTATATCTCAACGATACGTCCTTTCGGATAACCGCCTACACCTAAAGCAAAGTTCAAACCTACACTGCCGGTTGGGATAACAGGTATTTGCTCAATCTTATTCTCGCCAAGACGCATGATGGCACCTTTGCCAAAATTCTTGTCAATCTTCTCCATCGCATCCTGCAAGGCTTTTAACTTAGCAGCCGATGGCATTTTTTTCTCTTCAGCCATAATGTATAGTTTTTTTTAGTTAATATTGTCTAGTTATCTAGTTATCTAGTTTTCTAGTTATCTAGTTTTCTAGTTCTCTAGTGGAAGAATAGATAGCCCAGGGCTATCGCTCCTGCCATTCCAAAGAAGTCGGCGATTAGTCCACAGACTACAGCATAACGTGTATTCTTGATATTGACGCTACCAAAATAAACGGCCAGGATATAGAACGTTGTATCGGTACTGCCTTGTACGATGCTCACTAATCTGCCCACAAAACTATCTGCTCCATATTGCGCCATAGCATCAATCATCATGCCTCGTGCTCCGGCACCACTTAACGGACGCATCAGGGCGGTGGGTAAGGCCGGTACAAAGTCGGTATTCAGTCCTAATAAAGCAAAGAATGCCCCTAAGCCTCTAACCAGCAGGTCCATTCCTCCACTGGCGCGGAACATACCTACCGCCACTAGGATGGCGATTAGATAGGGGATGATTCCGATGGCCGTTTGGAAACCGCCTTTGGCTCCATCAATAAAAGCATCATATACGTTAATCTTACGCACCATACCGGCTACAATGAACCATACAATAACGCCTAATAGCAGGATAGAGGCCAGCACGGCACTCCACCGATTGACCTGCTCTTGGGGGAAGTGCATGGCGCCCCAAATGATAACAGCCACTACCGCCGTTAGTCCCACTAATGTGCCCATCACCACTTTATTCCATAGGTTGATCTTCTGCGCAATCGCCACACTAATCAGTCCGGCTAAGGCCGCGCAGTAAGTGGCTAACAGAATAGGCAGGAACACGTCGGCAGGATTGGCTGCACCCATCTGTGCGCGGTAGGTCATGATGCTAACCGGCACAAGAGTGAGACCACTCGTCACCAGCACCAAGAACATGATCATACTATTGCTGGCTTTGGTCTTGTCGGCATTACTCTCCTGCATCTCCCGCATCGCTTGTAATCCAAGAGGTGTAGCAGCATTATCAATGCCAAGCATCGTGGCAGATATATTCATCAGCATACTGCCAAAAGCAGGATGCCCTTTGGGCAGTTCAGGAAAGATACGCGTGAAGAAAGGACTAACCACTTTGGACATTTGTTTAACTACCCCTGCCTGCTCGCCAATCTTCATAATACCCATCCATAGCGATAGCACTCCGGTTAGACCAAGAGAGATCTCAAAACCGGTTTTGGCATTCGCAAAAGTGCTATCCAAGATAGCATTGAATACATCCGTGTTGCCAAAGCAAAAACACTGGATGCAACCCATCACTACCGCCAGCAGTATCAATCCTATCCAAATATAGTTAAGTATCATAATTAGAATAACGTGGGGTCGTTTAATAAGGGTGTTTTGCCCAAGTGACGGTATGCCAATTCGGTGGCTTCCCGTCCGCGAGGAGTGCGCTTAATAAATCCTTCCTTGATGAGGAACGGTTCATATACATCTTCGATTGTGCCGGCATCTTCGCCCATGGCGGTGGCAATGTTATTCACGCCTACCGGTCCACCCTTGAACTTATCGATGATAGTGAGCAGCAGTTTATTATCTATCTCGTCCAATCCGAAGGTATCAATATTAAGTGCCTCCAAAGCATACTTAGCAATCTCTAAGTCGATATGTCCATCACCTTTCACCTGCGCAAAGTCTCTCACGCGGCGCAAGAGTGCATTGGCTATACGAGGCGTACCGCGGCTGCGACGAGCAATCTCTCCGGCTGCCTTGCTATCAATATCTATTCCGAGCAATCCTGCAGAACGTGCCACAATGCCCGATAAGATATCAGCATCGTAGTATTCCAGATGGCAGTTGATGCCAAAGCGAGCACGTAGGGGAGAGGTCAGTAATCCGCTGCGTGTGGTGGCTCCGATTAAGGTGAAATGATTGAGGTCAATCTGGATAGTTCGTGCCGACGGACCCTTATCAATCATGATATCAATACGGTAATCCTCCATGGCGGAATAGAGGTATTCCTCTACAACAGGAGATAGACGATGAATCTCGTCAATAAACAGCACATCGTTTTCTTCTAAGCTGGTGAGCAATCCTGCCAAATCACCGGGCTTATCCAATACAGGACCGGAGGTCACTTTGAAGCCCACACCTAATTCATTGGCGATGATATTGCTTAAGGTGGTTTTACCTAAACCCGGAGGGCCAAATAGCAGGACGTGGTCCAGGCTCTCATGCCTCATGCGAGCGGCCTCAACAAAGATCTTCAGGTTGCTGACTATCTTGCTCTGTCCGGCAAAATCATCAAAACGCAAGGGACGCAAGGCATTGTCTTGCTCCTTCTCGGTCATTTCTTGTCGTATATCAAACTCTTCAGCCATAATCGTTGTTTATTGAGGCATGGTTAATTGATGAAACAATGCCTCTAAGTCTTCTATCTCGTTCAGCATCCGGTCGGCTTTGATATGCCCTCGGTCAATGATAACTACCCGGTTGCACATCTCTTTCACTTCCTGTAAGATATGGGTGGAAAGAATCACCGTACATCCGGTATTATGCATGGTTAGTCCTTTAATCAACTGCCTAATCTCCACCAACTGGTTGGGGTCCAAACCGGTGGTAGGTTCGTCTAAGATAATCAGTTCGGGCTGCCCCATCAATGCTTGTGCCAATCCCACACGTTGCTTGTAGCCCTTACTTAGTTCACGGATTTTCTTATTCACCTCCGGCCGCAATCCTACCAAGTCAATCAACTGCTCTATGTCATCGCTCGCACGCGTGATGCGCTTCATCGTAGCAAGAAACTCACGAACATACATATCCTGATACAGCGGGTTCTGCTCCGGCAAGTAACCAATCCGCTCCGGCACTATGATTGAGTTATCCCCCTTGTCCTGCTTCCAAATCCCCGCCATAATCTTCATAAGCGTAGATTTACCGGCACCATTCGGACCCAATAGCCCTACAATCTGCCCCTGAGGAATATCCAAACAGATATCGTTTAAGATATGCTGTTTACCGATATGTTTGTTAATATGGAGGATGCGTATATCCATACCATTCAGTTTGTCGCTGCAAAGATACTATTTTTTTTTGATATACGCAAATAAAAGTGTAACTTTGTGTGAAATCAAAGTGTAATTTGCAATTGACTAATTGGTTAATTGGCTAATTGCTACTTGGCTAATTCTCATAATTAAAAATTCTTAATTCAAATTAAATAAAATTTGCATATTCCAAAAATTATTTGTAATTTTGCAGCGCAAAAGGAATCTGAGTACTAAAAACTAACAATATGAAAAAAGTATTTCTTTACATAAGTGTACTATTTTTCGTGGCATGTAAGGACTACAATCCTGTAGAAAGAACAGATAAACCATATTGTCCCCAAGCGGAATGGAATAAGGCTGTTACTATCCTGATGCATACTCCCGGTATAGAGCTATTTGATGGAGTGGCTCATCCTACTGCCGGACTGTTTGAGCATTATTTCAATGTTGATTCAGCGGCAGCTGAACACCGTCATTACATCGAAATGCTCCGCGCCAACCATATTCACGTCTATACGGTGGAGGATATTCTGCAACAAATGGATATGGATGTCCTTCGCTCATTGGCAGCGCAAGTGCTCACGTATGATGTGTCGGCTCTCAGTCCGGAAGACGCTGAAGAAGTGGGTGAGAATTACCGCCAACAGACCTTGCGGGAGATGAGTCGTAATGATCTTATCCGTTGTCTGCTTTTGCAACCCACCATCCGCTTGCGTAAGACGGAACTCAATACCGGTTATGAGGCCGTTTATGAGCATAACTCGCTCATGAACCTGTACTTCACACGCGACCAGAGTATAAACACTCCAAAGGGTCAAGTCATCTGCAAGATGAACTCCACTCAGCGTGCCCCGGAGACGCGTATTATTCGCGCCTGCTACGAGGCCTTAGGCTTGACCCCCATTTATCAGATTGAGGGCGACGGTCGTATGGAAGGTGGCGATTATATCCCTGCCGGAACGGTTTCGTTTATCGGTCAAGGTATGCGTACCAACGCAGAGGCTATTGATCAGATGTTAGCACATGATGTGTTCGGACACGATACCGTTGTTGTAGCCAAACAGCATTGCCGTTGGCAATTGGAAATGCACCTTGATACGTATTTCAATATCATCGATAAAGACCTATGCACGATGGTTGCTCGTCGCCAAGATGCTCCTGTTGGGGACCCTTACTATATATCGGCAGATATCTATGTTCGTGCCCCGGGAGAAAAAAACTACCGCTTAGAGGCTGAGGATGTATCTTTTGTGAACTTGCTCCGCCAACGCGGTTTTGCTATTATCCCTATTGAGGAGGCGGACGAACTGCATTATGCCAATAACTACCTCACGATTGCTCCTCGTCATATCATGGCGGTTGGGGGTCAGTCTGAGGGTCTTCAAAATGCACTTAAGGCGCATGGCGTAAAGGTAGAGTGGGTGCCATTGGAGCAACTCATTTGCGGCTATGGCGCTGCCCACTGCATGACGCAAGTAATGCAAAGAAGTAATTAAAGGAAGAAGGAATAAGGACCGCTACGCTGATGGAATAAGGAAGTCCATACTCCATACTCTATCAGAGAGCAAAGCGAAATTAGAAATAACCAATAACAAATGAGAAAATCTATTGTATTCCTCGCCTTGACGCTATGCGCAGGACTATGGGCACAAAACAAACCGGACACCATTCGCATTTATAACGACATTCTCATCATGTACCAAATACATAATCCCCAAACTTGGGAAGTGGTGGGATGGTCATATAATTCTCATGATGATGGTGGAACGTATACTTTTATTAGTACCAACCAACTCGAAAAGTTCGGTACTT
Source organism: Candidatus Colicola equi (assembly GCA_018066175.1). Taxonomy (GTDB): domain Bacteria; phylum Bacteroidota; class Bacteroidia; order Bacteroidales; family Paludibacteraceae; genus Colicola; species Colicola equi. The sequence continues at coordinate 22,248 of JAGHRV010000049.1, read as the reverse complement.
TCTCTATTGCAGAAGGTACCATTGATACCTTGAATCAGTGGAATGTGGTTAGGTTCGCTTCGCGCTATGATACGCTCCGTACCACTTTTGTTGAGGGCCAGATGACTGTTGCCGAAATAGGTGATAGCATTGTCTTAGATGGCGAATTTAAGGGAGGGAATAATAATGTCTATCTCTTCCATTGTACTCACCTAAGTTCCGCTCTCAACACCGATACCGATATAGATATAGATAAGAAATATGAATATTATGATATGTTCAGCTATATAGAGAATGGTGTAGCCACTATTGAACTGGAAAGTGCGGAAATAGTAGCAAATTTGGAACTTTATATTAATCCTGATTCTACCGATATTCCTGCCGGTACATATCCGTTATCTTCTACGAAAGAAGTTGGTACAGCGCGTGCTTCTACAGGTATGGAAGAACCTGAACCCCAACTATGCTATGCTGCTACGATGGATACATTATGCGGCATAATGCGTGATTTTTGGTATATGACCGAAGGCAGTATCACTATTACATACGATAAATACCATAAAATGAATGTGGAAGTCAATACCAAGAACTCCTATAATCGTTCCTGCCACTTGACCGTTACCCATCATCATGTGAAACCGATTGATTCGATTGTTATTGAGGAGGATGTGGACTTTGCGATGGGCATCTATCCATTAAAACAACAGTTCTATATGTGCCAAATCTTTGAGCAAAAGAGCCCATTGGCGGTATTCCTCATTCGGACCAATGATATTAGTGGGGACTTTACTAAAGAAATATGTCTGCCGGGTAGTTTTATTCAAACTCAGGATGGTTACTATCGGGGCATAATAGATTTTGAGCAATGTACCGTTACAAAGGTTGGCAAAGATATGCAAATGGAAGCGCGATTTATTGCCAATGACTCCATATTATACATCATTCGCGGAACCGGATACGAAGGCGCTATCATCGGAGATTGTAAAACGGATTATGAATGTCACTATCTTGCCGAAGACATATCGGGAATCAAGTACTATAGTGACACATGTTGGTTCTCGGCAAGGAATAAAAATTTTGATCGATTGGAGTTTGCTTTCATGGCACAATATCGTAGCGATAATACTATCGTTCCGGGAGTTTATACGGAGATTATACAAGGTGGTAACTGGGATAGGGATGCCGAAGCTTGGCTCCCGTCTTACATAAATTATTATAGTCAAATGTGGTATATCCAAAGTGGCACGTTGACCGTTAATGCCGATGGCTCTATGTCATTTGAGGGACTCAACTCCTACGACAGAACCGTGAAGTTCACCGTTACTGCTAAAAGTACCGCCCTCCCGTCAACGTCAACGTCCTCGTCCTCGTTAAACAAGTTCCTCTATAATGGTCAACTCTACATCCGCAAGAACGGCAAGGCCTATAACGCCGTTGGAGTAGAGTTATAAGCGTTTAGAGAGATTAACGTTTAGCGTTTAGCGTTTAACGTTTAGCGAGAAAAGTGGCCTTCGGGTCACTTTTTTTTGTGTTTTTATAAATTACAATCATAACCGTTTGGTATATAATAGGTTATGAGAGATCGTTAAAAAAAATGATATTTGTGTTTGCATATATCAAAAAAAAGCAGACCGCTACGCGTAAGTACGATATATCGTCCAAACTCAATTTCTCCGTCAATGATGCCGGCCTACCTGAATTGGCACAGATATCTGTACCCGTTCAGTGTGCGACCCCATCAGCAGGGTCGCGCACGTACGCGTCTTCCCCTATTGTGGGGGAAGACGTACTGAAAAACGTGCGCACGCGACTCTTGGAATCCAAACAAGAGCAATGGAGTTATGACCATCTAAAAACATTTGCCCAACAATTAGGCATAACCACCATGACCGTATGGTGCATACATGATGCTGCTCTAAAAAAATTAAAAAAGATGCTCTTTTGATGTTATGTTTGCTCAAAAAGTTCGTAATCAGAATAGTAGAGGGGGATGCAACAGCAGATAGATGGCTTGTAGTTCCAATATGGCTGCTTGATGGAGCCGAGAGTTAACCGACTGTTAACCGACACTTAACCGACCGTTGACAACCCTCCTTAATTTGAACATCTTAACAACCAAACATCATGACAGTAACATTCGAAAATTCGCTGATTCAAAGCGTAAGCGGTAGTTTAAGCAATATATTAACCCAAATCATTAACAGTATGTCTAAACATTTCAGTAAGACCGAATTCGAGTACCCTGTACATCTGGGCACAGGTGATTGATGCCGAGTCTGAAGCCGGTGAGTAACCGGCTGATTAGTCTGCGAGAGACCAACAAAAAAAGCGCCGAAGCGCTTAGTGTAAACCCATCTTTAAATTGGTAATAGCTCGACGAGTATCCCACCAATCAACAAAGACGATAAAATCGTTTTCAATGTAGTAGATGCATTTGGTTTGATTGGCGATTGTGAAACTTCGATAGTCTTTGGATAATCCTTCCAAGATGGGCTCTTTTATTCCTATTTCAGGATTGGCTAAGACTGTCGCCTTCCAATGGTTAATCTCTGCAACGTATTTTGCATGAGCTTCAAAGCCAAACGAATAAAGGATATAGTCCTCTATTGCTTCGCGACGGATAAATGCTCGTTCTGACCAAATAATCTGCATTAGGCTAATTGGCGATTACGTTGTTCTAACATGCGGTTGACTTGTGCATCGGTATAATACTGGCCGTTCTCAACCTGCCGCGTGCCTTCTTCTACACTTGCACGCAACTCTTCTACAGAATACGGAAATTGTTCCATTGTTGTGCTATTTTGCAGTTTTGCGCTGCAAAATTACAAAGAATTTTTGACATATGCAAGAAAAATTGCATTTCGGTGCGCTTTTTTTTATTTTTCATAGAAAAATTTGGTTATATGGAAAAAAAGTATTATCTTTGCAGCGCAAAGGAACGGAGTTTTGATAACTAACGACTAAAAACGAATAATAATTAACTAAAAATATTAACAATTATGCGAAAACTGTTTCTGGCACTGATCGCTATCGCTGCTGTAGCCGCCATCGCATTAACCGGATGTAAAGACAGGATTGATGAACCAAGTAGCCCTTCCCAAACAGATGGAACAAAGATTACGGCATTGCGTTCTTACACGGAGAAATCTCCTAATCCCATCGGAGATGTAAACAACCTCAAGTTAGCCAAGTCCGAAGAGACATTAAAGTCCCTTCGCCATGTATCTAAAAAACGCCTATTCTATATGGACTATTTGGCAGATTTTCCGATGGACCAATTGTGGAAAACTGGCGGTCAACGATACACATATGACAAGGATCTGAAAGGCGAATTAAAGTATCTCAATGACTATTTGGATATATTGTACAATGAACATCCTGAACCCAAACCGATGGATGATCCTCTAACCGCTTGTTCCTCGTTCATCTGCCATAATGAGAAGAACGAACTTCTTTTCTGCCATAATATGGATGGTGCCGGTGGCAGTATCATTGCTGTTTACCAAAAACCTATGGCTGGAAAATATGGTTTTGTGGCATTGTCCAACACTATTTATAACTGTATTCGGTTTGCTCCGGAGTTCGTAGAGACAGGTCGCTTAATGGACGGCACTTCCGACCTCTCTATCCTTCTTACTCAGCACATGGCGCATTTGGGTGGAATGAATGACCAAGGCTTGTGCTATTGTATGTTACAATTACCGCCGCTGGCTCCAACCGAGATGTCAGACCCTAAACATACAATGCCGAAACTGACCAACGAAGATAAAAAAGGTCAGGGAGCTCTGCCACAATTGGTTAACTCGTCAATGTACTATATGTTGCTTACCCAATGCGCCACGGTGAAAGATGTAGAAACGAAGTTGCGTACCGAATACGATTATACCCAACTGAATCATATTATGAATGGGCATTTCCTTATAGCAGATGCTACCGGCGACTTTGCTGTATTTGAGTATTGGGGAGATACGTTGTATGTCATGCGCTCACAAGACCGTCAAAAGATATTGCCGCTTACTCCTCACGTGATTCCTTATGAGTTCAATTGTATGGAGAACTATTACTGCAACCCGAAGGCTACGGCAACGTATATTACCGACCCATGGCAGTTTGGCTTTAGCGCCAAGGTTCGTGCAGGACAAATGATGAGAGCCTACAAGCCGATTATGAGTGAGTTCCAAGCCCTTAAGTGCTTGCAGGAAGGCACCTATACAATGGAGTATCCTGACAATAAAACCAATTATTCCGCTGTCTATAATCCTGCCAAGCGCACAGTGCTCTTTAATGTGCATAACGATATGAGCGAGGCATTTACCATTGACCTGAATAAAGACTTAAATGAAATAGGCGACTATGGAACACCGCAACCGCCCAAACCTCAGGGCAGGGATACCATACCATACTGATAAATTAACCTAAATAAGGAATATGAACTGCTGACGCTGATGGAAGAAGGATAGTCCATACTCTATATTCTAAAAAATATTAAACAAATGAAAAAAGTATTTTTAGCCTTTATGGCAGTTGCAGCTATCGCATTGGTAGGCTGCAAAGACGAAAATGATGAACCCCAACCTCAACCGCAACCGCAGGATGGCGTCATTCAAGTTACCCATCAATTGGGAGAAAGAGTAAAGAACCCCACTAACGCAGATTGGTGTAAGGCGCCGATGGCGGAGCAAACATTGTTGTCTCTGCGTCGCATCTCTGACCGCCTCTATTACATGGACTTCGTTACGGATCTTACTTTACAAACGTTAGTGGAAGCCAAATTACGCACGAACAAAGAGGTTTGTGATAAGATGAATGAGTTGTGGTTTTATCCTGCCGGATATGAAGAGCCATTTGACGAGGAAAACCCGGATCAAACTCCGGCCTGCTCCGGATTTATCTGCTTCAACGAAGCCGGCGAACTACTTTTTGGACGTAACTTTGACGGCGCAGGAGGTCCTATGTGTATGGTCTTCAATACCGCGAACGGAACACATGACTATGTACAACTCACCGCTCCTAATTACAATTCCAAATTGTATAACGGACCTGCCAATGAGCTTCCGAATGGGGATGGTATTCTTTCGGATGACACTACTTCCCTTCACCGCCTGCTGCGTCAACCTGTAGCAACAATGGACGGCATGAACGAATACGGTCTATGCTTTGGTGCTTTCCAATTGCCTGTATTTAGGGCTGACAATGACACTAACTATCGACATGGACCGAGGCGCGTGATGCAAGACAACGGGAAAAATGTCATCAACTCCAGTTTGATGCACAATCTCATTTTGAGCGAGTGTAAGACGGTGAAAGAAGTGGAGAAATATATGCGTGGACTTGATTTTGCGGCTACACACCCATCGCTTAATGTACACTGGATGGTGGCTGATGAAACAGGCGACTACGCTGTGTTTGAGTATTGGGAAGATTCTCTTTATGTGCTTCGTGCAAAAGATAGGAATGACATTGTCCATTGGACTTCTCACGTTGTTCCTTACGAATATAATAGCATTGAGAATTACTATTGCAATCCGTACGCTACGGCAACTTATTTGATTGATAAGTGGCAGAATATGTATAGCAGTAAGGTACGTGTAAATCATTTGATGATGTCCTATAGGCCTGTCATGGACGAGATGGAAGCCCTCAGGTGCTTGCAGGCAGGCTCGTTTGGCGTGGAAATGTTAGGTGATGTGACGAACTGGTCGTGCGTCTATAATACCAAGCAACGCACTATCCTCTTCTGCATGCGCAACGATATGTCCAAAATCTATAAATTAGATTTAAAGAAGGAATTAAAGGAACCAAGCGACTATGGAACACCGCAACCGCCCAAACCTCAGGGCAGGGATACCATACCATACTGATAAATTAACCTAAATAAGGAATATGAACTGCTGACGCTGATGGAATAAGGACGATCCATACTCCAAACTCCAATAAAATAATCAATTAAACAAATGAAAAAAGTATTTTTAGCCGTTATGGCTGTAGCCGCCATCGCATTAACTGGCTGCAAAGACAAAAATGAACCAACACCCCAACCGCAACCTATTCCTGCTAAAGATATGGTCGTGTATGGCGATATTTATACGGCAGAGGTGGATAATGACGGCAATTATGTGAGGGCTAAAGCCTTAGTGGTCAAGGATGGTAAGTTTGTGTATGTAGGTACTGAAGATAGTGCTAAAACATACATTACAGACGGTATGGAAGTGATTGATTGTACCGAAAAAGGTCTCATCATCCCCGGTATAACGGACGGACATGCCCATTATTTGCTCAAATATATCAACCAGCAAATGAAGGAAAATGCACTCCAATTTGAGGAGGATCAGAATTATGAACTGGTGCTTGAAAAAGTGCGTGATTTCGTGAATACGGCTAAGAATAACGGCAGACATCTTGACTATGTTTATGGGGAAGGATACAATCCTATTATGCTGAGGGATAGTATGGGTAAGGATCTGCGTCATCGTAAGGACTTAGATGCCATCACGACCGAGATTCCTATTTTCTTAACGGGATATGACCACCATAGCACCCTTGTTAATACCCGTGCCATGATTAATGCCGGTATCGTGGATGAAAAGGATAATGTTCTTCGTGACAAGATTGCGGGTGGATTTATAAGTCTAGACGACCAAGGCAAGATGACCGGCGTCTTTTCTGAACGTGCCATGTCCTTGCTGCAAGGTCCCGGTTTGAAGAATAAGATGCACCCTACCTCTGCACAAGTAATACAAGGTATTGATAGTATGCAGAAATCCTTATTGGCGTTAGGTATCACTAATATCATCGAGGGTTGGGCCAATAACTACGGCGCTGATGACGAGTCTGTGTTTCAAACACTCAAATCGATGGATAGCAGGAATGAGTTATATATGAACGTGTCGCTGACATACGAGATTGAACCGTGGTTCAACAACAACGAGCCGGACTGCTATGTGGACAATGCAGCATTGGTTCAAAAAAGATACCAATCTAAGCATGTGCACCCCGACTACCTCAAACTCTTTATGGACGGATGCGTAGAGATGGGTACAGGTTTTTTGCTGACCCCATACAATCAGAATACAAAGGATAGTATTTTCTCCGGTCATGGTACTGCTTTATGGTCACAAGAGGCGATGGATAATTTGGTGATGAAGGCCAATGAGAAAGGTCTTACCGTGCATACTCATGCGATGGGCGACGGAGCTGTACGACGCACTATAGAGGCGTATAAAAAAGGGAACCGTGAACGACGCAATGCCATCGTTCATCTGCGTAATGTGGATCCGGCGGATTATCAGGCAATTAAAGACTATAATATTGCCGTTGCTTCCAATATGAACTGGCATTGTCTTACCCAAGAAGAAGAGAAGCACTTAAAGGATATTCTGCCTTATCCGTATTATGAGAAAGCTTATCCTATTCAGTCGTTCTTTAAGCATGGTATCTTAGTGAGCCAATGCACCGACACGCCGGCAGATAATGGCATCCGTGACCCCTTCTATTGCATGATGGTGGCTATTACCGGAGCCTATGAACCAAGTTCATACATCAGTGATAAAGACGAAATTATTGATCGCTACCAGTTCCTGCAAGCCGCCACTTATAATGGCGCTTGGCAATTGCATTTAGAGAAAGAACGAGGGAGCATCAAGGAAGGTAAATATGCCGACTTCGTCATCTTAGACCAAAATGTCTTGACTTGCGATGCACAAGATCTCCGCAATACTCAAGTGATTAAAACATTCTTTGAAGGCAAGGAAGTATATTCGAGATAGTAACAAATCACAAATTCTAAATTTTTAATACACAATGAAAAAATCTATTTTATTCCTCGCCCTGACGCTAAGCGCAGGATTGTGGGCAAACAAAATTACTTACGAGGCAACGGCACAGTTATCTATTGATAACAATACATTTCTGCTTCCGGTTTCATTTCACGCTTGGTCTCCAGACACCAAGAAAGGTACAATCACTCTCGACGGTGATGTTAATACAATTTCTGTAAACGCTTTTAAAGGGTCCAAGTTAATCTCTATGACCCTACCCGGTACCATTACAACGATTCATGGGTATGTTTTCTTTGACTGCAGCAGTCTGACCTCCATTACTTTTGAGGGAGTAGTTACTACTAAAATTGACGAAAATGCATTTAACGGCACTGCTCAGGCCCCTGTAACCCTCGTTTTGCCGGAGGAATGGAATTATAAAGATGCACCAACTGATAACCAAACGGCTTGGCATGGCGGGTATTTCAATTCCAATATTTATTCAACGCAAGAGTCAACGGATAAGCAAGCTGCCCTGGATGCCATCACTGAGGCGATGGGCGGGCATCCGGAAAGTACCTACTTGCAGTCATTTGTGGCAGAGCATGTGACAAACATCACTAATGCCACTAATAGAAAGACGATAAACGAAAACAGGGACGCCGCTATTGATAAACTGACACCCATAGTGGCTATCTATCCGACTGCCTTTAATGAAGGCGATGCTGCCGGTTATGAGCGTGCTAAAGCTGAACTGCCCACTGACCCCGAAGGAAGTAAAGGTACTGCGGTGGTGGTTACTAAAGACAATAAGAGTGTAACCCTCATCAACCCCGATAAGGTGACGTATATTAAGGTAGAGTAGCGCAAAGGAAAAGAGAAATAAGAAACGAAAATAGCGGCCGAAGGTCGCTATTTTTAGTTGCGGAGGATGGGATCGAACCACCGACCTTCAGGTTATGGGCCTGACGAGCTACCACTGCTCTACTCCGCGATAATAGAATCCGTTACGAACGATGTTTTTCACGAATTCGAGTGCAAAGGTACTGCTTTTTTCTCAAATATGCAAATAAAATAACAAGAAAATGCGTTTTTTTGCAAAAAATACTAAAAAAAATTGTGTAATTCAAAAAAAAAGAGTACTTTTGTAGGCTTTTTGCGTGGGTATGCGCTTATGCATAGGGGCACGCGAGTATAAAGTAAGGTGAAAAAACGAAAAAAATCTTAATAAAACTATTAATAATTAAACTATTATGCAAAACAAAGGATTAGTTCGATTTATGGCGGTGTGCTTTGCACTTATCTGCGCCTTTTATTTGAGTTTCTCCCTGGTTACTTCTCATTATGACAAGAAGGCCAAGGAGTATGCCGGCGATGATGCCGCTAAAGAGTATGCTTATTTGGATTCCATCGCTTCTGAGAAAGTATGGTTCGGTTACACGCTGAAAGAATGTCGTGAGAAAGAGCTGAACTTAGGTTTGGACTTGAAGGGTGGTATGAACGTTACCATGGAGGTTTCCGTTCCTGAAATCCTACGTGCATTAAGCGGTTACAACACTTCTGAGAACTTCGACAAAGCCATGAAGATGGCTCAGGAAAAACAGAAGAGCAGCGGTGCTGACTTTGTTACGTTGTTCATTGAATCTTACAAAGAGATTGATGCTAATGCCCAACTGGCAAGTGTTTTCTCTACGTTTGAGCTCAAAGACAAAGTGACACTTAACTCCACCAATGAAGAAGTAGAGAAAGTGATTCGCGAAGAGGTAGAAGGTGCTATCAATAACTCGTTTAACGTGCTCCGCACCCGTATTGACCGTTTCGGCGTTGTTCAACCTAACATCCAAAAACTCAGCCAGGCCGGCCGTATCTTAATCGAGTTACCGGGTATCAAAGAGCCGGAACGCGTACGTAAACTGCTTCAAGGTAGTGCGAACCTCGAGTTCTGGGAGACATACGAATTCAACGAGATTCTGCCGGCGATTGCTCAAATCGACCGCGAATTTGCTGCTGTAAATGCTGTAGATGCTCCTGCAGAAGAGGCTGAAAAAGAGGCCAAAGTTGAGGAACAGGTTACCGATAGTAGCGACTTAGCTGCATTGGTAGAGAACTTAGCCGAAGACACCTTAGCATTGGCTGAAGATAACGCTGCCGCTGTAGAGCAATACAAGAAAGATCATCCTCTATTCGCTATCATGACACCCAGCTTCAACCAAGCAGGACAAGCCTATCGTGGACCGGTGATTGGTACTGTTCACTACACCGATACCGCTCGCGTTAATGCTATGCTTCACTCAACGATAGCTAAGCAAGTGCTGCCGCGCGACCTACGTTTCTTCTGGACTGTTAAGGCGATTGATGAGGCAGGGGCTTACTATCAGTTAGTAGGTTTGAAAGCTCAACGTGACGGCCGTGCCTCTTTGGAGGGTGATGTGATTACGGATGCTCGTGCCGACTTTAGTCAACTGTCCGCTTATGCTACCGTAAGTATGTCAATGAACGCAGAAGGCGCAAAGGCTTGGCAACGTATCACCAAAGACAATATCGGTAAATCTGTAGCCATCGTATTGGATGGTTTTGTATATAGCTTCCCAACGGTTCAAAACGAAATTGCCGGAGGTAATAGTCAGATTACCGGTAACTTCACCGTAGAAGAGGCAAAGGACTTAGCAAACACTCTTAAGTCCGGTAAAATGCCCGCTCCTGCCCGTATTATCCAAGAGGACGTAGTTGGTCCGTCATTGGGTCACGAAGCCGTAGTGAATGGTTTATGGTCATTCGCACTAGGCTTCCTGCTCATCCTCATTTACATGATATTCTACTATGGCTGGATTCCTGGTCTGATTGCCGATGCTGCTTTGCTATGCAACGTATTCCTGCTGGTAGGTATCTTGTCTTCCTTCTCCGCTGTATTAACCCTGCCCGGTATTGCCGGTATTGTGTTAACGATGGGTATGGCTGTGGATGCTAACGTGCTCATTTACGAGCGTATTCGTGAGGAGTTAAGATCCGGTAAGAATCTCAAGAAATCCATCACCGATGGTTTCAAGGGCGCTATCTCTGCCATTGTTGACTCCAACGTAACCAGTCTTCTGACCGGTATTATCCTGGCTATCTTCGGTACAGGTCCTATCAAGGGCTTCGCCGTAACGTATATGATTGGTATCATCTCTTCTTTTGCAACGGCTGTGTTCCTGACACGTCTATGGTTGGAAGCTTATGCTAAGCACGAGGATGCTGAAGTATCGTTCACCACTCCGTGGATGCGGAATTTCTTGCAGAACGTGAAGGCTAAGTTCGTGGAGAGCCGCAAGGTATTCTTCATTATCTCCGGTACCTTGGTAGTCGTTGGTTTGCTCGGTCTGGAGCCTCACATGTTTGGTAAACTGAATCTGGGTATTGACTTCTCCGGTGGTCGTAACTACGTCATTCGTTTCGCTCAGGATGTGAATACTCAAACTATTGAGCAGAGTCTGACCGATGCCTTTATGGCTCAGAACCCCGAAGGTGAGAACCTTAGTATGCGTGTTATCACCATTGGTGCTCAAAACCAAATCCGTGTATCCACTAACTTCAAGATCTACGAGAACAGCGAGACCTTAGATGATGAGATTGAGGCTCTGTTGTACGAAGGATTGAAGACCTACTTGCCCGAAGGCATTACGTTGGATGAGTTCCGCTCGACCGAAATCAACCCTGAGGTTGGTATCATGCAATCGCAGAAAGTAGGTCCGGCTATTGCTGACGACATCACTTCGGCTGCCTTTATCGCTGTTATCTGCGCATTGATAGGTATCTTCTTGTACATCTTGTTGCGCTTCCGCAACTTTGCATACTCCACCGGTGCCGTTGTAGCCCTGGCTCACGACTCCATCATCGTATTAGGTTGCTATGCATTGTTATGGAAGGTGATGCCTTTCTCTATGGAGATTGACCAAAGCTTTATTGCAGCTATTTTGACTGTTATCGGTTACTCCATCAACGATACCGTGGTTATCTTTGACCGTGTACGTGAGTACAATACGCTGTATAGCAAGCGCGACCGCGGAATCAATATCAACGATGCAATCAATAACACCCTCAGCCGTACATTCTCTACCTCAATGTCCACTCTCGTGGTACTGCTGGCCATTTTCGTATTTGGTGGAGAAAGCATCCGCGGATTCGTATTCGCATTGCTGGTTGGTGTAATCGTAGGTACGTATTCGTCTATGTGTCTGGCTCCGAATGTTGCTTACGTAATTCAAAAAGCGCAAGACCGTCGCCGCGAGGCTAAACTGCAAAAGTAATCACACGCACGTGCGCGTAATATAAATAAGGTGCTCTTCACGGGCACCTTATTTAGAATTAAGAATTAAGAGATAAGAATTAAGAGTTAAGAGATAAGAGAGAAGAGGTATGAGAATACATTTTATAGCAATCGGTGGGGCAGCCATGCATAACTTAGCATTGGCTGTTGCCGGAAAGAAAGGATATGTAGTAACCGGTTCGGATGACGAGATTTTCGATCCGGCTCTCACGCATCTGCGTGACGCAGGTCTATTGCCGGACAAGATGGGTTGGGATGCCTCTCGCATCACACCCGATATAGATGCCATCATATTAGGTATGCATGCCCGTGAAGATAATCCTGAATTGGTGCGTGCCCGTGAGTTAGGACTGAAAATATACTCTTTCCCGGAATACTTATACGAACAAACCAAGGACAAGGTGCGTATCGTAGTAGGTGGCAGTCATGGCAAGACCACTACCACTTCAATGATTCTGTATGTGCTGCAACGCTTAGGCATCGAAGCCGACTATATGGTGGGGGCACAGATTGAGGGATTTGAGCGCATGGTTAGACTATCCGATACCGCCCGATATGCTGTATTCGAGGGGGATGAGTATCTAACCTCTCCATTGGATTTACGCAGTAAGTTCCTATGGTATAAACCCGACTATGCCATCCTAACCGGCATCGCGTGGGATCATATCAATGTCTTCCCCACTTTCCCGCAGTATGTAGATACGTTCCGTCAGTTCGTTGGCACGATAGCCAAGACTTTTATCTATTACGAGGGCGATGCTAACCTGCGAATGTTAGCTGCTGAGGCGCAGAATCGCATCACCTGCCTTCCCTATAAGGAATACACAGGCGAGGTAGAGATGCAGGTGTTTGGTAAGCATAACATGCAGAACCTGCAGGCGGCTTGTTTGGCATGCCAACAGATAGGGGTGCGTCCCGAAGATTTCTACCGCGAGATAGCTACCTTCACCGGTGCCAGCAACCGATTGGAGAAAGTAGGGGAGCATGCCGATAACGTAGCTTATAAAGACTTTGCTCACTCGCCATCTAAACTCAAAGCCACCATCAACGCCGTACGCGAACGCTATCCGGATAAACAACTCATCGCTTGCATGGAGTTGCATACCTTCTCGTCCCTCATGGCGGATTTCCTGCCTCAGTACAAAGGATGTATGGCGGAGGCTGACAAGGCTTTTGTGTATTTCAACCCCAAGGTGATTGGGCATAAACGCCTGACTCCCATTACGGCGGAGGAAGTGAAAGAGGCCTTTGGCACGGAAAATGTAGAGGTAATGACGGATAGTCCGGCATTGCAGCAACGATTGCGTGAACTCAACTACACCAATACGGCATTACTCATGATGTCCAGCGGAACCTTTGACGGAATAGCTATTAATGATTTTGCCAACGAATTGATTCATGGATAAACAACTCAAACGGGACCATTTATATATGAAGATGGCGCGTACTTGGTCCGAAAATTCTTATTGTGTGCGCCGCAAAGTAGGTGCCTTATTAGTCAAGGATCAAATGATTATCTCGGATGGATACAATGGTACCCCTTCGGGATTTGAGAATAAATGCGAGGACGATAATAACGTATCCTTCCCCTACGTGTTGCATGCTGAGGCGAATGCGATTACCAAGGTGGCACGCTCCCATAACTCATCCGATGGCGCTACCTTATACGTGACGGCTTCGCCATGTATGGAATGCAGTAAACTAATTATCCAATCCGGTATCAAGCGCGTCGTCTATGGCGAGCAATACCGTATCATGGACGGAATAGAATTACTTAAAAAAGTAGGCATACAAGTGGACTATATGCCTTTTGATGAATAATTATGAAGAAGTACCTCTTACCTACATTAACGATTGTTTTCCTATTGGTGGGTTTCCTATTGGGCAATGCCATTTCCAATAAAGCCAATGCGCAGCGTTTTTATATCCAGAATGGACAGATTTTCTCGTCTACCAGCAAGATAGACCAATTGCTACAGATGGTGGATAATGCTTATGTAGATGCTGTGGACGTAGATAGTATAACGGATGAAGTGATGCAGAGTATTGTGCAGAAACTGGATCCGCACTCGTCGTATATTACTAAGAAAGACCTGGATATGGTTAACTCTGAGTTGTCATCCTCTTTCTCCGGTATCGGTGTGCAGTTCTCCATTCAGGAGGACACCGTTTGTATCATTGCTGTCATATCAGGTGGCCCCAGCGAGAGCATCGGTTTATTAGCCGGTGATAAGCTGGTTGAAGTGAATGACTCTGTTTTTGTGGGCAAGAAGATCAATAACGAGAAAGTGATGCATACCTTGCGTGGCGAAAAAGGTACCAAGGTGACCATTGGCGTGCGTCGCGCCGGCGTACCGGAAGTGCTGCGCTACACGATTACCCGTGGTGATATACCTGTTCATTCCGTGGATGCTAAGTTCATCATCGAGAAAGATGGACATAAGATAGGTTTTGTTCGTGCTAATAAGTTTGGTGAAAACACCTATGACGAGTTTATATCGGCGCTGGCTACCTTGCGCTCAAAAGGAGCCGAGGGCTATATCATTGACTTGCGCGAGAATAGCGGCGGTTATATGGAGCAAGCTATCCGGATGGCCAATGAGTTCCTGCCTTCCGGCGATTTGATTGTTTATTCGCAAGGCCGTGCTTATCCCAAGTATGAAGCTCGTGCCAATGGTGCAGGACGATTCCAGAAGGTGCCTATGGTGGTGCTTATTGACGATTTCTCGGCATCCGCCAGCGAGATTTTTTCAGGGGCTATGCAGGATAACGACCGCGCACAAATCATCGGTCGCCGATCGTTTGGTAAGGGACTGGTGCAGCAGCAATACCCATTCCCTGATGGCAGCGCTGTCCGACTGACGGTGGCGCGTTACTACACGCCTTCCGGACGCAGCATACAAAAACCTTATACGTTAGGTAAGCAGGATGATTATCAGAAGGAACTGTTGGACCGCTTTGAACGTGGGGAGTTCTTCTCCGAGGATAGCATCCATCAGGACACAACTGTTTATTACACCAAGTCGGGTCGGATAGTACATGGCGGTGGCGGTATCATGCCGGATATCTTTGTGGGACGTGATACATCGCTTAATACACCTTATTCCAATGTCTGTGTGAATAGAGCCTATACGTACCAGTTTGCTTTCCAATACACCGAGAAACATCGCCGGCAATTGGAGCAATATAAGGATTGGCGCTCGCTGGAGTTGTACCTCATATCGGCTAATTGGATGCCTCAGTTCGTGGCGTTTGCTAAGGAGAAAGGACTGGAGCCTAATAATGAACAAATAGAAAAGTCGCGACCATTGCTGACGCGACTAATCAATGCCTATATTGTACGCAATATATTAGGTGACGAAGGTTTCTTCCCTCTCTTTGAACGGGATGACGAAATTACCCGCAAGGCAGTAGAGACCTTAAACAGCGTTCTGTAGTTTAAGACTATCGGCCTTCTCTATTTTCTCTTGAGCGAGTTCCTTAGTAATTTGGAGCTCGCTTACTTTTTGTCCGGGAATGCTGAACATCAAATCCATCATGACCGTTTCTACCAACGCGCGTAATCCGCGAGCACCCACTTTAAACTCGATGGCTTTATCCACGATATAGTCCAAAGCCTCGGCAGTGAAAGTGAGTTTAACACCATCCATGGAGAGCAGTTTTTGGTACTGCTTGGTAATGGCGTTCTTGGGTTCTACTAAGATGCGACGCAATGCTTCGCGATCCAGCGGCTTGAGATAAGTGAGAATAGGCAGACGACCGATGATCTCAGGAATAAGTCCAAAGGCCTTAAGGTCCTGAGGAGCGATGTATTGCAGCAAGTCGTTCTTGTCTATTTTCTGCTTTTGTTGCGCATCAAAGCCCACTACTTGTGTATTGAGTCGTTGTGCTATCTTGCGTTCGATGCCATCAAAAGCACCTCCGCAGATAAACAAGATATTCTGGGTATTGATATGAATAAACTCTTGCTCAGGATGCTTACGTCCTCCTTCAGGTGGCACATTCACTATGCTGCCTTCCAGCAGTTTGAGCAGCCCCTGTTGCACGCCTTCTCCACTCACGTCCCGCGTGATACTGGGGTTGTCGCTCTTGCGAGCAATCTTATCTATCTCGTCAATAAAGACGATACCTTTTTCGGCTTTGGCTACATCGTAGTCGGCTTCTTGCAGGAGCCGCGTAAGCAGACTCTCCACATCTTCGCCTACATATCCGGCTTCGGTGAGTACAGTAGCATCCACAATGGTGAAGGGTACTGCCAGCATCTTAGCAATGGTGCGCGCCATGAGCGTCTTACCGGTGCCCGTTGACCCCACCATGATGATGTTGGATTTCTCAATCTCCACATCCTTATAGGTCTCGTCCTTGCTTTGGTTCTGCAATAGACGTTTATAGTGGTTATAGACGGCAACAGATAGGAAGCGTTTAGCATCGTCTTGTCCAATCACGAACTGATCCAAGAACTCCTTGATAGCAGCAGGCCTAGGCAGTGTGTCTAACGATACACCTTCAATCGTATCTGTCTTGGCAGACTCGGCTATCATCTGCGCTACCATTTTATGTCCGTTCTCAATGCAGTCGTAGCAGATATACGAATCATCTTCCCCACGGAACATCTGTGGCATGGAGCGTCCACAGAAACTACATATTGGTTTTTTCTTCATTATTCCTTCTTTGAATACACCTTATCAATCATACCATAGGACAACGCTTCGTTAGCAGTCATCCAATAGTCGCGGTCTGCATCCTGACGGATTTTGTCAATGGTCTGACCACTATGGTCGGCGATGATTTGATAGAGTTCATCTTTGAGTTTCAGTATCTCTTTGGCCGTAATCTCTATATCCGAGGCCTGTCCTTGAATACCTCCCATGGGCTGGTGAATCATCACGCGAGAGTGGGGTAATGCGGCACGCATACCTTTCGCTCCGGCTACCAGCAGTACAGCACCCATCGAGGCTGCCATACCGGTGCACATTGTGGTGACATTGGACTTGACAAACTGCATCGTGTCATAAATACCTAATCCGGCATAAACCGAACCGCCGGGAGTATTCAGGTAAACATGTATGTCGCGATCCGAGTCGGCACTATCTAAGTATAATAATTGAGCCTGGATCACATTGGCTGTATAATCGTCTATCTGGGTGCCCAAGAAGATAATACGGTCCATCATCAGTCGTGAGAATACATCCATCTGAGTGACGTTCAACTGGCGTTCCTCCAGGATAGAGGGAGATACATAACTATCCTGCATGACTTTCTCAACATGCATGGAGTTAAGGCCGCGGTCCACGGCAAAGTGTAAGAAATCGTTTTTCATATCATTTAGAATATACGGAAGGCGCATACACTCAATGGAATGCGCATTTGTCCATTCTCGCGAATAACTTGATACTCGCTGGCGGTACTGAAGATAAAGTACCATCCTCTGCGTTTGATATCCATGCTGTAGTAACGAGCAGCATAGTCGTTATCCGTAGAGCGGGTCTTCTGTTTATGTTCTTGTCCCCATGCGCAACCGACAGGAGTGGAACTCATCACCTTGAGAGGGAAGAGCAACTGATAGTCGGTATTGCGGATAAAACTATTGTATCGTGCGTACGATACGCGGTCGTAGCGTTTAAGCAAAGGTTCATGTACGTGCTCCACGCGTTTACGTTTGGTGCGGTACTTAGCGGGAATACGGTGCTCGCGACCTACACCACCGTAGATGGCTGTTGCCACTTGCTCCAGCTCGGCCGTTCCGGGTATGAACCAACCTTCGCCTAATAGAGTAGCCCAATAAGTCTCGGGGAAGTACATGCCTTCAAATAGTCCTTGTTCGGCACAGTACGCCGTGATGGCTTGTTGGTTATGAATGCCGCTTTCGTTGCTGCGTTCTACCATCGGCCGAATATGTTCGCGCCATTGTTGTTCGGTGAGTTGAGCATGATGAGGCAAGCGAGGCATAGCACTCATTTGCGTTAAGATGCGCGACTGAGTAGCGTAGATGCTATCTACTTGAGCCGTATCACCACGAAAACCTTTCTTGCGATTCTGGTGACGAATGGCGTATTTCTTAGCATGCTTATACTGGTCCTGCAATTGCTGATTAGCCGCTTGTAACCATTGTTCAGCATCCTGACTGCGTAATGCCGGCACGGACATGATTAGTCCGTGCTCGCCTGTCGAATCCACAGCTACCACCAAGCCGGGTACACTGTCTATTTCTACATAGTCACCCACTTGATATGGGGTGGCCATCGCCAAGACGGCAGATAAGAGGGTGATGATGGTTAGGGTGGTGCGTTTCATTATGCAAATAATTTACCAAAGTCAGCGTGACTGATTGTTTTTTCTTCTACGTTAATCACAGCCTTGAGTGCTGCATAAATCTTATTCTCAGCAACGCGCTCTACGATGCCGCGCAGTTGGTCATCTTTCTTGAGCATCTCCTGAGCGTAACTGGTCAGGTACTGATCCTCAACGTGCATCAAACCATATTGCATGAATTGCATCTTAGCCACTTCCTTGGCGTAGGCTTCTACTTCGTCTTTCTCCACCTTGATGTCGTATTTCTTCATCAGTTGGTCCTTAGCCAAATGCCATTTAAGCTCCTCAATCATAGCAGGGAAGTCTTTTTCCAGTTGCTCGTCCGTGAGTTTCTCATTGGTAGCCTTCACCCAACGTTTGAGGAAGTGTTCAGGCATAGCTACTTTTTCCATCTTCTTCATAATGGCAGCCTTCACGTCCAATCCAAATTTATATTTGCTGTCCTCAGCCATATTCTCTTGGATTTCAGCTTTCACCTTAGCGCGGAAGTCAGCCTCGTCTTTTACGTTGTTCTGACCATAGACCTTAGCGAACAGTTCGGCATCCACTTTAGCAGCCTCGTGACGGGTGATACCTTGAATCTCAAAGGTGAAGTCACTCTTGAGCTCCTTAGCTTCCTCTTTCTTAATATCCAACATCGAAGATACTTCGATTTCGCTTTCGTAAGCCTTCATAGGGTTGAAGGTAATCACGTCGCCTTTCTTGGCACCGATGAATTTCTTTTGGATGGTCTTGCTCTTTATGTAAGCAGGGTTGAGCATAGCGTTCTCCTTTTGGATGCCTTCGCCTTCCTTAACTTCTTTCATCAAGCCTTTGAGTACATCGCCTTCTTTAACATCCTCGGCATCTACATATTCGCCAAAGCGTTCAGCGTAACCCTTTACTTGGTTATCTACCATTTCGTCGGTCACATCAATCGTGTAGTTGACTACTTTGTTCTTGCCATTCAGATTAGCGTCAAACTCAGGAGCTACGGCGATATCAAAAGCAAAGGTGAACGTGTCTTGATTGTCAAAGTCGATAGCAGGGGTGTTCTCCTCGTTTGGTATGGGATCACCTAATACGTTCAGTTTTTCGTTTTCGATGAACTCACCTAATTTTTGCCCGATGGTCTTGTTGATTACCTCGGCCATCACGCCTTTGCCGTACATCTTCTTAACGAGCCCAAGTGGCACCATACCGGGACGGAAACCGGGTACGTTGGCTTTTTGACGGATTTGTTTCAACTCTTTTTGCACTTCTTCCTGATAATCAGCGGGTTCAATCGTCATCGTGATGGAGCCCATCAGGTCTTTGATTTCGGATTTTTCAATTTTCATATTCGTTGTTTTTTTTGATTAAAATTCAGTTATTTAGCCTAACGTCGTTCGCTTTTTCGCATAAAAAGCGTGCAAAGATACTATTTTTTTTGCATATATGCAAATAATTTTGTACTTTTGTACCCCGAAACGATAAAAAAGTATGTTTACATTCATTATTGCCCTTGTGGCATTGGTTGTAGGATATATCCTATACGGAACTTTTGTTGAGAAAGTATTTGGTGTTCAACCAACGGCTAAGACGCCGGCATTGACCAAGACAGACGGAGTGGATTATGTGCCGATGAGTCCGTGGCGTATCTTCCTGGTGCAGTTTCTTAATATAGCCGGATTGGGGCCGATTTTTGGTGCCATCATGGGTATTTTCTTTGGTCCGGCGGCCTTCCTATGGATTGTTTTCGGAACGATCTTCGCGGGCGGCGTGCACGATTATTTAAGTGGTATGCTGTCTATCCGCAAGGGGGGAGCCTCGTTGCCCGATATAGTGGGTGATGAGTTGGGGCATGGCGTGAAGGTATTTATGCGTATTTTGTCGTTGGTTTTGTTGGTTTTATTGACCACTACTTTCCTTTCCGGACCGGCTACGCTATTGCAGGGCTTATGTCCGTTAGATACATGGCAACCTTTCCATGACTTGATGCTACTCTTTGACGATGAGGACTATCAGTTAGGTACTTTCCCGCGATACGATTTTACTTTACCTATTGTGTGGGTATGTATTATCTTTGCTTACTACGTAATGGCTACGGTGTTGCCGGTAGATAAGTTGATCGGTCGTTTCTATCCTATTTTTGGAGGAATACTGTTATTTATGGGTCTGGGTATCATGGTGGTTATGTTAGGCTGGCATAGTAGCGAAATGCCTGAGTTGACGGATGGTTTGTATAATCGTCAAAAGAACGGTTTACCTCTCTTCCCGATGATGTTTGTTAGTATAGCGTGCGGAGCCATCTCGGGGTTCCATGGCACTCAGTCGCCTATCATGGCGCGTTGCGTGACCAATGAGCGGCAGGGACGAATCATTTTCTATGGAGCCATGGTGGCGGAAGGTATATTGGCATTGATATGGGCTGCGGCTGCCGGCACTTTCTTTGCGGACCCGGAGAAGGGGTTGTATGGCATTGATGGCTTGCAGGCTTTTGCTGCGGAACATAAGGGCGAGAACATAGCTGCGCTGGTGGTGGATGTGATTAGTCGTTCGTGGTTAGGAACGATAGGTGGTTTATTGGCTATTATTGGTGTGATTGCAGCACCTATCACCTCTGGTGATACGGCTCTTAGATCTGCACGATTGATTGTGGCGGATTTCCTGCATTTGGACCAAAAACCTATTCGCCATCGTCTATGGATTGCCATCCCGCTGTTCGTCTGCGTCTTCAGTATGTTATTTGTCGATTTTAATGTCGTTTGGCGTTATTTCGCATGGACTAACCAAACCTTGGCGGTCTTCACTTTATGGGCAGGGGCGGTGTTCCTGTTTAAGCAGTCATGTACGAAGAAATACCACCTGCTTATCTATCGTCTTTTCCACCATGAGGACCGTCCCAGTCTGCGTCAATATGGTTATCTGATAGCTATGATTCCGGCGTTGTTTATGACGATGGTGAGTGTATCGTATATCTTGATTGCCCCTGAAGGGTTACACTTCCCTCCCGAATCGCGTCCCTTGGCATACGGAATAGCTTGTTTTATCACGTTGTTCGCCTTGATGGAGTTCTTCGTCTATACCCGCAAAAGTTTCAGGCAATAGGCGTAACGGATTATATAGACTCTTTTTCGGATTAAGTAGACTCTTTCCTAAAAAGTAGACTTAAAAATCTATTTTTATTTGCAAATATATAAAAAAAGTAGTACCTTTGCAAAGAAAATTATTTCGGAGTGCTCTAAGCACCATATAAAATCCTTAACAATCATGCAAAAATACATCCTTGTTTTTATTACTATTGTTTTTACTTTTCCTTTATGGGGTAGCACTACCGGCTCTTTTTCGGTGTCCCCAACTACTAAGGTGACTTTTGCCCCGGGTAACTTGCAATACCAAGCTTCTACCAACACTTGGCGTTTTGCCGAACACCAGTATGATTATGTGGGTGACGCTACGCAAGGCAATGTCTATGCCAATGGCACTAAATGCGATAATGCCAATATCTCTGCCACCTACGATGGCTGGATTGACCTCTTCGGTTGGGGCACCAGCGGATATAACGATAAGTATCCTTATATGACCTCCCCTACTGCTACTGACTATGGTGATGGAGAAAAAGACATTGCCGGCACCAACTACGATTGGGGAGTATATAATCAAATTGGCGACGATCCTGCCGGCACATGGCGCACTTTGACCAAAGATGAATGGGTGTATCTTTATGAACTCCGCTCTCATGCATCAGAACTTTATGGGCTTGCCACAGTAAATGAGGTTGCAGGTCTCATTGTCCTGCCTGACAATTGGGAAATACCGAGCGGCTTGTCGTTTACGGCAGGAATGGGAAGTGGCTTTTCAACAAATACCTATACACAGGAACAATGGGCACAAATGGAAACATCCGGTGCATGTTTTTTGCCCACTGCCGGT
>JAGHRV010000058.1 GCA_018066175.1 Candidatus Colicola equi | reverse complement strand
CGCGTCTTCCCCTACTGTGGGGGAAGACGTACTGAAAACGTGCGCACGCGACTTGCGTAAGATTTTGCAAAAAGATGCTCTTTTGATGTTATGTTTACTCAAAAAGTTCGTAATCAAAATAGTAGAGAGGAAACTAAATAATAAATAAAAACGTCAAAAACACCAATTTCTATCCGAAGTTGCCATTTTTATTTGCATATATGCAAAAAAAAGTGTATCTTTGCAGGCTAATTGACGACAGAAACGAAACATCATGCACTAATATGGATAGTTTTAAGCATACTGCTGATAGGATTGGCTATTGTAGATGTATGCTGCGGGGCGGTGTGGATTAGTCCAAGAGAGATAATGGCTTCTTGGAGTGCGATAAGCACCGAATCTGCCATCATCGATCGTATATTCTTCTATCTGCGTCTGCCTAAGATGTTGACTGCCATTTTGGCAGGAGTAGCACTGTCGGTAAGTGGTATGATGATGCAGACGCTGTTTCGAAACCCCTTAGCCGGACCGTATATATTAGGTGTGAGTTCCGGAGCATGTTTAGGCGTAGCTATTGCTACACTAATCGGGGCGCAGTTGACTATCCATTTAGCCACCTCTGCCATCGCTTCCGCCGCTATAATAGGCAGTACCGCGGTGTTGATAATGATGCTGCCGGTGGCGAGGAAAGTGAAGGATAATGTGAGCTTGCTCATCATCGGTATGATGTTCGGCGCCGTGGCAGGAGCGTTAGTGAATGTGCTGCAAAACATCAGCAACCCCGACTCCCTGAAGGTCTTTATTACATGGACCTTAGGCAGTTTAAGTAATGTGGGGTGGAACGAATTGGCAGTCTTGTCTGCCATCATACTGGTTGGCATAATAATTGTTATAACACTGATGAAACCTCTCAACGGACTGCTATTAGGCGAGACGTATGCGCAGGGATTAGGCATACACATCCAGCGGGTACGCACTTGGATAGTAGTGGCTACCGGATTATTGGCCGGAGCAGTAACGGCGTTCTGCGGACCAATAGCCTTTGTGGGAGTGGCTGTGCCACATATAGCACGAGGACTGATGCGCACCAGTAATCATCGCATCATCATCCCGGCATCCGCATTGATAGGCGCCAACTTGCTGCTCGCATGCGATATAATATGTTCGCTCAGCACCTATCCGCTGCCTATCAGCACCATGTCCGCCCTGTTCGGCGCACCGATAATAATCGCAATAATCCTAAAGAATAAATAATAAAGTCAATATACAATATTCAATTTTCAATTTTCAATAGTCAATACATTTACATAATATGAGTTTTATTAGTATCATTAGTTCGCTCTTTGGGAATAAGGCGCAGAGAGACATGAAGGAGATTCAGCCTTATGTGGAACAAATCAAGACTGCATACGAGCAGATTGATCAGTTAGATAACGACCAACTTCGTGCACGAAGTCAAGCATTGATGCAGCATATCCAAGACCGCGTCAAGGATAAGAAAGCACGCATCGCTGAACTCAAAGCCGGCATAGAAGAACTGGAAATAGACCAGCGCGAGAAAGTGTATAACGAGGTGGATAAAATCGAAAAAGATATCCAAGATACCTATAAACAAGTGCTGGACGAAATCCTGCCCGAAGTATATGCCATCGTTAAATCCACAGCCCGCCGCTTTGCTCAGAACGAGGACGTTATTGTGACGGCTAATCAAATGGACCGCGACCTGGCTGCTGACCAACGGTTTGACTTTGTGGATATAGACGGCGACAAGGCTATCTATCATAACCACTGGACCGCCGGAGGAAACGAGATAACATGGGACATGATCCACTATGACGTGCAGCTATTCGGCGGCGTTGTCCTGCATCAAGGTAAGATAGCCGAGATGGCGACCGGTGAAGGTAAGACATTGGTGGCTACACTGCCCGTCTTCCTCAATGCCATGACCCACGAAGGAGTGCATGTAGTGACAGTGAATGACTACCTGGCTAAACGTGATAGCGAATGGAACGGACCGATTTATATGTTCCATGGACTAACGGTCGATTGCATCGATAAGCATAAACCCAATTCGGATGAACGTCGTCAAGCATATAACTGCGATATCACCTTTGGTACGAACAATGAGTTCGGCTTTGACTACCTGCGCGATAACATGGCTACTTCCCCCATGGACCTCGTACAACGCGGACATAACTTCGCCATCGTGGATGAGGTGGATAGCGTGCTCATTGATGATGCCCGTACTCCGCTGATTATATCCGGACCTATTCCAAAGGGTGAAGACCAGATGTTTGATGAATATAAACACCGCGTTGAACTGCTCGTTCGTACCCAACAAGCACTCACCACTAAGTACCTGACCGAAGCCAAGGCTAAGATGGGTAGCGATGATGCAAAAGTGCGCGAAGAAGGTGAATTGGCCCTGTTCCGCAGCTTCAAAGGTATGCCTAAGAACAAAGCCCTGATTAAGTTCCTGTCCGAACAGGGTGTGAAAGTTCGTATGCAGAAGACCGAAGAGTTCTACATGCAGGAGAACGAAAAGAACATGCATATCGCTACCGATGAGTTGTACTTCGTAATCGACGAAAAGAATAAGTCCATCGAACTGACCGATAAAGGTATCGACACCCTAACCGGTAATACGGATGACCCGAATTTCTTCGTGCTGCCTGACGTAGGTAGCGAGATAGCCGAGTTGGAGAAGGAAAACCTGTCCGCCGAAGAAAAACAGGCTAAGAAAGACGAGATATACAATAACTACGCCATCAAGTCCGAACGCGTACATACCGTGCATCAACTGCTGAAAGCCTACACCCTCTTTGAGAAAGATGTGGACTACATCATCGATAACAACGAGGTCAAGATAGTGGACGAACAGACAGGTCGTATCATGGAAGGTCGCCGCTGGAGTGACGGTCTGCACCAAGCCGTGGAAGCCAAGGAGAACGTCAAAGTAGAAGGAGCCACACAGACCTTTGCTACCATCACATTGCAGAACTACTTCCGTATGTATAAGAAACTATCCGGTATGACCGGTACGGCTGAAACAGAAGCCGGGGAGTTCTGGAATATATACAAGTTGGACGTAGTGGTTATTCCTACCAACCGTCCCATCGCCCGTAATGATATGAATGACCGTATTTATCGCACTAAACGCGAGAAGTACAATGCCGTGATTGACGAGATCCAACGCTTGGTAGATGCCGGTCGTCCGGTCTTAGTAGGTACGACGAGCGTCGAGATATCGGAGTTACTGAGTAAGATGCTGAACCTGCGTCACATCAAGCATAACGTGCTGAATGCTAAACTGCACCAGCAGGAAGCCTTGGTTGTAGCAGAGGCCGGACAAAAAGGTCAAGTCACCATCGCCACCAACATGGCAGGTCGTGGTACCGATATCAAACTCAGTGACGAAGTCAAATCAGCCGGCGGCTTAGCCATCATTGGTACGGAGCGTCACGAGAGTCGCCGTGTAGATAGACAGTTAAGAGGTCGTTCCGGTCGTCAAGGCGACCCCGGTTCATCTGTTTTCTTCATCTCTCTCGAAGATGACCTAATGCGTATGTTCGGTAGCGAGCGTATAGCCGCCGTCATGGATCGTATGGGATGGGAAGAAGGTGAGGCTATCGAGCATAACATGATCTCCAATAACGTGGAGAAAGCCCAAAAGAAAGTGGAGGAGAATAACTTCGGTATTCGTAAACGCTTAATCGAGTACGACGATGTAATGAACCAACAGCGTAACGTCATCTATGCTAAACGTCACCACGCCCTGATGGGTGAGCGTATCGGTGTGGATATAACCAATATGATCTACGATGCCGCCGAGAGTATATTGCTGGATGCCCGCGATATGATGGACTATGAGAGCTTGCAGTTCAACGTGATGCAGACCTTCGCCATGGAAGTGCCCTTTGATGAAGATACCTTCCGCGGAGCGAAAGCAGACCGATTAGTGGAAGAGTTGGCTGTGGCTGCTATCGAAACCTTCAAACGCCGCATGGATAAACTCATGCAAGTGGCTAACCCCGTTATCCAAAAAGTATATGCGGACAAGGGGAGCATGTATGAGAATATCCTCATTCCAATCACCGATGGTAAACGTGTGTATAACATCGCCGTTAACCTCAAACGCGCTGCCGAAACAGATAGTAAGGAAGTGGTGAAAGAGTTTGAGAAACGTATGGTGCTGTATGTCATTGATGACGAATGGAAGGAGCATTTGCGTCAGTTAGATGACCTCAAACAGAGCGTACAAAACGCATCGTACGAGCAGAAAGACCCATTGCTGATTTATAAACTGGAGTCGTTCAATATCTTCCGTCAGATGTTAGATAACTTCAACCGCCGCGCTATCGCTATCCTGCTGCGTGGTCAGATTCATCAGCAGCAACCCGATTCCGTTCAACGGGCTCAGGCGCAACAACGTATGGACCTCAGTAAGTACCGCACTCAAAAAGACGCAGTAGAACGTGCTGCGCAAGCCAGCGGTCAAGCTTCGGCGGCAGGCAGAGACACCCGCGAACAACAACGTCCTATGCCGATTATAGCCGACAAGAAACCGCGTCCCAATGACCCATGTCCCTGCGGAAGCGGAAAGAAATATAAACAATGCCATGGAGCAGTCTAATCGTATCATATACTTAGGAACACCTGAATTTGCGGTGGCTGGGCTTAAAGCCTTGGTCGAAGGTGGTTATAACGTGGTGGCGGTGGTCACTATGCCGGATAAACCTGCCGGACGCGGTCACCAGATGCAATGCTCGCCCATTAAACAGTATGCCTTATCGGTAGGACTGCCGGTGCTACAACCTGAGAAACTCAAGGACGAAGCCTTTATTGCTGAACTGCGTTCGTACCAGGCTGACCTGCAAGTGGTAACAGCCTTCCGTATGTTGCCTGAAGTGGTGTGGGCGATGCCTCGGTTAGGTACGTTCAACGTGCATGCTGCCTTGCTGCCACAATACCGCGGTGCCGCACCTATCAACTGGGCGGTGATGAATGGCGATAAACAGACCGGCCTAACCACTTTCATGCTTAAGCAGGAGATAGATACCGGTAATATGATTATGCAATCTACTACCCCTATCGATGATAATGAAGATGTGGGGGCGGTGCATGACCGATTGATGGAGATGAGCGTGGATATAACGCTTAAGACGGTGGATTTGATCTTCGACTGCGACCGCAAAGGCATAGCCCTACCGGTTACTCCGCAACCCGAACTGCCTAACTTACGTCCCGCACCAAAAATCTTCAAGGAGGACTGCCAAATCGACTTTACACGCACTGCCATCGAAATCAAGAACTTTGTTCGTGGACTGAGTCCTTATCCTACGGCATGGTGCAACATCGATATACACGGTCAGCACTTTGATAACGTTAAGGTCTATAAGGTCGAACCTGGTGACGGACCGATTGCAGTGGATTGTAAGGACGGCAAAGTCAGTATAGTCGAACTGCAATTACCCGGCAAAAAACGCATGGATGCCAAAGCATTGCTCAATGGATTGCATTAAACTCATAGATAAATACTACGCAGATTATCCTGAATTAAGGCAAATACTGCTGACCCATTCCACTCAGGTGCGTGACCGCGCACTGGAGTTGGCGCAGCGACTGATTGAGAAAGGTATAGACGTGGATAAGGACTTTGCGGCCGAAGCAGCTATGCTGCATGATATAGGTATCATCTTTTGTTCTGCTCCTAAGATATTCTGCAACGGTCCGCATAAGTACATCGAGCATGGTTACTTAGGTGCCGAACTGCTGAGGAAGGAAGGTCTGCCACGTCATGCACGAGTAGCAGAAAGGCATACCGGCAGCGGTATCACCATGGAACAAGTCTTCCGTGAGGACCTGCCTATTCCTGCAGCGGATTACTGTCCCGAAACAATCGAAGAGAAAATAGTCTGCTATGCCGATAAGTTCTTCAGCAAGAGCCATCTAAACGAAGAAGTCTCCCCAACCAAAGTGAGAGAGACTATCTGGCGATACGGGCATGACGCCATTTTGCGTTGGAACGCTATGGAAGAACTCTTTAAGCCTTAACTTCAGGCAGTAACGGACGACGGAACGAACGCACCACTAAGTATATTCCCCAAAGGATAAAGGGTAGGCTAAGCCACTGACCCATGTTAAGCAAGAGACCGGATTCAAAGGCCTCTTGATTGTTTTTGATGAACTCCAATCCAAAGCGAGAGGCAAAGACGATAATCAGGAATGTACCTAATAATAGTCCTTCCCGCCGATAGGCTTTGCCGCGCCAGTACATCACCCATGTAATCACAAAGGCAACGAGGCAATAGAGCATTTCGTAAATCTGAGTAGGGTGGCAAGGTTCAGTTTGGCCATCTCTTACAAAGACAAACCCCCATGGCAAGGAGGTGGGTCCACCATAAATCTCTGAGTTCATCAGATTGCCCAAACGAATGAGCAATCCCGTGATACAGGCACCAACCACCAATCGGTCCAGCACCCATATAAGGGAGGTGTGGAAACGCTTATCCTTGCTAAAATGCTTGCGATGGATGCCCCATGCAGCAATGATGAGACCTAATGCTCCGCCATGACTGGCTAAGCCGCCTTCCCAAATCTTAAGCATCTCTAAAGGATGCTCCAAGTAGGGATTGCGGTACTGAATGGTCCATGCAAAAATCTGGATGGAATCGTTGGTTAAATGCCATTCGTAGAAGAGACAGTGACCTAATCGTGCACCTAATATAGAACCCAATGTCATCCATACAAATAGTTTTTCCACCCATTCCTTGGGGCAGTTCTCATGCGCGTACATCTTCTGCTCAATCAGGTAGCAGAAGTAAATACCCAATGCCCATAATAAACCATACCAGCGTATTCCGCCGTTCAGTCCCCAATGCACTAAAATCGGGTCCACATCCCATATAATCTGCACTAGTTCCCCCATAGTAGTTTATCTTTCAGGGACTTGATGAAACTATGGTCTCCTATCTGCACCAACTTAATCGTAAGAGGTGATTTTTCGATATGCAGGGTGGTGGTGTCCGACATGATTTGACTGCGTCCATCAATGGATACCATATAACTGCCGGTACGACTCTTGATACTTAAATCCACCTTCCAATCGTCCGGAATAACTAATGGTCGCACGGTTAGACTATGACTGGCAATAGGGGTCATGATGATGCCGCGAGCTTGTGGCACCATAATCGGTCCGCCTACACTCATGTTATAGGCCGTTGAACCGGTAGGCGTAGCTAACATCAGACCATCGGCTTGATAGCGCGTAAGATCCAGTCCATTCACTTTGGCCGAAATAGTGATAGCACTGCTCAGCCCGTATTTCATCACGGCAATCTCGTTTAAAGCTTCGGTACTGGCCAGATGCCCTTCTTCCGAACAACTGATATGCAACAAAGCACGACGCTCAATCGTATATCGGCCTTCTAATAACTGCTCCAAGATGCAATCCACGTTCTTGGTCTCTACTTCCGCCAAAAATCCTAAGTGACCAAAGTTAACACCTAAGATAGGGATATTGGTATGCACTAATTTAGAGGCGGTGGTAAGGAACGTACCGTCACCACCGATGGATAGGGCAAAGTCAACCGGATAACTATCTACCGGACACTGTGCCATCTCGCTGTCAAAAGAGGCATAGTCACGAAAATTAAGTTCCTGACGCAACTCCTGGGAAAGCAACACTTCTACCTCGCGTTCCGCCAGATAATCCAATAAATGCTGAATCTCCTCACGTATCTGAGGCTTCTGCGAATTACCAAATAAAGCGACTTTCATTGTTGTAATTGTTAATTGGTTAATTAGCAAACCGACTAATTCACGCTGCAAAGGTACAAAAAAGATTTGAATTGAGCAAGGAATTTGGGGGATTTTTATTAAATAGCAAATATCTGCGCATTTTTATTTGCATATATGCAAAAAAAAGTGTACCTTTGCAGCCGCAAAAGTGTGCGCTATAAATACAGAACACTAAATACGGATAACTGAATACTAAAATATAATGACAAGTAAAGAGATTCGCAAGTCCTTTTTGGACTTTTATGCAAGCAAACAACACCAAATAGTACCTTCGGCACCAATGGTGATCAAAGATGATCCGACACTGATGTTCACCAATGCCGGTATGAACCCCTTTAAGGGTATCATTTTAGGTAACGACCCTATTAAATACCCCCGCGTGGCGGATAGTCAGAAATGTCTGCGCGTGAGCGGCAAGCACAACGACCTTGAGGAAGTGGGACACGATACCTATCACCACACGATGTTCGAGATGTTGGGCAACTGGTCCTTCGGCGATTACTTCAAAGCCGAAGCTATCGACTATGCCTGGGAATACATCGTGGATGTGCTTAAGATTAACCCTGAGAACCTATACGCCACTGTCTTTGAGGGCAACCCCGAAGAAGGGATAAGCCGCGACGACGAGGCTGCTGCCATCTGGGAGAAGCACCTGCCTAAGGACCATATCATTAATGGCAACAAGCACGATAACTTTTGGGAAATGGGGGATACCGGACCTTGTGGGCCTTGCTCCGAAATCCACGTGGATAGTCGTAGCGATGCCGAGAAAGCCAAAGTGCCCGGATGTGAGTTGGTGAATAAAGACCACCCACAGGTGATTGAGATATGGAACATCGTCTTTATGCAGTTCAACCGCAAGGCTGATGGCAGTCTGGAGCCCCTTGCTAAGAAAGTGATAGACACTGGAATGGGCTTTGAACGTCTGGTGCGCACTATCCAAGGTAAACAGTCCAACTATGACACGGACGTCTTTCAACCCATGTTGCGCAAGATAGGTGAACTCACTTCATGCACCTATGGCAAGGACGAGAACATCGATGTTGCGATGCGCGTCATTGCCGACCATATACGAACGATTGCTTTTGCTATCACGGATGGTCAATTGCCCAGCAATGAGAAGGCCGGTTACGTTATCCGCCGTATCTTGCGCCGTGCCGTGCGTTACGGTTATACCTTCCTTAACCAGCGTGAGGCGTTCCTATATAAACTCATCCCGCAATTGATTGCCGACATGGGTGAGGCTTATCCGGAACTTGTTAAGCAAGAGCAGCAGGTGACTCCAGTCATCAAGGCCGAAGAGGAGGCTTTCCTCAAGACGTTGGACAAGGGTATCGGTCTGCTGGATAAACTGATGGACGAGGCCCGCAAAGCAGGCAAAACAGAGATAAGTGGCGTAGATGTGTTCACTCTGAAAGATACCTACGGATTCCCGTTGGATCTGACTGAACTGATTCTGCGCGAGAATAACATGACTACCAACGAAGAGGAGTATAACCGCGCTTTGGAACATCAGAAAGAGATGGGGCGCAGTGCCAATAAACAGGACTTAGGCGACTGGACTGTGTTGGCAGAAGGCGAGACGGAGTTCGTTGGTTACGACCAACTCGAGTGCGACGTACGTGTACTCAAGTACCGCAAAGTATCGCAGAAAGGTAAAGACTTCTACCAAATCGTATTAGATAAGACTCCTTTCTATGCCGAGATGGGTGGTGAAGTAGGGGATACGGGAGAATTGCAGGTTGCAGGCTGCAGGTTGCAGGTGATAGATACTAAGCGAGAGAATGGTCTGCCCGTACATATCGTGACAGAGTTACCGGCTAATATAGATGGCACATTCCGCGCTGTGGTAGATAGTATGCGCCGTCAGGCGATAGCGTGCAACCACACCGCCACTCACCTTATCCATCATGCGCTGCGTACCGTCTTAGGCAACCACGTGGAGCAAAAGGGTAGTTTGGTGACGCCCGAGAGTCTGCGTTTTGACTTCTCGCACTTCCAGAAAGTGACTCCGGATGAACTGCGCGAAGTGGAACGCTTGGCTAATGAACTCATTCGTGCCGACTACCACTTAGAGGAGAGCCGTCATACACCGATTGCCAAGGCTCGCGAGATGGGTGCGATGGCTTTGTTTGGCGAGAAATACGGAGAAGATGTACGTGTTATCAAGTACGGACCGAGTATAGAGTTATGCGGTGGCTGTCACGTAAGTAGCACCGGTCGTATCGGTTCGGTTCGCATAGTGATGGAGACCTCTGTAGCCGCCGGTGTGCGCCGTATAGAGGCTGTGACCGCTAAGGCTGCCGAGAACTTATACGAAGCCGAGGCTGATGCTCTGCAACAGGCTAAGGACTTATTCAACAACACCAAGGACTTGGTGGGTGCTATACAGAAAGTGCAAGATGAACTGGCTGCAACGAAGAAACGTTTAGAAGAGATGGAGGCTGCGGCAACTGCCGAAAAAGCCAAGGCTCTGCTGAGTCAAGTGACCGAGTTCAACGGCATCCAACTGCTCAAACTGCAAGGCGAGTATGCACCAACCTTTGCTCGTGACATGGTAGCTACGCTCAAACAACAATTTGATAACGCACGCTTTGCCTTAGTGGCTGCCACCCAATGCGACGGCAAGCCGGCTTTGACGGTTTATCTGAGTCAACCCTTGGTGGCCGAAGGCAAGAGCGCCGGTAATATGATTAAGGCTGCTGCACGCTTCATCCAAGGTGGTGGAGGCGGACAAGCCGCTTTGGCGACTGCCGGAGGACGCGACGTGAACGGATTACAGAATGCTATGGACGAAATGCTGAAGATGCTATGAGTTTGCGACTACCCACTTCATATCTGCCCGAAAAAGTTAAGAACGCCGTTCGATTCATGATTATCGGCGGCATAGGTTCGTTTGTGCAAACCGGTTTCTTCCTGTTGGTAATGATGCTTATGAATGAGCCCGAGAAGAACACACCGCTTTACTATGTGGCGTTCGTGTTGGGTTTTGTTCTCGAAATGATTCCTAATTACTTCATGACTAACTGGTACACGTTCGGTACACGTCCCACCATCAAGAATGCCGAAGGCTTTACATTAGCCCGTGGCGTTAACTTGGTGCTGCAATTAGTGCTGCTACCGCTGGCCGTTAAATGGTTCAGTTCGGTGGACGACGGCATCATCAGTTTAGTGGTAATTTTCGTGGCAGGTATAGCTAATTTCCTGATTCAATTACTTTTCTTCGCAAAGAAAAACACAAAATAATAACACCTATGAAAATCTATCGTGCTAACTTAATTGACACTCCCACAAAGGATGCTTTTCGTATTATCGAGCATGGCTATCTCGTAGTGGATGACCAAGGCCGCGTAGTTGGCGTTTATGACCAATTGCCTGCCGAGTATATCAACCAACCGGTGACAGACTTCGGCGATAAACTGCTCATTCCTGCTTTTAATGACCTGCATTTACATGCTCCTCAGTACCGCAATTCCGGTATTGCGATGGACTTGGAGCTGCTGCCATGGCTCAATGCCTACACTTTCCCGGAGGAGTCTAAGTTCAGCGATACACACTATGCTCAGCGCGTTTATAGTCGCTTTGTGCATGATCTATGGAAAAATGGCACGATGCGCAGTGCCGTCTTTGCTACTATTCATCCGGATGCTACTCGCATCTTGGCGGACCTCTTCCTCAAAGCCGGCATGGGTGCTTTGGTGGGACAGGTTGGTATGGACCGGAATGGACCGGATACTTTGTCTAATACGACCGAAGATATAGTGGCCGGTGTACGCGATTTATATGCGTACTTGCTGAAGAACGGTAAGGATGGATTGGTTCGTCCTATCGTCACTCCACGTTTTGTGCCTTCTTGCACGGAAGGTATGATGCAGGCATTAGGCGACTTGGCTAAAGAACTCAACCTGCCTGTGCAATCGCACCTAAGCGAGAACCGCGGCGAGATAGCATGGGTGCAGGAACTGGAACCCCAATCCACCTGCTACGGGGACGCATATAACCACTACGGACTATTTGGTCAGCAGCCTACACTCATGGCACATTGCTGCTATACGGACGGCGAAGAGATGGAACTGATGAAACGCAACCAAGTCGTAGTGGTGCATTGTCCCACATCCAACTGCAACCTAGCTTCCGGAATGGCGCCTATTCGTAAGTTCATGAACGAAGGTATACCGGTGGCCATCGGTTCGGACATCAGTGGGGGACATGATCTGTCTATCCCGCATGTGATGCAATATGTCATTCAAGTCAGCAAACTGCAGTATGCCCGCACACAAGGCGAACTGCAGTTCCTTAGTCTCAACGAGGCTTTCTATCTGGCTACGAAGGCCGGAGGGGCTTTCTTTGGCAAGGTAGGTAGCTTTGAACCGGGCTACGAATTTGATGCTTTGGTCATTGATGATGCTGACCTCAACTACGATAACTACACTTTGCAGCAACGCTTGGAACGATTCGTTTACTTAGGCGATGACCGCCAAATCAAAGTGCGTTTCTGCCGAGGACAAGAACTATGCGAACCTGCCATATATTAGAAAACCAACCGCTCACGTGGTACTTGGATAAAGAGCATGAGGTGGCTCAGAACGTGCAGGAAGAGACTTTCTTTACCTGGATAGCTCCGCCCACCGTCATCTATGGTCACCACCAAGTCCAAGAGCAAGAGATGGACATTGATTTCTGCAATAGTCACGGCATTGCGATGGTGCAGCGGCAGAGTGGAGGAGGGTGCGTCTATGCCGATCGAGGCAACGTCATGTTATCCTATATAACACCTTCTACTCACAGCGAGGCGGTCTTTGCAGCGTTTATTGAGCGGGTGGCAGCGGCATTGCGAACAATGGGATACCCGGCCGTCTCGACCCAGCATAACGACATCCTTGTCAATGGACAAAAAGTGAGCGGAAGTGCATGCCAGGCTCTTAAGAATGCCACGATTGTGCACTCAACCATGCTATATGACGTGGATTTTGATGTGCTGCAAAAAGCCATCACCCCAACTCGAGAAAAACTGCAAAAACATGCCGTGCAGTCCGTCAGACAGCGCGTCATGAACCTCAAAACGATACAAGACATGGGCTCTACAGAACAATTCCGACAAGCCCTGCAACAAATTATTAATCCGGAGGGACAGATTTAATCTACTTGCAACCCTCCATAAAAAGAAATGCTAAAATGAAAAAGTATTTATTTTCTTCTGAATCCGTGTCCGAAGGACACCCCGACAAAGTCGCTGACCAAATCAGCGACGCCGTACTAGACAATTTCTTGGCGCAAGACCCTGACAGTCACGTAGCTTGCGAGACCTTAGTTACTACCGGACAAGTCATTGTGGCCGGTGAAGTGAAGGCTAAATGCTACGTAGATATACCTTCCGTAGTGCGTCAAACGATTAAACGCATCGGTTACAACAAGGCCGAGTATATGTTTGAAGCCAATAGTTGCGGTATCCTGCAAGCTCTGCATGAGCAGTCAGCCGATATCGATATGGGTGTGAGCAAGCAGCAGAAACTCGAGCAAGGAGCCGGCGACCAAGGTATG
This sequence comes from Candidatus Colicola equi, assembly GCA_018066175.1. Classification (GTDB taxonomy): domain Bacteria; phylum Bacteroidota; class Bacteroidia; order Bacteroidales; family Paludibacteraceae; genus Colicola; species Colicola equi. The sequence continues at coordinate 35,690 of JAGHRV010000058.1, read as the reverse complement.
ATGTTTGGCTATGCTACTACCGAGACCGAGAGCTTTATGCCACTTACCCTCGACCTGGCACACACCTTAGTTTATACACTCGCGCACATACGCAAGGAAGGTAAACAAATGACCTACCTGCGTCCCGACACCAAGTCGCAAGTCACGATTGAGTATAACGACCACAACGAGCCGGTTCGCCTGCATACCATTGTCCTTTCTACCCAGCATGACCCCGATGTGTCGCAGTCTCAGATTGAGAACGACATACGTCATATTTTGCTGCCCGAAGTGGCTAAACGCGATAAACGCTATGGCGAACTGCTGCAAGGCGATTTTGCGTTACTCGTCAACCCCACCGGACAGTTCGTTATTGGTGGACCTCATGGCGATACAGGACTTACCGGACGCAAGATCATCGTGGATACATACGGTGGACGCGGCGCTCATGGCGGAGGTGCTTTCTCGGGCAAGGACCCCAGTAAAGTGGACCGCTCAGCAGCCTATATGGCTCGTTATATCGCTAAGAACATGGTGGCCGCCGGCGTGGCTAAAGAGATGCTCGTGCAAATCAGTTATGCTATCGGCGTGGCTCAACCGGTCAGCCTGTGCGTCAATACATACGGAACAGGCATCGTACCTGATGATGTGATTGCCGACAAGATAAGCGCACTCTTCGACTTGCGTCCTTATGCCATCGAACAGACCCTTAAACTGCGTCAACCAATGTACGAAGAAACGGCTTCCTATGGGCATTTTGGCCGCAAGAACGTAGTCGTGAAAAAGACCTTCATCAACGAGAATGGCGAATGTATCACCCGCGATGTCGAACTCTTTACCTGGGAAAAACTCGATAGAGTAGAGGACATAAAACAAGCCTTTGGACTGTAGGATGGCTTGGGTATGGTTGCCGAATAGTCTATTAATAGTCTATTAATCCTCTATTAATAGTCTATATAGCACGGGGTAAATCAAAACACAAAGGTGTAATAACTACGAGGCAGGAATCGAAAAGGTTCTCTGCCTCGTAATTTGATATAAAAGGCTTTTAAATCTTTATTTTCCTAATACATTGTCCCAATCGACCGTCCAGCCAACTAAATCCACCGGCAACTGCAATCGTACAAAGAATGACTATAAGCACTTTTACGTATTCTAACCATGCGGAATTTATTACTATAGCATATTTTGTGCAGATTTCTGCCGTCGCAAATATTACGATGGGGTGGAAGATGTATATTGCATACGATATTTTGCTGAGATATTGAGTTGTGGGAGTTTCTAAAATAGGATGCCCGCAAAATCCAGATAAAATAACCATTAATGAGATAACAGCGATAACCTCCGCACGAATAGGAGAAGGCAATATTTCGCCCCATAGATTACTTGTTAAGAATAATAGCCAACTAAGAATAGCGAACCACTTTTTACTGCAAAACATTAATAGCCATTTTCGTTGATTATAAAACAAGATTGCACCAATAGCCCCAAGCATAATGGTGTCGAATTGCGTAACTCCCACAAAGCGATATAACCATGTTTTGCCACACAAGGCATAGGTGCCAAATTTGAGTGTTAGCCAAAAGATACAGATTCCTGTTACAATCTGCAGCAAATATTTTCGCCCGTATTTTATAATCCAGGGGAACCATAGATAAAACATAAATTCGGTTCCTAATGTCCAATAATGCCACATCGGGAATGGGGTAGAACCGCATACGTGAGATATGTTTGGTAGAAGCAATAGTAATAAAGGTACATTACCCTCTATCTGCTTCTCGAAACACCACATCGTCACAAATCCCATAACGATTCCAATATAATACAAAGGTAAAAGGCGGATGGCTCTGCGTTTATATGCTTGACCAACTTGTATATCTCCAGTTTGGTCTTTTTCTGCAAGTAATCCCCATGTGATTAGAAATCCTGAAATGACAAAAAACGTGGTTACAGGCAAATAAATCTCAGGAAGCCACACCTTTATATTATCGTTCGGCCAAAAGCCAAACTGATAAAAATGTCCTAACAGTACACTTATTGCAGCTAATGCTCGAATGATACTTAGTCCAGAAAGATAAGTTGTTTTTTCCATACTATACCACAAAAAAAGCGCGGGTAACAGTTTGTTATCCGTGCTTGAGGTCCTAGGAAAACCCGTAATGTCAGATCACAACGCAGTTACTCGCGCCGTATGCATTTACCTCGTTCAATCCTCAACGGCTGAACGGAATTTGCACACTCGCAAGCATCTACTTTGTCTTGCTCCCAAACATTACTTTGAAATTTCCTAGGTTTCAAGCATCAGAAACAAGCGTTAGTAAACGCCTTAATTATTATGTCCCCCTGTTTAACGTCAGTAGGTGACGAACTTTTTATTGGAGTGCTCGGAGGCACTATCAATTTTGCGATGCAAAGTTACAAACAATTTTTGAAATATGCAAGAAAAAATTACGTTTATTGCTATTTTAGTGAAAATATATTGGAATTTATGGAAAGAAAAATAGAAAAAATGATATACGTAGATATTTATGTAATTAAAATTTGCGTATATCAAAAAAAAACTGTACTTTTGCAGTCGAAATTAGAGAGTAATCCCTATAATGAAACGCAAACAAACCATATTATTCACTGCCATTGTGCTGCTGGTTGTTATCCTTGATCAATGGCTCAAACTCTATATCCACGCTCATTGGCGGTTAGGCGAGTCCTTCCAAGTTCTGCCTTTCTTCCAACTATGCTACATCGAGAATGATGGCATGGCATTTGGTATTGAGTGGTTCGACAAGATCTTCCTCACTCTCTTCCGCATCGTAGCTGTGGTCGTCCTTGGTTGGTACACCCATGTGCTCATCCGCAAGCGCGACACACGCACGTCATATATAACAATGATCGCCCTAGTTACTGCCGGTGCATTAGGTAATATCATCGACTGCGTGTTCTACGGCAAACTATTCGGCTATGCGGACTGGTTTTACGGCAGGGTCATCGATATGCTCTACTTCCCGCTAATCACCAATGCCGCTGGGGAATGTATCTTCTTCCAACCCGTCTTTAACCTCGCGGATAGTTGCATCACTACCGCTGTGATATGTATTCTAATCTGGTTCCGCAAGGACTTGGATGATAGTCTCAGCCAAAACAAATAACTCATGAAAACCTCTCAACCCGTGCATAAACGCATTATTCATTATTCATTATTCATTATCCTTTGTGCAGCCGTATTCACCGCTTGCCGCCCACGCAATATCCTTTCTCCGAAACAGATGGAAGATATATTTGTGGACCTGCATACAGCCGAAGGGATGATCGAGATTTCCGGACTAAACTACGGACAAGATGAGCGCCTCAAAGGCTACTTCCAATCCGTGCTCGATAAACATGGTATCACCCAAGCTCAATTCGATTCGTCCCTGGTGTGGTACACCTCCAATCCGGTTATCTTCGAGAAAATATACCCCAAGGTAGTGGAGCGACTCGAAAAACAAGCCGAAGCTGCTAAAGCTGCCGAACAAGCAGCAAAAGAGGCCGAACAAGCAGCAAAAACGCAAAAAGAATAAAAAAATGCAAAAAAAATTTGCGTATATGCAAAATATTTTGTACTTTTGCAGCCGTTTTCGGATTAACGAAGAAAAACAAACAACTATATACTAACAATCGCCAAGTTGGGCAGTGGGTTACAAATCGTGCATCAAGCATAGTAAACAGCTAACCGTAAATGATGTCTGTCGACTTGGTCATAATTAACAAAACAAATGGATACATTATCTTTTAAGACTGTATCAGCTAACAAGCAAACTGTCCAAAAAGGATGGGTTGTTGTTGATGCTGAGGGCCAGATTCTTGGCCGTATGTGCACAAAGGTAGCTAAGCTCCTTCGTGGCAAGTACAAACCCAGTTTCACGCCTAATGTAGATTGTGGTGACAACGTAATCATCATCAATGCTGCTAAAGTGCAAATGACTGGTAACAAATGGAACGACCGCGTGTATGTTCGTTACACTGGCTTCCCTGGTGGACAACGTGAAATGAGCCCCGCTGCTCTGCTCGAGAAGGGCGCAGATCGTCTCATTAAGAAAGTGGTTAAGGGCATGCTTCCCAAAAATCGTCTGGGCGCTAAACTCATCAATAACCTCTTCGTATTCGCTGATGCTGAGCATAATATGCAAGCTCAAAAGCCTGTTCAAATCGATATTAATAATCTTAAATAATCATTCAGTATGGAAACAATCAATGCAATCGGTCGTCGTAAAGCAGCTGTAGCTCGCGTTTACGTTCAAGAAGGTAAGGGCCAAATCGTCATTAATGATCGCCCTCTGGATGTTTATTTCCCAAGTTCCATCCTTCAATTCATCGTTAAGCAACCTCTGGCTAAATTAGCCGTTGAAGAGAAGTATGATATCAAGGTTAACCTCGACGGTGGTGGATATAAAGGCCAAGCTGAAGCTCTGCGCCTCGCTATCGCCCGCGCTCTCGTTAAAATCAACCCAGAGGACAAAGCTGCCCTCAAGGCTGAAGGCTTCATGACCCGCGATGCTCGTGAAGTTGAACGTAAGAAACCCGGTCAACCTAAGGCTCGTAAACACTTCCAATTCAGTAAACGTTAATATTTATTTAATTCTTCAGGATGAAGCAGCCTAGTTATCTAGTAATCTAGTTTTCTAGTCTTCTAGTTTCCTACCTAAAGAATGCTAAAATTCAATCAAATGAGAACAAACTTTGATCAATTGCTCGAGGCTGGTTGCCACTTCGGTCACCTCAAGCGCAAATGGAATCCTGCAATGGCTCCTTATATCTACACGGAGCGCAATGGTATCCACATTATCGACCTCAACAAAACTGCTATCAAAATTGACGAAGCAGCAGAGGCACTCAAAAACATCGTTAAATCCGGCCGCAAAGTGCTCTTCGTTTCTACTAAGAAACAAGGACAAGAGGTCGTTGCCGCTATGGCTAAAGAAGTTGGTATGCCCTACATCACCGAGCGCTGGGCTGGTGGTATGCTCACTAACTTCCCAACCATCCGTAAGGCTGTCAAGAAAATGTCCAATATCGACAAAATGATGACCGACGGCACATTCGATAATATCTCCAAACGCGAGAAACTCCAAATCACTCGTCAACGCGAGAAACTCGAGAAGAACCTCGGTTCAATCGCTGACCTCACTCGCCTGCCTTCCGCTATCTTCGTAGTGGATGTTATGAAGGAACATATCGCAGTAGCTGAAGCTAACCGCCTCGGTATACCTGTTTTCGGTATTGTAGATACTAACTCCAATCCTGCTCCTATCGACTTCGTCATCCCCGCTAATGATGATGCTACCAAGTCTATTGAAGTCATCCTCGCTGCTGTTTGCGCAGCTATCAAGGAAGGTCTTGAGGAACGCAAGGTAGAGAAAGCTGACGAAGAAGCTGCCGGCGCACAAAAAGACGGCGAAGAGGCTAAGGAAGAAGCTGCTCCCGCTCCAAAAGAGCGCCGCACTCGCGTACGCAAAGCCGCTAACGCTGAACCCGAAAAAGTGGCTTCCGTAGAGGCTCCCGCTGCTGAAGAAGAGCCCAAAGCAGAATAATCATCAATAATCAATCATCAATAATCAATAAGAATATGGCTGTTACATTAGCTGATATAAAAAAACTGCGTGACATGACTGGCGCAGGTATGATGGACGTCAAGAAAGCCCTTGAAGAGGCTAACGGTGACTTCGACCAAGCTAAGGACCTGCTCCGTAAACGCGGTCAGGCTATCGCTGCTAAACGTAGCGACCGTGAGGCTTCCGAAGGTTGCGTGCTCGCTAAAGCTGAAAATGGCTTCGCTTGCATCGTGGCTGTTAAGTGCGAAACGGACTTTGTAGCTAAAAATGCTGACTTCGTAGCAATGGTCAAGAAAATACTTGACGTAGCTATGGAAAATAAACCCAAATCACTCGACGAACTCAAAGCCCTCACCCTCAACGGACAAACAATGGCTGACCTCGTTACCGAACGCAGCGGCGTCACCGGTGAGAAAATGGAACTCAGCGACTACGCTTACCTCGAGGCTGAAACCGTAGATGCTTATAACCACCTCGGAAATAAACTCAGCTCTATCGTTGCTGCTTCTGCTAACGCTGACCACGATACCGTACACGGCGTTAATATGCAGGTTGCTTCGATGGCTCCCGTTGCCCTCGACGCTGACCATGTAGCTCAAGAGATTAAGGACCGCGAACTCGCTATCGCTGTCGACAAAACCAAACAGGACGAGATAACCAAAGCTATCGAATTTGAACTCCGTAAAGCCGGTATTAACCCTGCACACGCTGACAGCGATGACCATATCGCTTCCAATACCGCTAAGGGTTGGATGACCGAGGAACAAGCACAAATAGCTCGCGACATTCGCGCTAACGTGCCTGCTCAAGCTGAAGCTAATCTCAATATGAAGAAAATTGAGATGATCGCTCAAGGTCGTCTGCAAAAGTTCCTCAAAGAGTCCACACTCGTTGAGCAACAATACATCCTCTCCGAAAGCAAAGAACTCGTTAAGGATGTCCTCAAGAAAGCTAACGTTGCTATCGTTGACTTCAAACGCGTTACCCTGAACCAAGAGTAATACGTACCCTCATAACAGAGCCTGCCCCTCGGGGTGGGCTCTTAATTACACAATCCGTCCAGGGAAATAGGTGCAAGTCCTATACAGACCCGCTGCTGTGATTCGCAATCGCGTTTTCTCTCTTATAGTCACTGGTGTAAAACTGGGAAGGCTGAAAACAAGAGCGATAAGTCAGAAGACCTACTGATTGTTAGGCTAAGGCCTTTGTCAATGTGCTCTCGAGGAATAGAGCGTAGGCATGAAAAAACTGACTGTATCCATATTATTATCGCTCTTCGCGTTCTCGTCTGTCTGCGCTTCGCAGATAGATGCAGATAGTATTTACCTGGATGAAGTCACTGTCATGGCTTCTTCCCGACCTAAACAGGTCATCCTGCCACAACGACTGTCAGGATCCGAACTGCACACCCTTTCTGCACTCAATGTCGCCGATGCCCTGAGATACTTCAGCGGTGTGCAACTCAAAGACTACGGAGGAGTAGGGGGCATCAAAACAATCGACATTCGATCCATGGGCAGCCAACACGTCGGCGTTTACTACAACGGCATACAAGTTGGTAATGCACAAAACGGCATCGTGGACCTCGGTAAGTTCGCTATGGATGAACTCGAAGCTATCGAACTGTATAACGGCCAGAAATCCGATATCTTCCAGTCCGCCCGAGAAATGGGTAACGCCGGGTCCATCTACCTACAATCACGTAAACCTCACTTCACCTCCTCTGAACGCATCCATGCCCGCGCATCTATGCGAACAGGCTCCTTCGGACTCGCTAACCCTTCCGTCAGCCTCGATATCAACCTATCCCCATCAATACGCACCGCTAAACGCTCACCGCTAAACTCTCAACACTCATTGTTTTTAACAATGAACGCCTCCTACCTACGTTCCGACGGACAATACCCCTTCCGCTATCGTCGCCTCACTCCCTCCGGCACAGTCGCTTACGACACCACTGCCTACCGTCATAACAGCGACATACAAGCCGTCCGAGCCGAAATAGGCCTCCATCACTACTACTCCGCCAGCGGATACTGGCGACTCCAAGGATATACCTACTGGAGCGAACGTGGCGTCCCGGGGGCTATCGTCAATAACGTATGGAGTAACGGCGAAAGACTCGAGGACCGCAACTCATTCGCACAATTCCAATGGCAAGATAACTTCTTCCATCGATACCATATACGCCTCTTGGCTAAATACGCTAACGACTACACCCACTACCGCAACCTCGATACTCGTACACTCCCCACTAACAACACCTACCTCCAGCAGGAAGTGTATGCTTCCCTTATTCAACAAGTCAATATACTCCCGTCGTGGGACATCAGCGTCGCCTATGACCTCCAATACAACGACCTCACTCGACAACAAGGTATCAGCGGTATGCCGTCCTCCCCTAAAGAACACTACAATAGATGGAGCCACTTCTGCAGCGTCGCTACAGCCTTTAATATACAATCCTACCTGCGCGTACAAGCATCTGCTTTATTAACCCATATCAATAGCAACACTAAACTTACACCGGCCGTCTTCGTCAGCCTCTCTCCTCTCGCCTCCCTCTCGTCTCCTTACGCTAAAGCATTGACTATCAACGCGTTCTATAAACATAGTTACCGCTATCCTACCTTCAATGACCTCTATTACACCGATGTCGGAAATGCGGCTCTCCGACCCGAACTCGCACGACAAGCATCCGTCGGACTCCGCTACGAAATAAACCTGCCAACATCCTCTTTATCGGAGTGCCCGGAGGCACCTCTCAACAACTCTAAACTCTCAACTCTCAACGTTTCACTTGACTACTACCACAATCGCGTCACCGACAAGATCATCGCCTTCCCTAAGGGACAACAGTTCCGATGGGCAATGCTCAACCTCGGCGAAGTGCTCATCAATGGCATCGACGCTTCCGTCGGAGCCACCATCCGACTGCCTCTCCGATTCACTCTCACTCCTCGCGTCCAATACACCTACCAACAGGCCATCGATGTCACCTCTCCCAACGACTCCTACTACCGCCACCAAATACCCTATATACCCCATCATAGCGTGTCGGCGGTCTCCGGACTAACCTACCAATCGAGACGGGCGGACACCTACGGACTTAATTACTCCTTTATCTACGTGGGGGAACGATACTCGCAACAAGAAAATATTCCCGCTAATTACGTCCCGGCATGGACTTCCCATGACCTCACAATCTACGGCGAATGGAACATACAGACAATCCGATTACATGCTCAACTCGAAATAAATAACCTTGCTGGCACCGACTACGAAGTGATCATGAACTATCCCATGCCACAAACGTCCTTCCGTGCCACACTATCCATAATCTATTAATTCATTATTCATTATTCATTATGAAAAAAAATCATTTCTTTCTCATTCCTCTCTTCCTCGTTTCTTGTCACGAGTTACCTGTTTCTGTTCCAAGTAATCAACAACAAACCGCAGGAGACCCCGGCAGCACCTATGCTACCATGTATGTCCTCAATGAAGGCAACTGGGGCGCTAATAAAGCATCCCTTGATATGCTGGACCTCAACTCCGGCATCTACACCACTAACCTCTATCCGGAACGTAATCCCAATGTAATCAAGGAGTTAGGGGACTGTGGCTCCGACATCGCTGCCTATGGCGGACGCATCTATGCCGTCATCAATAACTCCCATAAAGTGGAAGTCCTTACTCCCTCCATCCATCGTATCGCACAAGTCGATATACCTACACCCCGATACATTGCCTTCCACGGTAACATGGCGTACGTCACCAGTTACGTCTCGTCTGATCAAACACCTAATCACGGAGCCATATACGCCGTGGATACCGCTTCTCTCCGCGTCATAGACACAGCCTTCGTCGGACCACAACCCGATGAACTGATTGTGCGCGATAGCGTCATCTATTGCACCTGCTCCGGAGGATATCACTACCCCAATTACGACAGCACTATCTCCGTCGTCAATCGCACTACTATGCACGAAGTACGCAAAATCATCGTCGGCATCAATCCCATCCGCATCCGACAGGACCAACAGGGTAGGTTATGGGTTCTATGCAGCGGCGACTATAACCAAACAACTCCCTCCATCGTCGTCCTCGAAAACGAACAGATCATACATCGCTTTGACGTCAATGCTTCCAATCTAACTATCTGCGGAGATACACTATACTATCTCGGCACCTATCCCAATACCTACGGACGCATACGTATTAGCGACCTTGAACCTATCCCAGGCAGCTGGATCACCGATGGCACTGATAAGGATATCCAAACACCTTACGGACTGCTCGTCAACCCCTCCACACGCACTATCTACGTCACCGATGCCGTCAATTATACCAGCAGCGGACGACTATACGGCTATAACCAACAAGGACAACGCATCCTCTCCGCCACCACCGGCGACGTCCCCGCCCACCTCGCCCTCTATTGATGCTGTCTCCCGCAGATTTCGCAGATTGACGCGGACTTTTTGTTTACGGTGCTTCCGCCACAAGTTCGGAAAGATTGTTATATCTGGCTAATCGCCTTGTGGACTATTCGTCATGACCGCTATCATGAGCGAGCTCCTATACCGCTCTGACTTACAGTCCTACTCTGCTACTCTGTACAGAGCATATCCCAATCTTTCAATTGTTCCGATTCGCTTCGCTCATAAAATCGGTCCTTCGGACAAAGATATGCTAATACCCAACACCTCTATTATTATAGATGAATGATGATCGATAATACATTTTGCGCGAAGCGCCGAACTTATGGCGGCACGCCATCGAATCATTTATACAGTTGTGGAGCAAAACCACATAAGTGGTGCGGATTGGATGGTAGATAGACTACGGGAGCTCGCTCATGGTAGGATATCTATTAGCCTAAACGCAGTAGGACGTCAGTCCTTGCTCCACATCTGTATCGTATTTGTGCCGTATGCGGCACCGTCAAAAATCATTTCTGTGTAGTCTGCGTAGTCTGCGGGAGACTATCTGTTTGCTCCGACGATGTCTGTGGGAGACCATTTCCCCTTTTTTATAAGTTTTTTCTAAAAAAATGCAAAAAAATTTGCGTATGTCAAAAAAAAACTGTACTTTTGCAGCGCAAAATCGGTTATAGTCTCTGACGATCAGCATAGTTGCGGACTTTAACGCCCGAACGAACAGTAGTGTATACTATAACCCGCGTAACCATTAAAATCTTAATTAACAATGGATTTGATGAAGATTGCCGAAGAGGCATTTGCCGGTGAGAAAAAAGAGTTCCCGGCTTTCCAAGCTGGTGACCAAATCACCGTGGCTTATCGTATTAAAGAAGGTAACAAGGAGCGTATCCAAGAATTCCGTGGCGACGTAATCGCTATCCACGGTGACGGTAACAAAAAACGCTTCACTGTTCGCAAAATGAGTGGCAACGTCGGTGTTGAACGTATCTTCCCGATGGACAGCCCCTTCATTGAGAACATTACCATCAACAAGTACGGTAAAGTACGCCGCGCTAAGTTGTACTACCTGCGTGACCTAACCGGTAAAAAGGCTCGTATCCAGGAACGTCGCGTTAAATAACCGACTCCCTACAAGCCAAAGAAAAAGCCCGCTCTGCGGACTTTTTTTTGTTCAAAAAAACGATTTTTATCCAAAAGTCGTTTTTTTATTTGCATATATGCAAAATTTTCTGTAATTTTGCACCTTGTTATATGACGAACTTCTTTCAGACATATGCGGCACGGTCGCTCTTTGAGCGCTTTATCTATATCGAACCCGATCCATCATGCTCCTGCTTGGCCCAAATACAAGGCCATGGACCATCTAAACGCGCCATCATTCAAGGTGGCTTCCGCATCGACCTTACGCTAAACGCTCAACGCTCAACGCTCGCGCTTATGCGCAACATGCGCCTCCTCGCCCGCCGCCGCGGATGTATTTACGCCGAAATGCGATGCTTCGACGACTACTCGCCCTTCCATGACGCACTCATACAGGCCGGATGGACCTATTCGCCGCACTACGACGTACTAATCTATCCCGATCGAGAAGTGCCGGAAACAAAGATGCGACAGATAAACGCGGCGCAGCAGCAGGGACAGACGTGGCGCGAAGCAAACTCCGAAAACGACGTCACAGACTTCTATAAATGTCTCAACCTCCTCTACCGCACTAAAGTGCATCGACCCCTGCCGCCACTATCTTTCTTCATACGAGCCTGGCGAAACGGCATAACACTCCTGGTCGTTGAGCAATCCCAACCGCAGCCCCACATCATCGGCGGCGTTCTCATGCCCATCTTCGACTCCAAAGCCTACGAGTGGTATATATGCGGGCAGGTTATGAGCACATGGGCCATGATTTCCTACTGCCGAAACAACCATATACCCGTCATTGACATGATGGGAGCCGGCGAACCCGGAGTGCCCTATGGCGTCAGAGACTTTAAACTCCAAATGGGAGGAGAACTCAAGGAGTGGGGCAGGTACATAACTATCATTCATCCTCTCATCTACCGATTAGGTAAATGGTGGATCAATCGTCATCGTTAATCATGCAATTACTCACGGATGCTTTACATAGAATAGCCTACGCTACCGACGCATCTGCCTATCGCGAGATGCCTCTCGCTGTGGCGTATCCGCATAACGAAGACGACCTACGTTGGCTGCTGACCGAAGCGCAACGCAGGCATACCCATCTCATCCCTCGCGCAGGAGGAACTAGCATAGCCGGACAAGTTGTCGGAAACGGCATCGTCGTCGATGTCAGCCGATATATGAACGCTATTCTCGAAATCAATCCCGACCAACGATGGGTGCGCGTGCAACCCGGCGTCGTACGAGATGAACTCAACCTCGCGCTGCAACCTTACGGACTGTTCTTCAGCCCCGAAACAAGCACCTCCAACCGATGCTGCATAGGCGGTATGGTCGGCAATAACTCATGCGGAACACATAGCCTCATCTATGGCAGCACTCGACATCACGTCATCGGAATGCGCATCATGCTCGCCGATGGATCCGTACATGGCATAGGACAACTAACCGTGCCCGATGAACAGCCATCCGAACTCTACCAATCCATCCTGCAGCAACTCCATACATGGCAGCAAGACCCGCAGGTCATGAGTCTCCTACGCACTAACTTCCCCGATCCGTCCTTACAACGGCGCAGCTGCGGTTACGCCCTCGACGAAACGCTCAATCATCAATCATCAATCATCAATAATCAATATACAATAAGCAATAAGTTGGGTCTCAACTTATGCTCCCTCATCACCGGCAGCGAAGGCACACTCTGCTTCGTCACCGAGATAATGCTCAGCCTCGACCCCATCCCTCCTGCTCATAAGATAGCTGTATGTCAGTTCCTCAACCATATAGACGATGCGTGGCAAGCTAACCTCGAGGCTCTGCAACAGCACCCCGTCGCTGTCGAACTAATCGATGGCAAGATACTTCAACTTGCCAAGAATAACCCGGCCGCTGCGCAACACATGCAGGTGCTCGGACTCGACCCCAACCACCTCCCCGCCGCCATCCTCGTCTCCGAATTTTGGTCTGATTCAACATCAATAAGCAACCTGCAACCTGCAACCTGCAATCATCAATCGTCAACTTTTGTCGATTCAAAAGTTGACGCCATCTGGTCTCTCCGCAAGGCCGGATTAGGTGTCCTCACCGGCATGGACGGGGACGCTAAACCCGTTGGCGTAATCGAAGATACAGCGGTCGCTCCTCAGCGGCTCGCCGACTACATAGCTGACTTCCGTGCTATGCTCGATAGCCTGCAACTCGACTGCGTCTATTATGGACATATATCCACTGGCGAACTGCATCTACGACCTATACTCAACCTCAAGGACCCTAACGACCGAATTAAGTTCCGTCAGGTGGCACAAGCAACCGCTGAACTCGTCAAGAAACATCATGGCAGCCTAAGTGGCGAACATGGAGACGGACGGCTACGCGGTGAGTTCATTCCTCTCGTCTATGGACAGGAAGTCTATGACCTCTTCTGCCAACTCAAACGCACCTGGGACCCTAACTCGCTCCTTAATATGGGCAAGATAGTCAACACCCCTCCCATGGATGCCTTCCTCCGCTATGACCAATCACCAATCTGCAATAATCAATCTACAATAAGCAATAATCAATCTGCAATAATCAATCGAGTCGAACATTGCAACGGCTCCGCCGACTGCCGCAAGTCAATCGCCATGGGTGGACTCATGTGCCCTACCTACAAGATGAGCAGGGACGAGATTCTCTCCACCCGCGCTCGCGCCAATATACTCCGAGAAAAACTCACTCGCGACCCACATGGCATCACTTCCGCTGAAGTGCAGGAAGTGCTCGACTCATGTTTGGCTTGCAAAGGGTGCAAGAGCGACTGCCCCAGTAATGTGGATATGACTGCTCTTCGCAGTGAACTGTTGCAGCTTCAGCATGATATACAAGGCACTCCCTTCCGCTCATGGATGGTCGCACGAATGGCTGCTATTGAACGGCTCGGCTCACTCGTACCTGCTATCTATAACTTCTGCGCCACCAACACCTTCATCTCATCTATCATCAAACGCATCGTACGTTTCTCCCCCCATCGCCGCATCCCCACCATCGCTCGCCACTCCATGCGGAAACAAATCAATAATCAATCTACAATCTGCAATAATCAATCATCAATAATCAATAATCAATCGAAGACGATCTACCTCTTTGCGGACGAGTTCACCTCCCTCCATGAACCATCCCTCGGACTGCATTTCGCACAACTCCTCACCGCCCTCGGCTATCGCGTCATCGTACCCAAGCATGTCGAGTCCGGACGTGCAGCTATGTCCAAAGGCTGTTTACGTCTCGCCGCCAAGTATGCCAAACGCAATATACGTCTCCTCGCACCTCTCATAACACCCGATACACCGCTCATCGGTATCGAACCCTCGTGTATTCTCTCCTTCCGGGACGAGTACCCGCGGTTAGTGGATGACCCTCGTGCACAGACCCTCGCGCAGAACACTTTCCTCTACGACGAGTGGCTCATGCGCGAAGTGCAACGCGGACGGATATCTGCCGATAACTTCACCCAACTCCATCAGACGATCTACCTCCATGGACATTGCCACCAAAAAGCCATCGTCGGCATCCAACCCACTGCCGACTGCCTACGACTCACCGGCGCCGATGTACATATCATACCATCCTCCTGCTGCGGAATGGCAGGGTCATTCGGGTATGAGAAGGAGCATTACGACACCAGCATGGCGATTGGCGAATCCGTCCTCTTCCCCGCTGTACGTGCCGCCAAAGGCATCGTATGTGCGCCCGGCACCAGCTGCCGACAGCAGATTCTTGACGGAACAGGCATACATGCACTCCATCCCATCGAGGTCTTATATCAGTTAGTAAAAAAACATTAATCTTTGCATATATGGAAATATCTCAACGTGCTCAGAACATGCCGCAATCGCCTATTCGTAAACTGGCTAAGTACGCGGACGCTGCTAAACTCAGTGGCACGAAAGTCTATCACCTCAATATAGGTCAGCCCGATATAGCTACGCCTAAGTGCGCACTCGAGGCGGTACAGCATTTCACTCCCGAAGTGCTCGACTACTCGCCTTCCCAGGGACTCAAGTCACTACGCACTAAGATGGTCAGCTACTATGCTAATTATGGTATCGACCTCAGTCCCGATGAGATTATCATCACTTCCGGTGGCTCCGAAGCTATCATGTTCGCTTATATGGCATGCCTCAATCCCGGGGACGAGATTATAGTCACCGACCCCAGCTATGCCAACTACATGGCGTTCGCTATCAGCTGCGGTGCTATCGTCAAAAGCGTCAAGACTCATATCGAAGATGGATTCAAACTGCCGCCCGTCGAGGAGTTCGAAAAGCAGATAACCGATAAGACGCGAGCTATACTCATCTGTAACCCTAATAACCCCACCGGCTATCTCTATACCAAGCAGGAGATGCGGCAGATACGCGACCTCGTTCGCAAATACAACCTCTACCTCTTCTCCGATGAGGTCTATCGTGAGTTTATCTACACCAAGCGTCCGTATATATCCGCTTGCCATCTCGAAGGTATCGAAGAGAATGTCATCCTTGTGGACTCCGTCTCTAAACGCTATTCCGAGTGCGGCATACGTATCGGAGCACTCATCACTAAGAATAAACAGGTGCGGCAAGCCGTTATGAAGTTCTGCCAGGCACGACTCTCGCCTCCACTCTTCGGACAGGTCGTCGCCGAAGCTAGTCTCGGTACACCGGAGGAGTATATGGAGGAGGTTTATGACGAGTATGTGTCCCGTCGTAATTTCCTTATCGACCAACTCAATCAGATACCTGGTGTCTTTGCTCCTACACCTATGGGTGCTTTCTATGTCATGGTGCGACTGCCCGTCGATGATACCGAACGGTTCTGCCAGTGGTGCTTAACGGATTTCTCTTACGAAGGACAAACCGTCATGATGGCGCCCGGCTCCGGCTTCTATACCGACCCCACCGAGGGACGGGACCAAGTCCGCATGGCGTATGTGCTCAATAAGGACGAACTCGCTAAAGCCATGATCGTCCTCCGCAAAGCCCTCGAAGAATATAACTCCCTCCCCAAATGAAACATATTTGTCTCATAGTTATTGGTGTTTGTTGTCTTATATCTAGTGTATGGGGGAAAACAGTAGTGGCGACGGTGGATTCATATCAGTCGGCAACGCTGAGTGGTGATATATGGTCAGCTGATATGAAAGCTATTTATTATAATGATACCAAAAATGGTGGACGCATAGGAGCTGATAAAACCGCAACGATGACAATATCCGGGATGCCTGCAGGTACTATAGATGGTGTTACAATATGGGTGCATTCAAATACCAGTAGTGGGGCCGGAGAAATAGAGTTGAAGGTAGGCGATGAATCAACTATAGTGGCTACCGGTGATTATAAGGATTGGCCAGGACGAGAAGGATATGCAACTGATTTTGAACCGATAAGAATTTTTAATCAGTGTTTGTCCATTTTTGAAGGAGCATCGGTTACTATAGTGATAAGAGGCGAAAAAAACTCTTTGTATATAAAACAAATGGATGTTGACTACACTCCTGCTCCTGCGACACCGCATAATGTGACGTTGAGTTGGGTGGATAAGTCGTTGAAGCGGTGTGAGCGAGTGCTACAAGAGCAAAACGTTAAACAGGGGGTGTCGTTGGTAGCAGTGCCTGACAGTTGTAGGTTAATTTCGAATAATGGGTCTTTTTGGCGTTTTGTGGGATGGAGCGAAGATGCGAAACCAAAGGAATATACTTGGGTGTACGGAGCGTCCGATAGATATTATCCTCAGAGAGATGTAATGCTTTATGCTGTGTATAGTGATGATGAAAGTGATGTGTATCAAGATACAATTATTACTAGCGGAGAATATATGATGGCTTTGGGAGATGTAAATAATATATTGCACGTAATGTATGGTACGTGGAATGAAAATCAAATTCAATTGAAATCCATCAAAGTGGAGGATGCCGAGAATGGCTTCTATCATTTCCAAGTCAATATGATTCCTGAAGATTGGCGATATACAATTGATGTGCAAGGTGATAGTTTAACCATTTGGCATGCGACTTCTCAAACTTGGATTGGGTATGATTTGTCCTCCACGAAAAAGAAAGGTTCTTCTGTTAAATCATATTGGAAATGGGTTAAAACAGCACATGGCTCCATATGTCTCTATGCCGATCATGATGATGATGTATATTTAATTCTTGAGGGAAAGAATCTTGAAGGGAATCCTTATGTTAGTATAGATAGGAAATTTCTCATGAAAGATTGTGTTTTTTGGGTTCTTTTCCCTACGGAAAATATACCAATAGAGGTGCAAACTAATTGGACTACTTTTGTTGAATTGACAGGATTGACTGGTGTGGAAGATTCTGATATAAAGATAATTAAGGTATGGATTAATGGACAAATATATATATACAAGAATAATCGTCGATATACAATTTTAGGGAAAATATTATGAGAAAAATCTTTTTAATTAGTGCACTAATCGCTATCACCGCCCCAGCAATGGCGTGGGGACCTACCGGACATAGGGTAATCGCTCAAATAGCCTACCAGTACCTCAACGGAAAAACAAAAAAACAAATCGAAAAAACACTCGGAAAAAATGGCATGGTGTACTGGACCAACTGGGCCGACGAAATAAAAAGCGCCCCTTCCATCTACCCAACATCCTACGATTGGCACTTCCAAGATCTCGAACAAGGGCTCACACCTGCCGACATCGATTCACTCATTCAGCACTTCCCTAACCACGGAGGACGGCTGTGGACAACTACTTCACAACTGCTGCAACCAAACATGTGGAAAACAACACAACCTCTGCCTATCAACGGAGAAATGATGACCTACCAAGATCGACTCGTCTTCCTTATTCATCTCATCGGTGACTGCTTCTGCCCTATGCACATGGCGCAGGAAGTGGACAAAGGTGGCAATAAAACCAAATTCAAATGGTTCGGCGAACCAACTAACCTACATAACATCTGGGATGAACAACTCATCGACGCTCGTGGATACTCATACACCGAATACGCCCAACTCATCCTCATCACCTACGGCAACCAGGCCGACTCCATACAGCAACAATCACCGGCCCAACTCATGCAAACCGTCTACAACACCACCTCCGGCATCTACCAATACTACCAAAACGGCGACAATAATACCTACCACTACATTTGGAATTGGCACCAACCCTGCGAACAACTCCTCTTCAACGCCGGAGTCACCCTCGCCCGCGTCCTCAATGCCCGCATTCACTAATTCCTACTTGGTTAATTGGTTAATTGATAAACTCTCAACGCTAAACGCTAAACGCTCAAATCATGGATTTTACTCGTAAACAATACCGCGCACTCGTCCTCGCGCTGCAGGCCAGCGGAATACCTTTTACTCTCAGGCACGACGTGGACAAGCGACCGTTCCATTCGCTTGAATTAGCGAAAATAGAAGCTGAACTCGGCGTGCAGGCCGTCTATTACTTCCGCTGCACACCATGCTCCAACAACCCCGACGTCATACAAGCTATCGTCAATCTCGGACACGAAATAGGGTACCACTACGAAGACATGTCCATCACCCACGGCGACCCCCATCAGGCCATTGAGCACTTCCAACAATGGCTGCAATACTTCCGGCAGTTCTACCCCGTGCACCGTATCTGCATGCATGGCGCTCCTACCAGTCAATACGACGGCAGAGACCTCTGGAAAACATACAACTACCACGACTACGGAATCGACTACGAACCGTACTTCGACGAGGACTTCAATACCACCCTCTACCTCACCGACACCGGACGACGATGGGACGGATACAAGGTCTCCGTCCGCGACAAAGTCCCGCAACAAGAACAATGGAATCAACAAGGCCTCACCTTCCATTCCACCCCCGACATCGTCACCTGGCTCTCCACCATACACCAAACACCATACACCATACACCATATCCTCATCACCACTCACCCCCAACGTTGGACCGACAACATCTTCGAATGGCTTATCGAATACACCTCCCAATCCCTCAAAAACATCATCAAACGACTAATAATATGTTTAAAAAAATAATCAAAGACTGCACTCTCTGGATCCTCATGTCCGTCGTCTGCATCCTCTGGCGCGTAGCCGCCCACAAGAGTGAGATAGCCCCCTACGTTGGTCTATTTGCCGTGATGATGGTCACCTGGATCATCATCGGACTCATCACCTGTAAGTACAAACGCACCTACCGCGACACATGGCTGTGGCAGGATATCCTCGGCATGCTGCTCACCGGCGGCATCCAGATGCTACTCACCTGGTACTTCCTCCCCCTCGCCACCGCCTATACGTTCTCAATGACGATTGCCCTATGGATGATTGGACTGGTCATGATGGCGGACGCAGTGGTTCTTCTCTGCCTGCACTACTGGAAATTCGCCCTTAACATGAACGTGCCACCGATGGTCATCGAACAGCGTCACAACGCCCAAGTCGCCCACCACGATTCGCCTCGTTCCCCCGAGTCCCTTGAAGCCGTGCATCAGTCCGTACTGGGACTAACCACCGAGGAAGACTATCAGATGCTGCTCGCGCAAGCCCACCTGGACAGCCGACTCACCAAAGTCGTCGCCAACCGAGACATGTTCTCCTTCGTGCAAATACCTGACTACCAGTACCAAACACTCGTCGACCTCACTCTCCTCAACGACGCTCGCGGCATCAATAAACGCTTCTGCATCGTCAACCAAAAACTGCCGGACAACGGTCAGTACGTCTGCTGCTACCGCCCACAAGAATACGTCAAAAGCAAAATCCTACGCTCCTATCCCAAGGGCATCAACTACATCGTCTACCTCTGCTGGTTCATCTACCGCCGTGTCACCCCACGTCTGCTGCTCATGTCCCGGCTCCACTACGACCTCACCAAAGGACGCAAACGCACACTCAGCAAAACAGAAGTCCTCGGACGACTGTACTACTGCGGCTTTGAGGTCGAACAGATCATCCCAATGGGCCACATCGAATACGTGTTCGCTCGACGACACTCGCAGCCCTATCCGCAAGAGTCCATGAAGATATACGGACCGCTCATCAAACTCCCGCGAGTATGCAAGAACAAAGAGATTCGTTACTTCTATAAGTTCCGCACTATGCACCCGTACTCCGAGTACATACAGCAGTACGTCTTTGAGCAGCGCGGAGGAATGAACATAGCCGACAAGAGCGACGACGATTGGCGCATCACCCACTGGGGACGCATACTGCGTAAGTACTGGCTGGACGAACTGCCGATGCTGCTTAACTGGCTCAAAGGTGACGTCAAACTGGTTGGCGTCAGACCACTCAGCAAAGCTATGTTTGACCAGTATCCCAAGGACCTTCAGGACAAACGGACACTGACCAAACCCGGACTCATCCCCCCGTTCTATATCGACCATCCCAAGACATTTGACGAGTTATACGCCAGCGAACATAAATACTTGGACGCCTACTTACAACACCCGATTTGGACCGATATACGCTACTTTTTTATGACAATGCACTCGATTTTATTCAAAAAGATGCACTCAGCGTAAAAAAGAATAAGATATATTTGCATATATGCAAAAGATTTTGTAACTTTGCAGCCTCAAGTACATCGGAGTGCCCGGAGGCACCAATAAGCAATATACAATATACAATCTACAATAATAATGAAATCTTTAAACTTCGCATTAATTGGTGCCGCAGGCTATATAGCACCGCGACATATCAAAGCCATTGCCGACACAGGCAATAACCTAATGGTCGCTTACGACAAGTTCGATAGCGTCGGTCGTCTTGACAGTTCATTCCCGGAATGCTCCTTCTTCACGGAGAACGAGCAGTTTGATCGCTTCTGCAGTAAGCAGCAACGCACCGACGATCCTCTATCTTGGATGTCCATATGCACTCCCAACTACACCCATGATGCCTTTATCCGTTACGGATTGCGCCTGGGATGCAACGTCATCTGCGAAAAACCACTCGTACTCAACCCCTACAACATAGATAACCTCGTTGAACTGGAACAAGAGACCGGCCATCAGGCTTACACGATTCTCCAGCTGCGCTTGCACGAGGCTATCGCTAACCTCAAGAAAAAAGTAGAGAACGGACCCAAGGACAAGGTATATGATGTGGACCTGACCTACATCACCTCCCGCGGTAAATGGTACTACTCATCGTGGAAAGGCGATGTACATAAGTCGGGTGGAGTAGCCACTAACATTGGCGTGCATTTCTACGATATGCTCCAATGGATATTCGGTCCCGTCAAACAGAATATCGTTCATGTAATGAGCTTTGACCGCGTAGCCGGATACCTTGAATTAGAACGCGCCCGCGTGCGTTACTTCCTCAGCATCAACGCCGAGTGCCTGCCCGCTAATGCCGTACAAGGCGAGAAAAAGACCTACCGTACCCTCAGCATAGATGGCGAAGAGTTTGAGTTCAGTGCAGGCTTCACCGAGTTACACACCGAGAGCTACAAACGTATCTTAGCCGGTGAAGGATTCCGCATCGCCGAGGCACGTCCATGCATTCAGATAGTAAGCGACATACGCCACGCCACACCTATCGGACTAGTCGGGGACTATCACCCGCTGGCTAAACTGCCTCTCGCTAAACACCCATTCGGCTGGGACGAAAAACGTTAAAAGTGGTGCTTAGAGCACGCCATAATAAATGATGACAAAAAAACGACACATATTATTGGTATTGGGCTTAATAATGGCGCTCTCTTCTTGCGTGACGAGCAAGAAGGTGAACCTCCTACAAGAGCCTGGTAAGAAAGGTATACCGGAGTATGTGGATACATTGGATTATCAGGATTATCAACTGCGAATTGGAGATAGATTATATATCTATGTCTATTCGGTAGATGAAAAAGTGATGAAGTTATTCAATGCATCCGGTGCATCCGGTGGGTATAGTGCTGCACAAATGCGGCAACAGATGAACACATCCGGAACAGGCTATTCCAACGAGTTATATTCGTACCTCGTATTAGAAGACGGATGTATCGATTATCCCTTAGTAGGTCATATCTACGTGCGGGGCAAGAACACTCGTGAAGTCAAACTGGCGTTAGAGAAAGAGTTAGGCACTTACATCAAGTCCTATGGCGACTACAACATGGTGAGTTGCGAAGTGAACGTCGTGCAACGCTCCTATAGCGTGATCTCACAACGTGGTACCGGTAATTTCCCCATCCGACGTGAGAAACTTACTATCTTTGAAGCACTCGCCCAAGCCGGTGATGTAGGCGACTGGAGCGACCGGTCGAAAGTGCAGATAGTGCGCGAGATAGAAGGACAAACCAAAGTCATCACCTTTGACTTGCGGTCCAAAGATATTATCAATTCGGAGTACTACTATGTGGAACCGAATGATGTCATTTACGTGCGTCAACTGAAGGGCAAAGCCTTCGGAGTCAACAATGCCGCAACAACGGTTGCTATTGTGGCATCAACACTCTCCTTCGGCGGATTCGTCTATGGTATAGTGACGCGTATCATTAATGCTTCTAAATAATGACATTGCTATGAGAAAGAATATATTCATATTGAGTCTCGTTGCGATAGCAATGGCATTCACAGGGTGCTACCCTCATAAACAAGTAGGTTTATTGCAGGAAGGCAAGAAGATGCCGGTTTACGATTCTGCTTCCTATCAGCCTTATCGCTTGCAGGTTAATGACGAGGTTATCTATCGTGTTATCACCATGGATGAGACCATCGCCAAGACCTTATTGGCGAATAATAACAATTCGGCTAACTCACAGTACGCCAATTCGTACCGTATTTATTCGGACGGTACGGTCGACCTGCCTTTCTTAGATCCTATCCGCTTGGAAGGACTAACCGAGTTAGAAGCGCAAGACACCGTGCGTAAGTACATGCGTGAACTCATACCGGATGCTGATGTCAAATTGGCTTTGTACAATAAACAATTCACCGTCTTAGGCGATATAGGTTCAGGTGTCAAGTACGTCTATAAAGACCGAATGACCATCTTCCAAGCCTTGGCGATGACGGGCGACCTGATGCTGACCGGTGACCGACGACATGTACGTATAATACGTCCGCACGGCAATGAGGCTCCTGAAGTATTGGAGTTTGATATCCGCACCAAATCGATTATTGATAGTAAGTACTACTATATTTACCCCAATGACTTGATTTATGTAAGCCGCGAACCCTCCAGTTTCTTCAAGCAATCTAACTATAGCAGTTTCTTAGCTATTATCATGAGTAGCGTCAGTCTGCTCATCACTGTGTTGAATTATATACCTAATCTACCATTTTAATTTATAGTACTATGGCAAAAAACGAGGAAAATCCGTACAACAACCCGTATAATAGTCCGTACAACAATCCTTATCAGAGTCCCTATAACTCTCCTTATAATACGCCCTATAATAGTCCGTATAATAATCCGTATAATGCTCCGTACCATTCGCCGTATAACACGCCTTATAATAATCCGTATAACGCCGCGCCTTATGGTGGTGGACCTCAGCAAGAGGACGAGGATGGCTTTAACTTCAATGTCATGGAGTGGATACTGCGTATCTTGCATTACTGGTACTTATTCGTGATTGCAGGTATCATTGCCTTCGCACTGGGTTACCTCAAGAACCGTCGCTGGATGCCACAGTACTTATCTTGCGGAACGATTATCATCAAGCAGTCCACACCTTATGGCACCACCATGGGAGGTGGTTTGATGCAGGGTTTCGGCGTAGATGCCGGATATACCAACGTGAAGAATCAGATGATCATGCTGGGCTCATACGACCTGATGGCACGCGTGGTGGATAGTCTGCCCTTCCTCAACGTAGAGTACTTCACACAAGGACGTTTCAAGACCCGTAATGTCTATCGTCAATCGCCTATCTTAGTCGAATACGACAAGATATCACAAGAGGCTTATTCGGTGATGTTCAAATGCTCCTTCACCGGGGACGGACGGCTCACCATTGAATCTACTGACGAACATTTGCCGTTCTCCGTAACAACGCGGTTTGGCGAAAAAATAGAGTCTAAACTATTCACCGCCACTGTATGGCCTACCGAGAACATGGACATGCTACGCAGCGGACATATCTACTTCCGTTTTCGCACCAGATCTAGTCTGGTGGATGAGTTCCTGAGCCACTTAGTGCCTGAGTTCCTCGTGGAAGGAAGTACCGTGCTACGACTGAGCCTACGCAGCGAAACACCTGAACGAGACTGCGAAATCATTGATAAAGTCATTGAGATGTACTTGCTGCAGAACTTAGAGCGCAAGAACATGGTGGCAGATAACTCCATTCGATTCATTGATAGCCAATTAGAGAACCTAAGAGGACAACTGCAGGTGAGTGAAGGAGCCATGACTGACTTCCGTCAAGAGAATAAATTCGTCAATGTATCCACCTATGCCGGCACACTGATGACTCAAATGGCGGAATACGACAAGGAACAGATGGCATTGCGCCTAAAAGAGACCTACCTGGATTACATGGATAATTACCTCAAACAGCAAATCGAACAAGGCGCTGTAGTGGCTCCGGCTTCGTTAGGTATAAGTGAACCCATGTTAACTCAGTTCGTCACTCAACTCAATGACCTGCAACTGCAACGCAGCGAATTAAGCGAGAAGAACGTGTATTATGCCAAGTACACCAACGATATAGAGCACGTTAAGGAAGGATTACGCGAAGTGATTAAAACGATGCGTGCATCATTGGAGATTGAGAAACAAGACCTGAATGGACGCTACGCTGAGGTGGAGCAAAACATGAAGAGACTGCCTGAGAAAGAACTACAGATGGTAAGTATCGAGCGTAACTACCGTATTGATGATAACTACTATACGTTCTTCTTACAGAAACGCGCTGAGGCCGAGATTCAAAAGGCCAGCAACACTCCGGATAACGATATCTTAGACCATGCTCGCAGATCAATATGCGTCAACAGTAAGGATAAACGTAAGACCATGACCACCTACATGATTGTAGGTCTATTAGTGCCATTAGTGCTCATTATACTCAGTGAGCTACTCAATGATAAAGTGCGTACTCCTAAGGAGGCTGCCAAGTTGAGTCACTTCCAATTGATAGGATCACTCAAGCACGCCCGCAACCCGAATCCAACATTGGTGAAGGCTAATCCACGAAGCAGATATGCTGAGTCACTACGCTCCATGCGAACACGCATCGAGTTTATCGTGCAAAAGAAAGAGAAGATCACACTGTGCATCACTTCTGCCGAATCAGGTGATGGTAAGACCTTCTTATGCACCAACTTAGCTGCTATGTTTGCCATGACCGGCAAAAAGACTATTCTGGTGGACTTAGATATACGTAAACCGAATGTTCACGAGAAATTAGGTATAGAGAGCGGATTAGGTGTCACGAACTACCTGATTGGTGACTGCTCATTAGACGATATCATCCTAAAGGACACTCCATTTGATTTTGATATGGTGCGTGCCGGAACAGTTCCTCCCAACCCGGGTGAGTTGATCCACTCTGATGAGTTAGCTCAGATGATTAAGACCCTGAAAGAACGTTATGATTTCGTGGTCTTGGATACATCTCCTATCGGACAAGTACCCGATGCATATAACCTGATTGAACAAGCCGATACAACGCTCTTCGTCATTCGTTGCTTACAGACCAGTAAGGCCTTGATTAAGCAAACGCTTGAGCAGTTGAGCATCGACCATAGCGGTAAAGTCAATGTCGTCCTATCCGATATGCCTACCGAAGGTTATCACCATGGATATAACTATAGTTACGCTTATGGCTACGGCAGTAAGCATGGCTACGGAGGATACGGCGGTAAGTACGGCTACGGCTACGGTTACGGTTATGGCTATGGACGTAACAGCGGCAAGAAGAATAGATGGAAAGAAAAATACGGATATTACTACGGAAAGTTAATGGGCAAGGAAGAACAAGCCGAACATTATAACTATTACGTCGATGATGACGAGTAGGGCAGATTAATAGGGGACAAGTTAATTAAAATAGGCTTTAGCGAGCCGTTGAATTAACTTGTGCTACGCCTACTAACCGATCATAACGGTCATTGACCGAGTGGAAATAGACATAAATGGTGTAGACATTTTCAGTCTCCCAATGTGAACCTTCTGTTAACAGCAATGTGGCAGAAGGTTCTCCTTTTTTCTTTAACCAGTATTGATAGTCGTAGCCGCCTTGTTTAACGAGGCCGTTGAAGTAGTAACAACGTTGTTCGTTATCGTACAACATACGATTAAGACCGGCATTGAGTTGGTTATAGAATATATCTCCACCGATATAGATAGAGCCATCAAAAATAGGTTCTTCTACCGGTAATACCCAATGCACATACATATATTCGGCTTCGGTAGCTATATCAGAGCAGCGTTCGGCGTTAACAACGCACATACCATTATGGTCATTCTCTCGTGTATAGGCCATTCCGCAACGCGAGGAGTTGCTATTGAGGGTACCTAACACCGGATCAACATCCAAGAATGCGTGGTAGTCCTGATGGTCATATCGAATACGGTCCACGTGATAGCCACCATAGTAAGTAGAGTAGGTATCAAAGTGCCGATACTCATTCCCTCCCTCAAAGATGAGTGCCTTGTGATTAGTCCATCTAAGGCGGTTAGCCTCCACAAAACTGGGGTAGGGAGCATATACGCAGTTATCAATGCGGTCGTTTTGACGCACTACCAGAGTGATTTCGTTCGGGTTGAACCATCGTATATCTCGGGCATCTACGTCTATATTGAGCTGCTGATACCGTCCTGCAATCTCTTCTGTGGTATTGGGAGTAACGGTGGCATATATACCCACATGAGGTTCCACTACGTTAAAGACCACCTTGGCAATCGGTGCTTCTTCGCCTTGCGCCGGGTCATAGATAGTGATAAGGTAGTTACCACTTATAAGTAACTGCATATCTTCATTAGGGAAAGCAAAGGAGTAGTGCGTGTAGTCGCGTGTTGTATTAAGGGACGTGACATAGTCCGTTATATCCATGCGGGTAAATCCACGTACATAATCAAAGGAAGATAGGTCATCTATCGTGTAATCCGCATTCAGATGCTGAACAGAGTAGGCATATTGGTGTTCAATATGGCTCATCTCATCAAAACTGATGAGTAGGGTATTAGCAGGGTCTGAACCATCTATGACGCCTTCTACTGGCATGGTGAGGTAGGGGCGCACCGGGTCGTGACGAGAGTCGGATAGGGCATCCTGAAGGTACTGAATACGCAGGGATTGAATAGAGCGAGAGATGGGACAAGTAATCTCACCGGCTACAAGATAAACCGGCAACCATAAAAGGAGTAATAAGGCTTGTTTTTTCATGATGTATTCCTACTTTTGACGACAAAGTTACAAAAATTATTCCAAATAAGCAATTTTTTCTGCAAAAAATTTGTCTATATCAAAAAAAAGTTGTAATTTTGCACGATTTTTCAAGTGAGAGAAATCTGAATGGTGGTTTTAGCTCAGTTGGTAGAGCATCGGATTGTGGTTCCGAGTGTCAAGGGTTCGAGCCCCTTACTCCACCCTTTTTTTTTGCCACTTTGGCTCAGAGGTAGAGCAACGCATTCGTAATGCGTAGGTCCCCAGTTCGAATCTGGGAAGTGGCTCAATAGCAGGTTATGCCTGCTATTTTTTTGTTTATATACGATTGCTATTACAGGTAAAAATCCTGCATTAATGCAGTGTATTCGGGAGAACGAGAGGAGGATTGAGAATTAAGAATTAAGAATTTAGAATTAAGAGAAGAATTGAATTTTGAATTATGAGATGAGTGAGAGAAGGCCATTAGGGTGCGGAGGGGAGGAGTGTTGGGTTTGGAGAAGACGCGTGTAGTATGGAGCGTGGAGAGTTGAGCGTTTAGCGGTGCCTCCGGGCACTCCGATAAAGTAGAACGTTTAGAGTTTAGTGTGGAGAGAATTTCGGGTTCGGCAGAGGCGGGGAGTATGATGGAGAAAATACCTGTTGGTGACAGCAGTTGAGTGCAGCAAGAGAATAGTTCAGCATAAGACAGTGTGTCGGTATGTCGGGCCATGTTGCGTTGCTGATCGGGGTTAGGAAGAGAGTTGATAAAGTAAGGCGGATTGCTGACAATAAGGTCGTATAGTCCGTTCCACTGCGATGATGGAGTTAGGTGGCTCTGCCACTTCTGCAGCGAACAGAGGTGGGCTGTTAGTCGATTGGGCCATGGCGATTGAGCAAAGTTGTAGGTGGCTTGTTCAATTGCTCCAGGGTCAATATCGATGGCATCAATGATGGCGTTAGGCAGTCGTTGTGCGAGCATGAGTGCGATGAGTCCGGATCCTGTACCTACATCCAGTACATGTAGGGGTGATGTAGTGGTGGGTGGTAGGGGAGTCCAAGCGCCCAGCAAGCAGCCGTCTGTGCCTACTTTCATGGCACAACGGTCATGATAAACGGTGAACTGCTTAAAACGGAAGTAAGGATTAGACATGCTCGAAGATATGAATAGCGAGATAAAGACCGTATCCGATGAATAGCACGGCACAGATATAGCGGAAGATATGCTCAAAGTGGTGCATTTTATCGGTGAGTGTTTGTGCAGAAATAGCACTATAACAGATGCACCAAGCAATAATGATGATAGGTAGTCCTGTACCTAAACCGAATACAATAGGCATCAACCATTGCAGGGTAGGTTCCATCGTGGCGGATAGTTCAATCATCGTAAAGAAATAGACAAGACGATGAGGACAGAATGCAATAGCGAAGAAGATACCAAGCATAAAGGCCCAGAACCAACTGGATTTATCATCAACCGTTTGTAGCCACTTACTCATGCCATGATCGTGATCGTGGTGATGATGCCCAGAAAAGAGTAGGAGGATACCGCATAGCAGCATAAAGATACATAGAAGGGGCTCACTCCACTCATGCATAAAATGGTGGATAGAATCTGTTTGTGCTCCCATAATTAGGGGGATAGATAGGAGTACGTAAGTGATGAGTTTGCCGAGAATAAACATAAGTCCGGTGATGAGTACTCGGCGTTTGTTTTGCATCTCCCGATCAATGTATCCGATGGCTGCAACAGACGTAAAAAGGGTGCACGGATCCAGGATCATGAGGAAGCCCAATAGGAGCGCTGTGAAAATATTTATCATTTTTTCGTAAAAATTTTTGCAAAGTTACAAGATTTTTTGTAATTTTGCAAGGAAAATGAAAAAAATAGTACAAATAGTACTCTTTTTCATGGTTTTGACCTCATGTGTCAGCCCCGAAAAACATCTGCAAGCCTTGCAAAAGGAGGCAGAAGGAGAGTCTGCGCTTATTGTTGATGCCTTGCATGCAGGTTTGCGTGATTCGGTTGTTCATTTAGGGTTGGAGAACGAGGATATTTTGCATTTTGTATATGATGCGAGGGGCTTATGCTATTGGTCATCGCGTTCCTTGGATATCTCGGTCATCCCGGATGTAGATTATTCGGGCTGGCATGAGTATGAATTCAGTAATGCTACAACCGAGGTGATGTGGTCGGATGCCGGTTGGTATCAGTTGATGACGGTTGTTGTGAAGGATTGGCATATCAATGGATTGGACGAGATTGAGCGCAGTTTTAGTTATCAACCCATACGGGATTATCAGCAACGCAATCATTCGTGGTGGCAGTCCGCGCGTGATCGTGTGCGCGTATATTATATATTGTTAATAAGTCTATGCGTAGCGGTTTTAGGAATGGCGGTTTGGATGCTGATTGCTGCGCGAGGCTTTGGTAATCTGCGCTTCCGTCATAAGATTCAGTTGTTATTATCGCTACTGGTGTTGATTGGTTTTGTATATCAGATTATCTCTGTTCGTAATTTCGCCAGAGAGAGTTACCAAGAGCGTCAGCAAGCGCAATTGCAGCGGTTATGCCGTTATGTGCAATCGGATTTGAAGAATTTATATTTCTTTGATTTTAACTTGTCTCCGTTTAATGAGACGGGTATGAATATTGACTTACGTGATTTGGCTTATACTTATGATGCGGATATACATGTATATGGTTTAGATGGTAAGTTGTTGGCCTCTTCTACTCCGGAACTCTTTAAGAGTGGGTTATTGACGAGGTTGATGGATCCTTATGTGTATTATTCTAATCAGCCTACTCAAGTGCGTTATGAGCATATTGGTTCTGTACGTTATTTAGCGGCCTTTACTGAGTTTGTGAATGGTTCGGACATGCAGTTAGGATATATTGTAATGCCGTATTTCATTTCGGAGGCAGATATAGCGATTGAGGTAAATCGGATTATGGCCAAGTTATTCCCGGCCTTTATGATTGTTATTTTGCTGACGTTAGTGCTGTCCTATATAGCAGCCAGAGCGGTGGCGCAGCCGTTGCAAATTTTAACTAAGAAGATGCAGCATTTTGCATTAGGAAAGGATAATCACCTGGTATATAAGCATAAGGATGAGGTGGGTGAATTGGTGCTAAGGTATAATCGCATGGTGGATGAACTGGAGCGTACAACGAGGCGTTTGATTAGTTCTGAACGCGAAGGTGCATGGCGGTTGATGGCTCGTCAGATTGCTCATGAGATTAATAATCCTCTGACACCGATGAAATTGACTATTCAGCAATTGCAGCGCGTGCGGGGGACCGATAAGTTTGATAAACTATTTGATCAGGCCACAACGACGCTGATAGAGCAGATTGATAATATGAGCCGCATTGCTACATCATTCTCCACGTTTGCTAAGTTGCCTCAGGTAGAGACCAGCGAGGTTGATGTGGCTGTTAAACTATGTCAAATAGTGGCTTTTGCCCAGAATAATATCAATAATGTGCCGATACGTTATTACGGTCCGGATAGTGGTGTAATGGCTTATGCGGATAAGGAGCAGATTGGGCAGGTATTTACGAACTTATTGAAGAATGCACTTCAGGCCATAGATAATCGTGAAGATGGTGATGTGATTGTGATATTGAAAGAGAATGAACAAGAAGTGGAGATTAGTATATCGGATAATGGTCCGGGTATTCCGGAGGATATACAGCCTAAGATCTTTACTCCTAATTTTACTACCAAGTCTAATGGTACGGGATTAGGATTGGCTATATCCAAGAATATTGTGGAAGGAAGTGACGGAAAGATTAGATTTGATACCTCCGATAAAGGTACTATATTTTATATTGTATTAAAAAAAGTTATTCTATGAAAACGCAAGAGATTATGCAGCAATTAGCTGCGAAGCATCCCGGTGAGGCAGAGTATCTGCAAGCCGTTGAGGAAGTGTTGAACTCCATTGAAGAGGTGTATAACCAGCATCCGGAGTATGAGAAGGCCAAGATTGTAGAACGCATGGTTGAGCCTGATCGTATTTACACTTTCCGTGTAACATGGGTAGATGACAAGGGTGAAGTACAGACTAACTTAGGTTATCGCGTTCAGTTTAATTCCGCGATTGGTCCCTATAAGGGAGGTTTGCGCTTCCATAAAGCTGTTACGCCGAGTATGCTGAAGTTCTTAGGCTTTGAGCAGACGTTCAAGAATGCTTTAACGACGTTGCCGATGGGTGGCGGTAAAGGTGGTTCAGACTTTGATCCAGTAGGTAAATCGGATGCCGAGATCATGCGTTTCTGTCAAGCCTTTATGTTGGAGTTATGGCGTTGTATCGGTCCGGACCAGGATATTCCTGCAGGTGATGTAGGTGTAGGCGGTCGTGAGATTGGTTTCTTGAACGGTATGTATCAGAAATTAGCTCAGCGTTACCACACGGGAGTATTAACCGGTAAAGGAATGACTTGGGGCGGCTCTATCTTGCGCCCAGAAGCCACCGGCTTTGGTGCGTTGTATTTCACCCAACATGTGTTGGAGTTAGCCGGTAAGGACATTAAGGGTAAGACGGTTGCTATTTCCGGTTTCGGTAATGTAGCATGGGGTGCTTGTACGAAGGCTGTTGAATTAGGAGCCAAGGTGGTTGCTATTTCGGGTCCTGATGGAGTATGCGCTATTCCCGGCGGTATAGATAAGGAAATGATCGACTATATGTTGGTTATGCGTTCTTCTAACCGCAATAAAGTGCAGGATATGGCCGATAAGTTCCCCGGCAAGTGCTCGTTTGAGGCAGGCAAGAAGGCTTGGTCACAGAAGTGCGATATTGCTTTACCTTGTGCCTTCCAGAATGAGTTGAGCGAGGACGATGCTAAGGAGTTGGTTAAGAACGGTACATGGTGCTGCTGCGAGGTTAGTAACATGGGTTGCCAACCTGGTGCTATTCACTATTTCCAAGCACAAAAGGGTTTCTTGTTTGCTCCGGGCAAGGCCGTTAATGCCGGTGGTGTAGCTACTTCGGGTCTTGAGATGACTCAGAATGCCGAGCATATCTCATGGACCGGTCAGGAAGTAGATGAGCGTCTGCATCATATTATGGCTTCTATTCATGAGCAATGTGTTAAGTTCGGTAAGCGAGTTGATGGCACAGTGGACTATGTTAAGGGTGCTAATATCGCCGGATTTATGAAGGTGGCTCAGGCTATGTTGGAGCAAGGATTGGTTTAATTTCTAGTTATCTAGTTTCCTAGTTTCCTAGTAAAATTTTTAACTACTATGTATCAGGATTTTCAGAAATACTTGCAATCGACGCTAAATGATATTCGTGAGGCGGGATTGTATAAGAATGAGCGCGTTATTATTACGCCTCAGTCATCAGGCATTCAGGTGGAAGGTGGCAAAGATGTGATCAATTTCTGCGCCAATAACTACTTGGGCTTGGCCGATAACAAAGAGTTGATTCAGGCGGCTAAAGACCGCATGGATGCTCGCGGTTATGGAATGGCATCGGTGCGTTTTATCTGCGGAACACAGGATACACATAAACAGTTGGAGAAGGCTATTTCGGACTTCTTTGGTACAGAGGATACTATTTTGTATGCTGCTTGTTTTGATGCCAATGGTGGTTTGTTTGAACCACTATTGACCGCTGAGGATGCGATTATCTCGGATGCCTTGAATCACGCATCTATTATAGATGGTGTAAGATTATGTAAGGCTGTTCGCTATCGCTATGCTAATGGGGATATGGCGGACTTGGAGAAACAACTGCAAGCAGCACAAGCCCAGCGATTCCGCATTATAGCTACGGATGGTGTCTTCTCGATGGATGGTAATGTATGTCCGCTGGATAAGATTTATGAGTTAGCTCAGAAGTATAATGCTCTGGTGATGGTTGACGAAAGTCACTCGGCAGGTGTAGTAGGAGCGACCGGTCATGGTGTAACGGAGCAGTATAACCTTCGTGGTAAGATAGAGATTCTGACGGGCACATTAGGAAAGGCGTTTGGAGGTTCGGTAGGTGGATTCACCACGGGCAAGAAAGAGATTATTGACTTATTGCGTCAACGTAGTCGTCCGTATCTCTTCTCTAACTCTATACCTCCAATGATTGCAGCGGCCGGCATTAAGACCTTAGAGATCTTGACGCGCGATAACACGTTGCAAGACCGTTTACATGCTAATACGGACTATTTTGTTAGCAGAATGAAAGCAGCAGGCTTTGATATTAAGCCGACTCAATCTGCTATTTGTGCCGTTATGTTGTATGATGCACGACTGAGTCAGGAGTTTGCTGCGGCTCTGCAAGAAGAAGGCATTTATGTGACGGGCTTCTATTACCCGGTAGTGCCGCAAGGTCAGGCTCGTATCCGCGTGCAGTTAAGTGCCGCCCATACAACGGAGCAATTGGATAAGGGTGTTGCAGCCTTTATCAAAGTGGGTAAAAAATTAGGTGTGCTGAAGTAGCACACCTAATGAATGATAGCGATTATTCGTTTAATAACACTCGTTTTCGTTCGGGAACGAACTCTCATGAACTGCTGTTACGTATGACGTGACGGCAGTTTTTACTTGTTCTCCCAGTTCGGCGAAGTGGCGTAAGAACTTAGGTTGGAAGCCTTGATTGAGTCCGAGCATGTCGTGTAGAACGAGTACTTGTCCATCTGTTTTATTGCCGGCACCAATACCGATTGTAGGGCAATTGACGGCTTTGGTTACCTTTTCGGCTAAAGCGGCAGGGATTTTTTCTAAGACAATGGCAAAGCATCCGGCTTGGTCGAGTAGTTGGGCGTCGTGGAGGAGTTTTTCGGCTTCGGCTTGTTCTTTGGCACGAAGTCCGTATCCTCCGAATTGGTTAACGGATTGTGGGGTCAATCCTAAGTGACCGCAAACAGGGATTCCGGCAGCAATCATGAGTTGGATGGCAGGCAGGATTTCTTCGCCGCCCTCTAATTTGACGGCATCCGCTCCACTTTCCTTGAGCATTTTGATGGCATTACGCACGGCATCTTCTGCGCTAACCTGGTAACTACCGAAAGGCATGTCGATGACGACAAGGGTGTGCTGTGCTGCACGAACAACGCCTTTAGTCAGGAAAATCATCTCATCCACTGTGATGGGAAGGGTAGTGCCATTGCCACAAACAACGTTGCTAGCACTATCTCCGACGAGGAACATGTCAATACCGGCTTGATCCACTAAGCGGGCAAGGGTAAAGTCGTAACTTGTGAGCATAGTGATTTTATCACCAGTGAGTTTTTTTTGACGGATTAAAGCGGTCGTCATGCGCTTAGATTCAACGTGAACAGACATAATTTATTCTTAAAAACGCTGCAAAAGTACAAAAAAATACGCATATCTGCAAATTTATTTGCATATATGGAAAAAAAGTTGTAATTTTGTGGCGAAATTATAAACTTTAGTTATATTGGATATGAAGAAATTACTTTTATCAGCCGCTTTATTGCTTGGTACGATGGCCGCTAATGCATTACCCGTTCAACATAGTGTAGGTGCGGTAGCCGGTAGTTTAAATGGTTTTGAGTATAAGGCTTATTTCCAAAATAAGATGGTGGTAGCAGCCACGTTGGGTGTTCGTGCCAGTCAGTCGCAAGGTTTGGCATTAACGACGACCTATACCAATAAAGATGCGCAAGACGCTCATGAAATAGCCGGTGATGATTTAGTTGAGAATAATAACCATAAGTTCGTATATTGGGATTTGGAAGTTGCCGGTAATATTGGTTATCAGGATAACTTCAAGGTGATGAGTGCCGGTACATTTAGTTGGTTTGTAGGTGGCGGATTGAACTTTGGTACAATCCAGTTTGAACAGTTTGGAAAGATAAACGGAGAATATCCTACTGATGCCAAGGGACATGAACTTAAAACTCCGGGCGATGCATGGAAAGGATTGAAAAATGATAGAGATAGGTATAGTGATTTATCCAGTGATGGTAAGAAATATACTCCAAGTCCACTGGCTTTTAAGGTTGGTTTGAATGCATACGCTGGTGTGGAGTTTAAGTTTAGAAACCTGCCGTTGATAGTAGGTTGTGATTTTCGTCCGGGTGTAGGAGTAGCAGTTAATGCATGGGAGGATAATCCGACTGCTTATTACCCCAATGTTTACGAAGGCGATTGTATTACAGCACTCGGTTTCTTTGACTGGGCATTAAATGCTTCTGTTCGCTATTATTTCTAATTTTTGGTTGAAAGCAGAACTCTCTGTATAAATAATAGGGAGATTATAAT
>JAGHRV010000040.1 GCA_018066175.1 Candidatus Colicola equi | reverse complement strand
CAATGGCAGCAACCAAAGAAATAACGGAATGGGCAAAAGCAGCATCAGTAGAAGACCTCGTCCAGAATATCTCGATATTAAAGATTGAGGATGTCTTTGATACGCCTATGCTCTGCGAGATAGGTTCTGCGGATAAGCAGAATGGCTTTGTACGCGCTGTGATAGATAACCTCTATCGTAATTACGGCAGAAGCTGTCCGGAGGTGGATGGTAAGATATTCAGCACACGCTTTATTCAAACCTACTGCAATTATACGCTGGGCGATCTTATTCACTTCGTAGATAAATGTACGGAGGAGTACGAAATCGAATATCTCAACCCTGCTGCAATATGGAAGCACTGGCGCTTGTATATACAGTATCGCGGAAAAGAGCAGACGCGTATGATGGAATCAAGCGCTAAGGCTACCAGAGCTCAAGCTGATAAAGTAGAATACCCAACACCCGAGGAAGTGGAAGTGTATGTCAAGCGCATAAAAGAGCGATTAGCAGAAGGGCACAATTGGCTACGCGATTATAATGCCAAAGGCCCGGATGAATTACCTATGCTACGCTGGTGTCAAATAGTAACCTATGACAAATACCTCGCTTATATGCACTCGCAATCAGGATGGGAGAAAGAACCTGCTACCGGGAACTGGATGCAGATCAATGAGGATAGGCAGAAGTACTGGCAGCACTTTTGGAAAGTCAAAGTAATACAGCCGGCGGTAGCGCGCTACCAAGCGGCTATGAGTAATAACCAATAAAACAATCACACACTATGGCAGAAAACAAAATGAATCAGTACGAGGAGCTGATATGGAAGCACCTCGAGGGAGTAGCAGCACAAGACCCCGTCTTTGCTGAGAAGCTCAAAGATGAAAAGCACAGCATCAAAGGCTGCATGCAGTACATCACCGGCGAAGCACGCAAGCAAGCCGTGCAAGGTTGCGCGATGGTAGAAGACCAAGTCGTTTACGGCTGGGCTATCCACTACTACGATGAGGAGGTTAAAGAACCCGAGGTAGTAGCCAAGCCGGCAACCATTACAGCCAAGCCAGCCAAGCCGACTGCGAAAAAACGCGATAGCAAGGCTCTAAACTCCGCAAACGTACAAACTACTACCCAAACGGAGAAAGCGCCGCAGAACGCGCCAAAAACGCCCGAGCAGCCGAAAAAGGCAGCACCGAAGCCCAAGCAGTCCGATATATTCCAGTTATCTTTTGATTTCTAAGGCTATGAAAGCACGTACTAAATTAGAGAAAGAGGTGATGGCGCTATCCGCTACGCTGCCGAAGATCACGCCCCATCAGGAGGCTGTGATGAAGGAAAAAGCGTTTTGGAAGTTTGCTACCAAGCTCAATACGATCAACGTAAAATACCACTGTCAAGAGTGCGGTGCGAAATTCTACGCAGACCCTATCGAAAAGAAGTATGGCGGCAGAAAGTACAACGCGGTAACGTGTCCGGAGTGCGGAGAGCAGCTGCATGAACTGCTTGTAGAGAAAGGACGTGGGCACAGGGTAGATGTGCCGGGTATTCATTGCTTCATAACCACAAAAGGCAGATTCCTTGTACTACGGTATTTCACTTGCGAGAAAATCAGCAGCACCACCCAGCGCCCGTATTACTCGCCCATCTTTGAGTGCTGCCAGAACTGGATACCTATTAACCCCAAGAAAGGCGAGGGCGTGACGATCGTAGCGCGTAATCGCAACACCGGACTGTTCTATCGCATACAAGAGTGGAACTGGAGCAGCGAAATGAGCATCAAGAAAGCAAGTTCCCCTTACGCATATTACGGAGGTAGTAATCCATTTTTTCAAGACTGCGAATGGTCGGTTGTACGCGTTCCCGATATGATACGCAAATATTCAGCATATCTAAAGAAAAGCAGTTATTCCGCTCCGTACAATTATTATCGGGATATGCTGGATGTAAAGGTGCAGACGCTCCTACAATGTGGGTATGGCGATGTAGTGCGATGGTTGTCTAATAGCGATATCTACACGTATTGGGATAGCATTCGTATCTGCCTACGCAATAAGTATCACGCAAGAGATTGGACGATGTGGCGCGATATGGTAAAGATGCAGCGCGATATGCAGCGCGATACCCGAAATGCTCACTATGTATGCCCAGCAGATTTGCACGCTGCTCACGATGCAATAATGCGCGAGCATAGACGTGCAGAGGAGGTAAGGCGAAAGAAAGCAGCTGCTGAACAATTGAGAAAGCAGATGGAGCGCGAGAAAGAAGCGGTGGATATGTTCTATAGTTTCAAAGCCAAGTTCTTTGATATAGTCCTGCAAGCGCATGATTTCCACGTGATAGTTCTTGCCACTCCGGAAGCGCACTTGCAAGAGGGCGATGCGATGCACCACTGC
>JAGHRV010000009.1 GCA_018066175.1 Candidatus Colicola equi | reverse complement strand
CGCCGTCCACATTTTTTGAACTTGAATTGAACTTAAGACACTTTGCCTTTTCAGACGTTTGATGCGTAGATGTCCAATAATAGCCATTTGTGCGATCCATGATAGGTTTATTTGAAAGATTGTATCTAAAACCACCTGCTGGCAGGAAAATGCTATTTCCATTTTTTCCTGTTACGAGATAGCCATTCGCCTCGTTTTGAGTAGTCCAAGTCCATGTACAATTATTCACTAATTCTACCATATCTGTAAAGGTGGGCTCATACCACGGCGCTCCCCAATTGATGCGTGCCGCATCTACATCCAATGTGTGATTTGTTGGTTTGGGGACATTAGCACACCCTGTGTGATTATCGTAGTAGTCTTTGGGGTCTAAATCATACCAGGCGATATAATAGCCATAATCTTCGGGGGCAGTTGCTCCTACATTCATGTTTGCCCATTTGAGTCCACTGGGAAGACCCAAATCAACCATTTGAACATTTGCTGGAGGGTTATTCCGCTTTTGTGTGGACTTATATGTTGCAGTATAGGTAGCATCCGCAAAAACAGCAGCAAAGGCAGGCGTCCAACCGGCAAACGTGTAAAGAGTTTCAGTTTCCTCTGCTTTAGTAGGTGTTGCGCCTTTGTAAGCAGGAGTGCCATTTATCTTAACACGTGTAGATTGAAGGACCGTGCCGTCATCGTTTTTGAAAGTGACAACATAAGTCGTAGTATCAGGAATACCCATGCAAACAGGGCGTATATACAAACCACAATCACGAACAAATCCATCACCTTTTATATTATACACTTTGGCGCGATTGGCATCAATAGTCATATAAAATGCTCGCTCGGAATTTCCTAATTGGTAATTCCAATAGTCCCCGAAAGGTATAAAAATAGTGTTTTGGTTAGGTCCTGTTACGATATATCCATCTTTACCATTCAGTTGTGTTTTTGTCCAAGAACACTTGTTCCGCAATTCCTCTTGTTCCCACGGAGTCGGTATGCGCCAAGGCTCACCCCAATTAACATGTGCTGCATCGTCTTCGGGTTTTAAGGTGGCTGTTCCGCTGTATTTAGTATGTTTGGGATCAAAATAGGAACTACCTGATGTTACGGGCGTTGTTTCACCCCACATAAACTTGTCTCCATTTTGTTCGGGAGCGGTTGCCCCTAAGTTCATATTTGCCCACATCGTACCTGATGGCAAACCAAGGTCAACCATTTCTACTCCTTCCGGAGTGTCAGCATAGGTGTTTAGTGTGGCGCAGATAATTGCAATAAAACACAAAGTAAGTTTTTTCATAATAAGTGCATTTTTTTGCCTACTCTTTATTGGATTTTCGGCGCATTCCGTTTGATATTATAGATATTTTATTAGTATCCTAGTTGCATAGACCGCTTTCGCTGAACTAGGTAGTTGTCGGATATTCCGGATTTACCTGAACGCTGCGTCGTCGAGACAGCAGGTTCGTAAAGATTGATTGCCGCAAAGCTTAATCAATAGACGACCTGAGTCTCTCCTCTCCGGAAAACCTCTTCTGAGCTTTCTCGGGGGATTCAAAGAGCCCGAAATAAACGGAGGAGAGGGATAAACACAAACAAGCGTCAATAAACGCCTTTTATTATGTCTGAACCCCACCCCGCAAAGAGACATAATCCCCTCCAGCGTGGAATTCGAGTGCAAAGGTACAAAGAAATTTTGGAATATGCAAATAAAAATGGCAACTTCGGGTAGAAATTGCCATTTTTGACGTTGACGTTAACGTTGACGTTGACTATTGAAGATTGAAGATTAACGGCGATGGTATCGCCGGAAATGGACGGGACGGGAACGGCAAGAGGGGGGGGACAATCTTGCAGGGGGTGAGTTATTGCAAAAAAGTAGATAGAGCTTGGGCCTTGGGGGAGTTGGTGACAGGTTTGATTTCGCCAGATTTAATCTGTTCGGACAAGTTAGCCAAATCCATCAAAGTATGGATGGTTTCTGCATCGTGTTGGAGTGCAGCCTGCTTAATCTCTCGAATAAAATAAGCAACTAATTGATGTCTAAAGAAAGTGGGTGATAACTTTTTTATCGCATCATTAGACATGTTAGGTGAAGAAATAGATTTCCGGAATTGTTTCAGTTTGTCAGGGTCAGACATTACTTCAGATGTGCGCAGATTAGCGAGTTTGAGTGCAAATTGATGTAAGACACGTGACGGAGTCTGCACCATTACGGTGTCCGGATTCCAAGTGTAAGTGTGCTGAACACCATAAGAAACACGGTTACTAACAGATTTGGAGTGGTCGAATTTTCCAGAAGCATTTGCGTAGGGATAGCTTAAATTTGATTTTGACATAGTAGCATTAGGGGTTTAGAATGTTATAAGAATGTTATGAGAATGTTATGACAATGTTATGAGAATGTTATGACTTCTACCCTACTTGAGAGGGGCGGTAAAGTGAGACGAAAACGAAGAAGAAAACGAAGAAGAAGACGAAGAAGACGAAGACGAAAACGAAGACGGAGACAAAGACGGAGAAGAGGGAGAGTGAGAAAGAGATTGGATCTGGATTAGGTCGCTAAGGATGTATTCGGGATGGACGACACCGGTTTCCCAGAAATCATTTGCTCCTTTGTCCGTTGCTCGTTTCATAAAATGATAGACATTGCCCGTTTGAAATGCCTTTATCCACGTATGTTTTTCGTCGCGAGACTGCAAATCTGCCAATGTTCGTTCTTGCACACCTACCCACACATCTACATCCTTAAACTCGGTCAATACTTGTTCGGTAGTTAGTGGAATAGAAGCCGTTCCTTCGTCCGTTGCATAGCGATAATCATATCCGGCATCTTGGAATAATTGTCCCATATAGGTATTTCCTGCCGGCACATACCACGTCCCTCGAAAATCCTGTCCGGAAAGGATAGTAGGATGTGTATCCAAACGCGCTTGCTGCGATTCCACCAACAGGTTATATCGGTCTGCAATAGCATTAAAAATGCTATCTGCCAAGTCTAATTGTCCGGTTAATACACCAAAGACGCGTATCCATTCGGCACGAGCCAAAGGCGATTGTTCATTCCACTCATTTATATATATAATAGGTATATTCATTTTACTCAGTCGCTGAGGAGTGGCATCGCCTTCCGAATATGTAGATAAAAGCATCGCATCCGGCCGTGACAAGGCAATTCGTTCCAGATTAGGCGACATACTATTGCCTAAGTCCATAATCGTATCTGCCAACTTCGTAAAAACCAAGTGCTGATCGGTAATTCCGACCAATCGAGAGATGGCATTTAGTTCGTTTAGGAACCCCACATGAGTACACGAATTAGATGCCAAACGCAGGTAGGGCCGATCAACTATGTACCGAGCCATAATCTTATCCGGCATCCATGGATAATAAACCGTTATTTGATAGGCCGAGTCTTGTTGCTCAATCTCAAAACCTGTGGCGTAGCGGTTACCCGGACGAACCGAATAAGAAGACTTAGTGGTGCATGCCACCAAAGCCAACACCACCAAGCATAGATATATCCACTTTTTATAGCACATTCAGCACCTGTTCCTTGATTTGTTCAAGGATATCCTTCATTTTAACATCAATAATCTGCATCTCACTTTGGTTGCTTTTGCTGCCTAAAGTGTTGATTTCACGCCCCATCTCTTGTGCGATGAATCCTAACTTTTTGCCCACTCCGGCACCTTCTTGAGCCATCGTCTCGCGGAAATACTTGATATGGTTAGTCAGGCGCACTTTTTCCTCTGTAATATCCAATTTTTCCAAATAATAGATTAACTCGGCCTCTAAACGGCTTTTATCATAAGCCACACTCACTTTTTTGTCCGTTATGCTGCCGTTCTTGTCCGTCAGTTTGCTTAGATTATCCACCAAACGTTCCCTGATATGTTCTACTCTGCCCTTCTCAAACGGCTCAACTTCTGCCAATAAATGCTCAATGCCGCTTAGTTTTTCTTCAAACATATTTTGTAAGGCCGTTCCTTCTTGGACTCTAAAAGCCTTGAAAGCAGTCAAAGCATCACCAATAGCAGCTTGCAGTATGTTCCACTCTTCATCAGAAACGACAACGGGAGTAGCGCTCTGCTGCAACACACCGGGAATACGCAAAATAGCACTTATCAAATCCTGATTGCCGGGTATGAGCAAATCACGCTGCAAGGTCTCTAATTCCTTATAATAATACGCAAAAGCCTCTTTGTCAATAGGTGCTAAATCCTTGTGCTGCACGCCCTGCGTTAGGCTTTCAGTATAAATACTGACATCCACTTTACCGCGCTCCAATGGCGCAGTCAGCAACGCTCTAATCTCCGGCTCTTTGTCCCGAAAATAAGATGCCACCTTAAGGTTAAGATCTAACTGCTTACTATTTAGACTGCGGATTTCCACAATCGTTTTGTGATCGGCAAAATTATACTCGGCCTTGCCATAGCCTGTCATCGAAAGTATCATAATTATCTATCTGTAATCCTCTTATTTTCCTATGCAGAACTTACTGAATATATTATTCAGCACTTCTTGAGAAGTGATTTGACCCGTAATCTCGCCCAATGCCAGCAGGCACTCTTGTAAATCTTCACTCAACAACTCCCCACTCAACCCTTCTTGCATGCCTACTTGCACGCGCTGAATAGCCTTCAAAGCCTTACACAAGGCATCATAGTGACGAATAGAAGAAATAACGGCACCACCGGGCTGAATAACTGCTTTTTCCACAAGCAATTGTTTTAAGGCATCTATTTGACCATGCTTGGCAGAAATGCACAACTGTCCGGGTATCTGCTTCAAGTCTGCTTTATTATATACATGAATAACTTTGTCTCCTTGCAGCGTCTCCTGAGGACAAGTAGCATCTATCACCTCCAAAACGATTTGGGCTTTTTCAATGGCTTTGCGACTGCGTTCAATGCCTAAACTCTCGATGGAATCAGCCGTTTCTCGTATTCCGGCAGTATCAATCAATCTAAACAGTACACCATTCAGCACTAAGGTCTCTTCAATTGTATCTCGCGTTGTACCATCTATATCGCTTACGATAGCTCTTTCCTCACCAACCAAGGCATTAAGCAAGGTGGATTTACCGGCATTCGTCTTGCCCACAATCGCCACAGGAATACCATTCTTGATAGCATTGCCTGTTTGGAACGAATCGGTTAATTGTGTCAACTTAACCTCTATTTCATCCGACAGAGCCTTTAACTCAGTCCGATCTGCAAACTCCAAATCTTCATGGTCGCCGAAGTCCAATTCCAACTCCAATAACGAAGTTAATTTAAGCAGTCTCTCCCGCAAGGCAGCCAATTCGGAAGATATGCCTCCTCGCAACTGATTTAGAGCCAAATCCGCCTCGGCTTGCGTTTGCGCAGCAATCAAATCTGCCACCGCTTCTGCTTGCATCAAGTCCATCTTGCCATTCAAGAACGCTCGCTGTGTAAACTCCCCTGCTTGCGCCGGTCTGGCACCTAAGTCAATCAAACGCCGCTGAAACTCTTGCTGCAGATACAGACTGCCATGACAACTAATTTCCACCACATCCTCACCGGTAAACGAGTGTGGCGCACGATATGTAGTAACCACCACATCGTCTAATT
Organism: Candidatus Colicola equi; assembly: GCA_018066175.1. Lineage (GTDB taxonomy): Bacteria > Bacteroidota > Bacteroidia > Bacteroidales > Paludibacteraceae > Colicola > Colicola equi. The sequence goes on along the minus strand of JAGHRV010000009.1, from coordinate 112,703 downwards.
CAGGAATACGGCAATAATGCACAGGACGCGTCAAACGCTTGCCACACAAGCGTTCCGCAATCGCCACCGCCTGCGTTCCGGACATGCGAATCACAGCAATGGCCCCACTGCCATAAGGCGTTGATAATGCTACTATAGTATCTGTTGTTTCCATTGGAACTGCAAAATTACAAAAAAAAATTGACCTACACAAGAATGAACCGAAGAAAAATTTGCATACATGCAAAAAAAAGTGTACTTTTGCATTGTTTTCCGGAAATGAATATGACTTACGACGAAGCAATATCCTATTTATACGCCTCCACTCCGGCCTTCCATCTCATTGGGAAAGATGCCTATAAGCCCGGTTTAGAGAACACAATAGCTTTGATGGAACACTTAGGCAAGCCCTACACCCAATGGCCATCGGTGCATATAGCCGGCACCAACGGCAAGGGGTCCACCTCCCATCTAATTGCTGCATCCCTACAATGTGCAGGCCTCAAAGTCGGTTTATACACTTCTCCTCATCTCGTGGATTTCCGCGAAAGAATACGTGTGCTTAACAGGAATAGAATGGGAGTAGAAGCAACTATGAGCGAAGCGTCTATGATTCCAAAAGAGAAAGTGATTCAGTTCGTAGAAGACAACCGCAGTTTCTTAGATCGACTTCGTCCGTCCTTCTTCGAAACAGCCATGGCAATGGCATTTTGGTACTTTGCCGAGCAAAAAGTGGATATTGCCGTTATTGAAGTCGGTTTGGGAGGCCGATTAGACTCAACCAACATCATTACGCCCCTATTATCAGTTATCACCAATATAGGTTTTGATCACACCGAGTTTTTAGGTGACACACTTGCCAAGATTGCCGGTGAAAAGGCAGGAATCATCAAATCCGACGTTCCTTGCGTAATCGGAGAAACGAACCCCGAGACGGCACCTGTTTTTATGGCAAAAGCACAAGAATGCAATATCTTAGGGAATGGATTAGAAACAACCACTTGTAAACTCTGGTTTGCCGATCAATGCAACTATTTACGCCGTTGCCGAGAACGAGATATACCCATGTGCGAATTACATGGTCTATACCAAGATAAGAACATGCAAACCGCCTACGTTGCCCTTCGTGCACTCAGCAATATTCTGCGAGAACGCGATATATCTCTAACGACGGACCATTATAAACGCGGGTTTGCGCAAGTATGTACCTTAACAGGACTTCGGGGACGCTGGGAGACGTTATGTAACAAGCCCCTAACCATCTGTGATACCGGACATAACTCGCACGGAATCAAATACGTAGCCGAACAATTAGAGCAACTCATCCCAGAACATAACATGCTCCATATCGTCTTTGGAATGGTGGATGATAAGGATGTAGAGGAAGTGATGAAGATACTGCCCACTCAGGCTCGCTATTACTTTACACAAGCTCAAACACATCGTGCTATTCCTGCCTCCAAAATGTTGGCACTTCACAATGGTATATCTCCTGTTCACAATGCGCAAGACAATGCCTATTCATCGGTAAAAGAAGCCATCCTTGCGGCACAAAAAGAAGCCACCGACCAAGATATTATCTTCATCGGTGGCAGTAACTATGTTGTTGGCGAAGCGCTTACTTTATTTAATCAGCGTCCGTTACACGAATAATTCGATTTTGGCTCTTGCCATATTGCGAGGCACGAATCGTATCGCCTAATAAGTGGATATACTCCACCAAAGCGTCTGCATCTACCATGTGTTCTCCCGGCAATTGTTCCGTACCAATATACATGCCAGATGAACCGCTACAAACGAGGTTGTAACTCTGTCCTCCAATGGTATAAACGGCATCTTCATCTATCGGCATCCATTCCCCATCTTTCTCTATTTCTACGCTAATTAAACGACGACTTTCGCCGATAGAATCACATATACCATCATCATCCAGATGCACCGAAGTCGGAACTGAACTATTGAACGTATATCTGAGTCCACTCACCTGCATAAATCCTCCGCTTTCAACAGGATATTCAAATACAGAAATCTCCATTGCACGCTTAATCTGAGCACCGGTAGCCTTAACGGTATATAACGTGTTATTAAATGGGAAAACCTGAATAAGATCACCATAAGTGAGGTTGCCCGCCTTTAGGCTATGACGTAAACCTCCACCATTCACAATACCAATGTCTGCCTTGCAAATAGCCCGCATAGCATCTGCTGCAAAATCTCCCAAGTTAGTTTCTGCTTTACGTACTTGACGCTCACCTGCTTCATTGGCATCCGTCAATACAACCTCTGCAAAACCAACGTATTGATCGGTAATATTCTGCACTTTCTCACGCATCTTATCTATACGTCCTTTTACGCGCGGATGTTCCTCTTTATAGGTATCCAACGGAATCAACTCTGTAGAAACAGTACCATCTAAAGCAATGGTCAAGCAACCTATATTCTGAAAGGCTGAACCTGTAGAGGTCAAAATAACCGAATCTCCTTCAGCATTGGCTAATTTGAAATTCAATACATGATGTTGATGACCATCTAAAACGGCATCAATACCGGTTGTTTGTTCTATCAGCTCAACCGAGTTAACTCCTTGTGTATCATCGCCTAAGTGGGACAAGACAATTACGTTATTAGCACCTTCTTCACGAGCGGCATTCACTGCCTGTTGTACGCGCTGAATCGTTTCGTCTTTATGGAACGTATAGATAACTTCTCCGTTCTTATCCTGGAAATTAGTTGGCACCGACATAGCCATCGTGGTGGGCGTAGCTACACCTACAAAGGCCACTTTGCGCGAACCATATTGACGAATAGTGTAAGCAGGATAAAGGTCCTTACCGGTTGGCAAATAACTGAAATTGCAGCAAACGCACTTGGCATGCAGCCAAAACATCAGTTTTTTCATTTGCGGTACACCATAATCAAACTCATGATTACCTAAAGTTACAATGTCATAAGGAATGGCATTCATAATAGATGTGATATACCTACCCTTACTTAAACTGCCAATCGTGTTCCCTTGCACAAAATCACCGGCAGACACCACATTGACGTACAACGATTTAGACAGGTAATCGGCACGTAAAGCTGCCATCTGTTCATAACCATCTACAGCACAATGCACATCGTTGTCATACAGGATATACACCGTATCATCCTTAGGCTGACAGCTGGCTAATAAAACTAAACTCAAAGATAAAATAGGAAGAAGTTTTTTCATATATTTAGATTGGGTTAATTATTTTATAAATTCTCTTAGAATCCAAAGGAAAATCCGATATTAGCGGTTATGTTCTTGCCCTGATAGAATTCCGGACAGAAACGGTCCAAATAGTATTGTGCCGAACCATATTGCTCAGAGGTCTTCAAATCGATATGCGTTTCCGGATCAGCATCTTTCCCATCCGGATTATTAAACGCCCGAGCATTATTATACGAAACACCGGCAATTAAATACATATTCGGGTGCACCTCGTACGTAAATTTCAAATCGATTTGGTCATTTTGATAAATCTTCTTATTAAAAGGCTTTTGAGCAATAGTAGCACCAATGTTTTTACGTATGTAATAATACATGTTATACTTGGTATCGTTCGTATAACTCAAGGCAATATGCATGCCTCTAATGGGACGATAACTCAATTCTACAAAGATAGATTGCGCATTATCTCCCATATAATGACCCATATTATAACTATTACTCGTGTATTCCAGCACATCAATAGAGTGTGTATAACAAGCGATATACGACCGCATAAACTCACCCTTCAATCCTAAACCCTTGATAGGCCAACCGGTCCAATCAAAGCCCACTAAATAGGAAACAGGATTATTTTCCGGATTACTCTTTTTAGCTCGCGCCCATTTCACCTCGTCGATATAGACTGAACCATATAACTTGAGGTGGTTAACGGGACGAATGGTAGCAGTAAAGAATACTTGCGAGTTCTGGTTCTCTGAACTATTGCCCTTCGTCAATAAGTGATCCAACGATTTATAGAACGCAAATGGAATAAAATATGCCGCTTGAGGATTATTTTCTGCATAAACGATTGAGTTACCAAACGAGAAATGGAAGTACTTACACGGCTTAAATGTAAACATATTAGCCGCCATGTACTTGCTGCGAGGACGATATTCCTTAGATGTCTTGAAATACGTATGATTTACATCTACAGTATTCTCCACGTAGTAATCCTCCTCATTTAACACATTACTAATCAACCACGCATGGAAATAATCAAACTGGAACCACCAAACCGGTGTTAATTGCAAGGTCAACTGAGGAACTGCAGGATTACGTCCACTAAGGATATTGGAACAATGATAGGCATCTCCCCAACGAATATTATCTCTACTCAACCCAATACTACCCCACCATGTATAAAGGTTAATTCCGCCTTTGCTATCCGAGAAATCTCCACCTTCGTTAGATTCTTTATACTGCACTCCCAAACGGTTGTTCAAGTAGAGCGGTTTGGTTAATTTGGCACCATCTATCTTAGCATATACATCCGGGAAATATTTATCCCTCAAGAACCATGTTCCGTTATAACTGATATCACGCAACGACCCCCAAATACTGACGTGATGAGCAATATCCATTTGGATTTCAGCACCATACCAGCGTTTAACCACAGCTCCACGTTTACCTCCTATAATTTCTGCACCTAACAGCGGTTTGATTTGCATCTTAAACAGCTTATTCTTGGTCATATAGGAGAATTGAGGGTCTGCTAAACTTAAGTTATACGTCTTATGGTCTGTATATTGCACATAGCCCTCACGCATCGTGTCACGCTCCAATGAAAACTCATTCAGGAAGAATGCCAAATCGTCCTTTTGCCGTTTGTTCATTAGCGAATCTGCTGCCTGTGCTTCCAAAAGCATATTGGCTATTTGTACTCGCGTGAACGGACGAACCGCCTCCGTCATGGAATGGATAATACCATCGGTGGATAACTCATCCAAATAGTCATAAACACGCGTATATTCCAGACTAACCGGTATATTCTGCGCCGATAATCCAATACTGGTTGCAAGCAACAAACCAACTATGTAACGTCGAATATTCACAAGAGAATCATTTAAGAGTGGTGATACACTTATTTCTTATTGTATCTTGCATTCATACCGGCAATAACAGCATCGGTAATATCATAACCCTCTTTCGCAGAAAGGATATTATCATGAGCGTTATTGGAGAGAATCATTTGATAGCGACCATCTGCATTATAAACGGCCAAGAAAGCCTCTAAACTATCCGCTAATTGCAAGTTCAGCTTCTGATTCTCCAACAGGATATCATTCGTCAATTTTTGCTCTAACTCTTCTAACTCTTGCTGTTTCTTCTGCAAACGTTGATACTCGCTTTGTGCACGCTCTTGACTCAAGAAAGCATTGTTCTCATACTTGCGCTGAAAATCTGCCATCTCTTGTTGTAACGTACGAGCTTTCGTGTTCAACTTCAAACGAGCATCCTCTTGTTTGGACATTAACTTCTCAGAAGCCTCCTGAGCAAAAGTGTAGCCTTGCAATAAACTATCTACATTCAAATAAGCAATCGGCAAAGTCCCTTCGACAGATTCTACTCCAGCACACTCTACTACTTCTTGCTGCTTGCAGCAACCGGGCTTAACCGTAAAGAAGATGACAAACAACGTAACCACAGCGGCTACCAAAACTACATTAATAATAACCTGATTTTTGTTCATAACTTATAAATTTTTTACATTAATTTTTACTTTATGTCTATCCTCGTAATCCTGAGTATTCACGCAATGAATACCTTTCTCGCGCATTCTCTTGTTTTGCGAGATATGCTGACTGGAAAAACGACCATTCTTGCGCAAAATAACACGAATGCTCAAGCCCAGCATCGCCAAACCAACCAATATGATTACGACCAAAATACTCATTATACGGCGCAAAGTTACAAAAAAAAAATGACTTACCCAAATAAATTGCACTTTTTTTATAAAAAAATATGTACGCGCTTGCGCATATAGAAAAAAAAATGTACTTTTGCACGTTAATTTTGGGTATTATGCCCTGTTTTATGAAGTAAGAACTAAAAAAATACAGTATTATGGCTACACAACAACAATCCGGTACTCTTTTCAATGCTTTAACAGCCGGAAGTAAGATTATTGGTACGATCATTGCTGATTCGGACATCCGAATCGATGGTCAAGTAGAGGGAGAAATTCAATGTTCAGGTAAAGTAGTAATTGGCGAGCAAGGTAAAATAAAAGGCACTGTCAATTGCCAAAATGCTGAAATAATGGGTAAAGTAGATGGTAAAGTGAATACTGAAAACACATTCGCACTTCGCTCTACCGGTTCGCTCATAGGTGATTTGAAGACCAAAGTACTCATTATTGAACCCAATGCTCAGTTTAACGGAACTTGCTCTATGAAGCAAACACCGGCTGCTGAACCTAAGAAATAATACTATTAACCACTAATTTTGCAATCTATGAAGGTTCGCCCTTTCCGCGGAATTCGTCCGCCCAAACAGTTTGTTTTGGACGTTAATTCGCGTCCTTATGATGTACTTAGTTCCGAAGAAGCCCGCTTAGAAGCAGTTGGAAACGAGAAGTCATTATACCACATCATCAAACCCGAAATCAACTTTGAACCGGGAACTGATGAACACGACCCCAAAGTGTATCCTTCTGCTCGTGAGCACTTTGATCTCTTCCAACGCAACGGATGGCTGGTACAAGACCAAAAACCAATGTACTACATCTATGCACAAACAATGGGTACGCGCACGCAGTATGGTTTAGTCGTTGCTGCTTGCTTTGAGGACTATATGTCCGGCAAAATCAAAAAGCATGAATTAACCCGCAAGGATAAAGAAGAGGATCGTATGAAACACGTGCGAGTGAATAATGCCAATATTGAGCCTGTCTTCTTTGCCTATAAGCATGTGGAAGAATTAGATGCTATCATTGCTCGCTATACCGCTAAAACGCCGGAATATGACTTTGTGGCACAGATTGATGGGTTTGGGCATAAATTCTGGTTGATTGATGACGACAAGGACATCGCTCGCATTACCGAATTAATCGAGCAAATCCCGGCTATGTATATCGCAGATGGTCACCATCGATCGGCCGCTGCTGCTTTGGTTGGTAGCGAACGCAAACAAGCCAATCCGCATCATACCGGCAATGAAGAATACAACTTCTTCTTGGCCGTTTGTTTCCCGGATAACCAACTGAATATCTTGGACTACAACCGTGTGGTGCGCGACCTGAATGGACTAACCGAAGAGCAGTTCATAGCAGCACTTGAGGAGAACTTCATCGTAGAAAAACAAGGTGCTGCCATCTATAAGCCCAATCGCCTCCATAACTTTGCGCTCTATCTCAATCATACATGGTACAGCCTAACAGCCAAAGATGGTCGCTATGACAATAATGACCCTATTGGTGTTTTAGATGTAACGATATCCAGTAATCTGATTTTGGATAAGATATTAGGTATCAAGGATTTACGCACGGATAAGCGCATCGACTTCGTAGGTGGAATTCGCGGATTAGATGAACTACAACGTCGCGTAGATAGTGGCGAAATGAAGATGGCTCTGGCCCTCTACCCTGTTACTATGCAGCAAATCATCGACATTGCTGATTCCGGTAATATAATGCCACCTAAGACAACCTGGTTTGAACCCAAGTTGCGTTCCGGATTAGTTATTCATAGTCTTGACTAAAGGATGAAGCATTCTTCGTACATAGTTTTTATACTGATAGTAATACTACTCTGCCCTGGATGTTCTCTCAAGACTCGCATCAAACGGGCTGATAAGAAATTTGCCATTGGAGAATACTACGAGGCAGCTGATTTATATCGGCAGATTTATCCTCGCATCTCCAAGAATGATAAGCAACTAAAAGGTCGCGTGGCATTTAACCAAGGCGAGTGCTACCGTATTCTCAATAATAGCAAAGCGGTTTCTGCATATAAACATGCTATTAGCAGTAAATATCAACAAACCGACCCTATTGTTTATTTGAGGTACGCGCAGGTATTGCACTATCAGAGCAAATATAAGGAAGCCGAAAAGTATTATGGACTGTATTTGCAAGCTAATCCTAACGATTACGTGGCGCAGGGCGGTCAATATGCCTGCCAACAAGTTAGCACTTGGAAAAAAGAACCTTCTCGCTATAAACTAACGCTCGCTAAGGAGTTTAATCAGAAACGAACGTCCAACTTTGCACCATCCTTTATTGGTGCAGATGCAAGTGCCGTCATGTTTACCTCAAATCGACAAGAGAAATCATCGTCCAAGAAGCATAAACGGCCTTCACCTGTCACCGGTCAATCTACGTTTAATCTATACTCTTCCCGTAGGGATGCTAATGGGAAATGGGGCGAAATAGAATTGCCGGAAGGTCTGTACGGAGAGCAAACCGAAGAAACCGAACAGCAAAACGACTCTGCATCTGCCGACAAGACAGGAACAATGGAATTAGGCGTATGTTCATTCACCGCCGACGGAAAAACAATGTACTTCACCTACTCCAAGCCTATTAATGGACAAGACTTAGGGGCGAAAATATTCCGCTCTCAACGAACAGGAGGAGAATGGGGTGAGCCACAAGAAATGAAATTATTCTTAGATAGTTCCATTACCGTCGGTCATCCTTCTATCAATGCCACCGGAGATACACTATACTTTGTGAGCGATGCCCCGGGAGGTGTGGGCGGCAAAGACATATGGATGGCGGAATACGATGCCGACACATGGATTAACGTGCACAATTTAGGAGCGCAAATCAACACAAGCGGCGACGAGATGTTCCCCTGTATTCGTAGCAATGGTGAGCTATACTTCTCTAGCAATAGCCATCCCGGTTATGGAGGATTAGATATCTTTAAGGCCGTTCCTACTGCAGAAAAAGACAGCAACGGATTAGTTCGATGGAACTTATTCAATATGGGAATACCATTCAACTCTCAAGGCGATGACTTTGGTATTACCTTTGACGGAGACTCTCCCAATGGTCTGCTTTCCAGTAATCGCGGCCAGAAAAAAGGCTACGATGAGATTTACCAATTCATCCTTCCGGAACTCATCTATCAGGTAGAGGGCAAAATTACAGACACCAATGGTGATCCCATCGTAGATGGAACGCTTCGCATGGTGGGAAATAATGGTACTAACCAAAAACTGCAAGTGCGTAAAGATGGTACTTACCACCTCAAATTGGATAAAGAGACCAAATACGTCATGTTGGCTACTGCACGAGGATACCTAAATGAGAAGCAGGAACTTACTACCATCGGTCTCAAGGACTCCTACACCTACACGCAGAACTTCACTTTGGCACCTGTTAGCAAGCCTGTTCCAATGAATAACGTCTTCTACGAATTCGGTAAATGGGAACTCACCAAGGAGAGTGAAGCAGGACTAAACGACTTGGTTAAACTGCTTAACGACAATCCCAACATAACCATCGAGCTATCGGCCCACACGGATATGGTTGGTGATTCGTTAGCGAATAAAGAGTTGTCCGAGAAACGTGCTAAATCGTGCGTGGAGTACCTCATCAGAGCAGGTATTGAAAAAGAGCGTCTCACACCTATCGGTTATGGTGAGAATAAACCTGTTATCGCAGACCAAGCCATTCATAAACAACATCCGTTTATCCCGATTGAACAAGAGTTAAATGAGGCCTTTATCAATCGTCTGGAAAGTACGCAACAGAAAGATATATGCAATGCCATTAACCGCCGCACCGAGTTTAAAGTACTGAAAACAACATACAAACTATACTAATTAGATACAACCAATGAAACAATATCTTGATTTATGCCGTCGTGTCCTTGAGGAAGGAGTTCGTAAGGAAGATCGAACCGGTACAGGAACAATTTCCGTCTTCGGACATCAGATGCGGTTTAATATGGCAGAAGGATTTCCTTTGCTTACCACCAAGAAATTGCACCTCAAATCCATCATTCATGAATTGCTATGGTTCTTGCAAGGCGACACCAATGTCAAATACCTGCAAGACAATGGCGTTCGTATCTGGAATGAATGGGCTGACGAAAACGGTGAGTTAGGGCCGGTTTACGGACATCAATGGCGCAGTTGGCCGGATTATAACGGAAGCTCCATTGACCAAATTACCAATCTTGTCAATCAAATCAAAAACAATCCGGATAGTCGCCGTTTGATGGTAAGCGCATGGAATGTAGCCGAAGTAGATAAGATGGCGCTGCCTCCCTGCCACTGCTTATTCCAATTCTATGTAGCAGACGGAAAACTGAGCTTGCAACTCTACCAACGCAGCGCAGATATATTCCTTGGTGTACCATTTAACATTGCCTCCTATGCCCTACTCCTGCAGATGATGGCACAGGTGACCGGATTACAATGTGGGGATTTTGTACATACATTCGGTGATGCACATATCTACCTCAACCATATAGATCAGGTTAAATTACAATTATCACGCGAACCACGGCCATTACCGACGATGCAAATCAATCCTGATATCAAAGATATCTTTGGATTCCATTATGAAGATTTTGCCTTACTCAACTACGATCCGCATCCTCATATCGCCGGCGTAGTAAGCGTCTAAAATGCAAAATATTCAAATCACAACGCTAAACGAATATGTTAAGTATCATCGTTGCTATATCAGAAAACAATGCAATTGGTCAGAAAGGCGGTCTATTATGCCACTTGCCCGCTGACCTCAAGCACTTCAAAGAAATCACGTCCGGGCATCCGGTACTGATGGGAGAACGTACATACCTTTCCCTTCCTAAACGTCCCCTGCCCAATCGACGCAATATCGTATTAACAGATAACCCTCAGTTTGCAGCCGAAGGTGTAGAAATAGTACACTCTATTCCGGAAGCCTTGCAACTCATTAACGAGGACTCGACTGCCGAATTCTTCATCATTGGTGGAGGCATGGTATATCGCCAGTTTTTCGCATTAGCCGACAAGCTATACATCACTCGCATTCATCATACATGGAACGACGCAGACACATTCTTTCCTGAAATAAAAGACAACGAATGGCAGGTAATTAAACAAGAAGACTGCGCTTCGGATAATAAAAACCTATATAACTACACATTCTTAGAATATATAAAGAAGTAATAAAATGGATAAAAACACGTGGTTTGGCTTTTTACTAATAGCCGGAATTATTGTAGCTTTCGCGATGATTAACCGCCCCAGTCAAGAAGAATTGGCGGAGCGTCAACGCATCAATGACAGTATTAATTATGCGCAACAAATGGAACAAGAGGCACTACGAATTTCTGATTCCATCAATGCCTCGATTGAACAATCGCTTAACACCACAACAAACGAAGAAGAGAATGCTGCGCTCGTACAACAACAACTGCAAAACACCTATGGACCTTTTGCTGTATCTGCTCTTGGTGAAGACCAGGAAACCATTTTGGAGAACAACCTACTCCGCCTGCATATAGCCAACAAAGGTGGTCGGGTCGTTCGCGCTGAACTCAAGGAATACAAAGCATATGGTGATACAATCAATCCGTTAACGTTGTTCCGTGCAGATGAATCGGACTTGAGTTTCACCCTCGTTACCAACAACAACCGCATCTTAGCCACTCGAAACCTTTATTTTGAAGCAATCTGCCCCAATCAACAGAATGTAATTATGCGATTACATTCCGAGAATGAAGATGCTTATATAGACTTTGTCTATACGTTGCCGGAAGATGAATATATGTTTGACTTCCAAATTATTCCACATAATGCTCAACTCATCTTGGCGCAAAATGCCAATACATTGGAAATGCAATGGAAGCAATCTATTCCTCAGCAAGAGCGCGGACGTAAGTTTGAGGAACGCTATGCGCACCTACAGTATATGTTGGTTGGCGGCGACCAAGAAAGAATGTCGGAAGCTAAGCATGACAGTAAACGCGAAACTGCAAAAGTAAAATGGATTGGTTATAAAGATCAATTCTTCTCCACGGTCCTCATTGCCGAAGAAGCTTTCCTGTCCTCCGAATTTGAATCGATGCCCGAGGATGCTCTCTCGCGCTATATCAAGACCTACTCTACCAGCACATCGGTGGCCTTTGATGTAAACAGCCAAAAGCCGATTAAGTTCCATTATTTTATGGGACCTAATAACTATAACCTACTCAAGGCTTACGACAAGAATGCCGAAAACGAGGCTGTTAAGTTGCATCTGCAAGAACTTGTTCTGCAAGGATGGCGCGTTATTATTTGGATTAACCAAATCTTCTCCTTCCCTGTCTTTGACTGGCTCATGCGATTTGGATTGCATATTGGTTTGGTTATTTTCTTAATGACCCTTATCATCAAACTCATTATTCTGCCATTCGTCTTTGCATCCTATAAGTCAAGTGCTAAGATGCGTGTTCTCAAACCCCAATTGGATGCTATCAATGCGCAATATCCTCCGGAAAAGATGCAAGAGCGTCAGCAAGCAACGATGGCTCTTTATCGCAGAGCAGGAGTAAGCCCGATGTCAGGATGTCTGCCTATGCTCTTCCAAATGCCTATCTTGATGGCTATGTTCTGGTTCTTCCCAACCGCTATTGAATTACGAGGACAATCGCTGTGGTGGGCCGAAGATTTGAGTGCATACGATGCTATTCTTACATGGGGACATCATATTCCGCTCTTTGGTGATCACCTCAGCCTCTTCTGTCTTATCATGACGGTGGCTAACTTAGGCTATACAATGGTTACCATGCAAAGCCAAGCTACCGATCCTAACATGAAGTTCATGAAGTACATGATGTACCTCATGCCTCTGATGTTCCTATTCATCTTCAATGACTACGCAGCAGGTTTGAGCTACTACTACACCATTTCGTTGGGTATTACAATCCTGCAAACAATGATCTTCCGTTGGACAACCGATGATAAGAAATTATTGGAGCAATTGGAAGCAAATGCTAAGAAGAATGCCGCAAAGCCCAAGAGTGGTTTTATGGCTCGCTTAGAGAAGATGCAACAAGAGCAAGTTCGTATGGCTCGCGAAAACGCCAAAGCACAAGCTAAGAAATACCGTTAATATGCGAATCGTTCTAATTGGGAAAGGCAATGTAGCCACATCGTTACAAGCTGCATTTACGGCCAAGCATATTGATACTCAGATGGTTTCATCCCGCGATGGACTGGATCAGATTCCTCAGGCGGACTGCTATATCTATGCAGTTCGCGATGAGGCTCTGGCATCTGTTATTAGTCAGGTCAAGACGGATCGTCGATGCTTGCATCTACATACGTCCGGCACTATCCCTTTGTCCGTCTTTGGGGACGACAAACCGCATTGTGGCATCTTCTACCCATTCATGACTTTCTCCAAAGCCAAACCAATTGAGGACTTTTCGCAAATACCTATTTTCTTTGAAGCACAAGCCATCGATGACGTTAGCGCCATTTACTCGCTAGCCCTACAACTGACTTCCTACGTGTATGAAACTACTCAGCACGACCGAGAGCGACTGCATGTAGCCGGTGTGTTCTGCAATAACTTCTCTAATCTGATGTACACCATGGCAGCAGAGCAACTCAAAGACACCCATATACCCTTCTCTGCTCTATTGCCTTTGATTGACGAAACAGCCAATAAAGTACATACACTCTCGCCTAAACAAGCACAAAGTGGTCCGGCCATCAGACATGACGACAACGTGATGGAGCATCACGTTAATCTACTGAAAACAGAAGAGGAGCGCGACATCTATCGGCTCCTCTCCAAACGTATTCAGGCTAATTAATACACTCGCACTTATTACAACACAGATTTAAGCGCATTGATAAATGCGTAGCATTCTTGCTGCGTAATGCATAGTGGTGGTAACAGACGAATCACATTCATGCCCGCAGAGCCCGTAATCACATGTTTTTCTGCTAGTAATTTTTGACGAATAGGTGCAACCGGTTCACGGAACTCAATACCAATCATCAAACCCTTGCCACGCACATCCTTAATGCGAGGAGATGCAGGGATATGTTCCTTCAGGAACTCACCCATGGCTAAAGCATTAGCCATCAGTTTATCTTCCTCCAACACTTCCAATACACTATTAGCAGCGGCCATCGTCAGATGATTCCCGCCAAAAGTAGTGCCATAACGTCCGCGTACAGCTTCAAACTGCGGAGCAATCATCACACCACCACAAGCAAGACCATTAGCCATCGGTTTACCAATACAAATAAGATCCGGCTTAATACCTGCCCATTGATGCGCAAAGAACTTACCGGTACGACCATAACCGCTCTGCACTTCATCCAAGATGAGAACAGTACCCGTCTTATGGCATAAATTCTCCATCTGCAACATGAAATCTTTAGATGGTGTATGAACGCCGCCAGTACCTTGAATACCTTCAATAATAACAGCCGCTACTTTCTGAGTCTCTAACTCTCTGGTCAATGTAGCAATATCGTTCAACTCCACAAAGATGACCTTGTGTACCCTGTTATACAACGATTGAATAGATGGATTATCCGTTACAGCAGCCGCACCGGATGTACGCCCATGATAACTGCGTTTAAAAGCAATCACACGCTGACGGCCAGTATGGAAAGAAGCCATCTTAAGGGCATTCTCCACACTCTCTGCACCTGTATTGCATAGGAAAAGCGAATAATCCGAATAGCCGGACATCTTGCCTAAACGCTCTGCAAGTTTCTTCTGCAATGGATTGTCCATAGATGTGCCGCAGTAAGTAAGTTGTTTGGCCTGCTCCGTAACGGCAGATACATACTTAGGATGATTATGCCCGATATTAACCACGGCATGCCCTGCATACATATCTAGGTATTCATGACCCTTGTTATCCACGATGGTGCAACCATGCGCCGTAACGGGAGTAACATTAAATAAGCTGTAAACATTGAATAAATCCATAATTGTGTATTTTTGTATTGGTATTATCAACTCTAAACGTTCAACGCATTCACCAGCATGCCGCAAGCGGCCAATATATCTTCTCCTCTCGACCGACGTATCGTGGTCGTAATCCCCTTCTGAGTCAAATAATCTCGCATCCACTCCATATTAGCCTCATTAGAGGCAGGAAAATCGGCTTGCCCGCCATCATGGTAACGGATTAAGTTAATGCGGCATTCTAATCCTTTCAGCAATCGAAGCAACTCATTAGCGTGTTTAGGCGTGTCATTTACTCCTCCCCAGCAGATATACTCAAACGAGACACGACGCTGATGGCTGAAGTCATATTGTTTAATCAATTTGATTACTTGTTGCAAAGCAAAAGCCTTCTCTACTGGCATAATCTGCTCACGCTCGATATGAAAAGGATTATGTAGCGAGATAGCTAAATGACAACTACTCTCCTCTAAATAACGTTTTAGACCGGGCAATAGACCTACCGAACTGACCGTTATTCGTTTGGGCGACCACATCAATCCATAGTCCGCCGTCATAATAGTCAGAAACCGCATCACCTCATCCAAGTTATCCATGGGTTCGCCTTCGCCCATCACCACAATATTGGTCAATTGGTCGCTCTCTGGTATCGACAGCACTTGATTCAGTATATCTGCAGCCGTCAAATGACCATGAAAACCTAATGTGCCGGTCATACAGAACTTACACCCCATCTTACATCCGGCTTGAGTGGATACACAGATAGTAGCCCTATCCTCATCCGGAATAAATACACTCTCCACAAATTGCGTTCCTACCGGAAATAAGTACTTCTTTGTACCATCTTGTGATTCGGCATGCGCCACCGGTTCATGGCGACCTACTTCATACCGTATTTTTAGGGCTTCTCGTCCCTTAAGCGATATATTAGTCATCTCGTCGATGCTACTTACACGAGCGCGGTACAACCATTCTGCCAACTGCTTGCCGGCAAAACGCTGCAACCCGCATTCCATCGCGATAGTTTGCAACTCCGATAATGTCTTACCCAATAATACGTCCATTAACGAATACGATCCGCAGAGCGAACCAAGGCTTCATCCTTTAATATCAATCGTGTAGCACCTATTGTGAGCACCAAACATACCAAAGGCACACAGGCACCAAAACAGATATCCCAATCTAATTCCATATAGTGCGTCATGCGGATAGAAGCACGCATAAACCAGGCGTACATCAACAAAATACCGAAATAACCGATACATAATAACGCTAGGAAAATATTCAGACGAGCTTGTAATAGACGTTTCTTATACAAGAAAATATCTATCAATGCCAAGAACGGAATCAAAGCCGTTGTTAAGGTTAATCCCCATACCCCCTTGAATGCAATAGGCTCCAATGCCACATAGTCCATCTCCGGCGTTGCTTCCTCCACTCCTAATGCACTCAAAAAGAACATACGTTGTACTCCGGATGATTCAGTCGAAGTAAACTGAATAACGGAACAAAAGAATAAGATTACACCTAATATGACGATGGTCAATAGGTATAAAGTTTGGCGTCGTTGAATCATAGTAATTGTACTTTATCGTTCAATAATTGGTATTTTTCTCCCGTTGCCGGGCATGTAGCAAAGCCTTGCTCATCAAATTGCAACTTCTCGCCATGACGGCTTACCCAACCTATTCGACGGGCCGGATTACCCACCATTAACGCAAAGTCAGGCACATCCTTCGTAACTACCGAACCGGCACCAATTAGGCAATACTGACCTAAGTTATGACCGCATACAATCGTTGCGTTAGCACCCACGGATGCTCCTTGATGAATGATAGTCTCACGGTACTCGTCCTTACGCGAAACAGCCGAACGAGGATTGATGACATTGGTAAAGACCATACTCGGACCCAAGAAAACATCATCTTCACAGCGCACGCCCGTATAGACACTTACATTATTTTGAATCTTGCAGTTACGGCCCAACACCACGTCCGGAGAAATAACGACGTTTTGACCGATATTACAATCTTCTCCTATCACGCAATTAGACATGATATGCGAGAAATGCCATATCTTAGTGCCTTTACCTATTTGGCAGTTATCATCTACGTAAGATGATTCATGTACGAAATAATCCATATTAGAAGAATGCTTTAAATATATCATTACCATTCACATAGATCAGCAATATGAGTAGCAAGAACATACCTATCATATTGGCTTTTTCTAAGAATTTATCACTTGGCTTGATGCCTGTAAGCATCTCAAAAATAAGGAAGAGTATATAGCCTCCGTCCAATGCAGGAATAGGCAGGAAATTCATGAAGGCCAGCACTAAACTCAGGAAGGCCGTAATGGACCAGAATCCATACCAACTCAATTGTTTTGGGAACATCGACCCTATTGCACCAAAACCACCTAATGACTCGGCTCCTTCCTTGGTGAACACTAACCTAAACTGCTTCACATACATCACCAATGTATCCCAGCCGTAACGAACACCTGCCGGAATAGACTGCCAGAAAGTATAACTGGTATGCTCGGTCGCAAAGAACTGGTACTTATTCATATTAACCACTCCCATGCGACATTGATCGCCTATAAACATAGGCACATCTACACGGCCACTATCTCGACCTACCGTTATATTGATTTGCTCACAAGGATGTTTACGCATCTCTACATCTACCATCGGTGCACAAGGTGTAAGCACTCCTGCTACTGCTACAATGGTATCGCCCTTGACAATTCCGGCCTCAGACGCTATATGTCCTACTATCGCGGAATCCACTACAAAAGGAATATACTCGCTAATCAACGTATAATGACTCTTTTGATATGTATCATCCTTATGTGCTTTGAGCCGTTCTACACGATCAAACTCATTCTGAGCAGCTAAGTAACGCACACCTAATTCTTCAGACATGATTAAACGAATGGTATCTGAGTTTCGCAACACGGTCGCTTCGCGTTTACCTTCCAGTATCAAACTCTGCACAATACTATATAAATCCGCAGGCTCTTCTCCGTCGATAGCCAGGATTTTATCTTGCTGCTCAAAACCTTCTTGCACTAACACCTCGGAGAAATACAAACCACTATCTACATTGCGTAAAGGCAGTGAATCCTCACCCCATACAAACAGCAACTGACCGAAGATAATTAGGGCTGCTATAAAGTTAACGGTTATGCCTCCGATGATGATGCAGAAGCGTTGCCAAACGTTCTTGCTGCGGAACTCCCAAGGCTGAGGTTCGGTCTGAGCTATCTGTTCCGCATCATGCGTCTCATCTACCATTCCTGAGATGGCGCAATAACCTCCAAATGGTATCCAACCTATACCCCACTCTGTATTATCCGGATATTTATTCCATTCCTCATTGGGGTCTTTCTCATCCGTTGTGGGAGAGAAAAAACGAAAATGCCATTTGCCGTTGTATTTCTTGGCCTTGACGAGCGAAATCTTATAATCAAAAAACATATAGAACTTCTCCACTCTCACACCAAATAATCGGGCAAAGAGGAAGTGTCCAAACTCGTGGATAACCACCAAAAAGCTCAACGCTAATATCAATTGTAATGCTTGTATCATATCATTTTTGTTTTATTGGAGTGCTCTAAGCACCTCTAAACGCTAAACTCTCCGCGATTCTTCTCGCCTCGCAATCCGTTGCTACATAATCGTCGTACGTGGGTTTAGCTATATACGTAACTTTATTCATCGTTTCGGCTATTCTCTCGGGCATCTCCAGGAAGCCACAATTACCTTGTCTAAAGGCCAGATTAACCACCTCGTTAGCGGCATTCAGCACGCATGGCATATTGCCACCTCGTGCTATAGCTTCGTATGCTAATCGTAGATTAGGGAAGCGTTCAGGGTCTGGTTGTTCAAAGGTCAACCCTCCTAAATCCAACAGGTTAGCCCTCGGAAAATCACTCGCCACTCGTTCGGGGAAGGTCAAGGCATACTGGATGGGTAATCGCATATCCGGTGCACCTAATTGTGCCTTAATCGCGCCGTCCTTAAACTGAACAGCCGAATGCACTATGCTTTGCGGATGCACCAGTACCTCGATTTGGTTATAATCCACTCCAAACAGCCATTTAGCTTCAATCACCTCAAACCCCTTATTCATCATACTTGCCGAGTCAATTGTAATCTTAGCCCCCATCTCCCAATTGGGATGTTTTAGGGCTTGTGCTGCCGTCACTTGTTGCATCTGTTCCTTAGTGAACGTGCGGAATGGACCACCACTGGCCGTCAGCAGGATTTTCTCTATTTGGTTGCAATCCTCCCCTACTAAACTCTGGAAGATGGCCGAGTGCTCACTATCTACAGGCAGAATCGGCGCATGGTACGTGCGAGCCAAATCGCATATAATCTCGCCTGCAACCACCATTGTCTCTTTATTGGCTAAAGCAATAGCCTTGCCGGCACGAATAGCCTCCATCGTGGGACGTAAACCGGCATAACCTACCATTGCTGCCACCACCACATCTATCGATGGCATCGTCACCATCTCGGCTATGGCTTGGGCTCCGGCCCACACCTTACAGGGCAGATCAGACAAAGCTTCCTTGAGCGGAGTGTATAACGTCTCATCGCCTATACATACCACCTCCGGGTGAAACTCGTTGGCTTGAGCAATCAGTTGGTCTATACTACGATTAGCCACCAGGGCATACACCTCAAAACGGTCCGGGTTATGGCGCACCACATCCAGCGTTTGTGTTCCTATCGAACCTGTACTGCCTAATATCGCTATTTGTTTCTTACTCATTAAAATGCAATCACTTCTTCGGGATTGATACTAAGTCCTTCTTTCCACAACTCAAACTGCAACAAACCTTCTTTATTAACTATACCTATCGTGGTCCCAGCTTTCAGTTGATCACCTACCGACCGTGTCACAACATTGAGATTGCGATAAATACTGGTGTAATTAGCATGTTGAATAACAATGGTATAAACATCGTTCCACTCTTTATTCACCATAATGACATGCCCGGCCAAACATGCACATATATTCTCCTTATCACGAGTTTGTATGGTCACACCATTCATGCCTTGACGAGGATCATAATGTTGTGCAATCACGCCGTGTGCAGGCACGAAGATAGTCAATATAGGTGTCGTACTTTGTATATCAAACAAGGCCAGATTATCTTTCTCCTTGCTCTCGTACTGAGCCACAAAGTCCTCCGTTGCTTCCCGCTTAGCCGCCATCAACTCCTCTTGGAAGATTAGTTGCATCGAGTCTAAGGATTGTACTGTATCCGACTTGATTTCACCCGCCGTTATATCACGAATCACATCTAAGTACTTACGTTGCATCACCACCACGTTATGGAGCGAATCAACACGCATTGACTCGTCCAATAAAGTTTGACGCATGTTCTCGTCATACCCCGGCAGTAATGTACGTAAATCGGTATGAGTAATCAATAGCGATAGCACCACAATCGTGATGATGAACATCGTCACCAGCACCGTCGTTATCCCCAATACCGATAGCCTAAAATTATGCAGTTCACGCAAAGTATGCTCATCGAGGATAACGATACGACGCCTAATACGTATTCGTTGCCAAAAAGTCTGTTTCATTCAATTATTTTATAATTGTACAATGTTGACAGGGTTTAAGTTGAGTAAAGAAATCATTACCCTTGTCATCTACCAATATAAAGGCAGGGAAGTTCTCCACTTGGATTTTCCAAACGGCTTCCATTCCCAATTCAGGATACTCTACGCACTCAATGCTCTTGATATTCTCTTGCGCCAAGATAGCGGCCGGACCACCAATAGAGCCTAAGTAGAATCCACCGTGTTTATGGCATGCATTGGTAACATCCACCGATCGGTTACCCTTAGCCAACATAATCATCGCGCCACCATGCTCTTGGAACTCATCTACATACGGATCCATACGTCCGGCGGTTGTTGGACCCAACGAACCGCAAGGCATGCCAGCAGGAGTCTTAGCAGGACCGGCATAGTAAACCGGATGGTTCTTCATATAGTCCGGCATACCCTCTCCTGCATCCAAACGTGCTTTAATCTTAGCATGAGCAATATCACGAGCCACGATAATAGTGCCATTCAAACTCAAACGCGTACCGATACTATACTTAGACAGTTCCTTGCAAACCTCATTCATGGGGCGGTTCAAGTCAATACGAACAGCCTCACCCTCTCCGGCATTGCGTAATTCAGCAGGAATCAACTCGCCAGGATTAGCATCCATCTTCTCAATCCATATTCCGTCTTTATTGATTTTGCACTTGATATTGCGGTCCGCCGAACAACTAACGCCTAAACCAATCGGGCAACTGGCGCCATGACGAGGTAAGCGAACAACACGCACGTCGTGAGCCATATATTTACCACCAAACTGAGCACCCAAACCTATCTTGTAGGCCTCTTGCAACAACTGCTGCTCTAACTCAACATCGCGGAAAGCACGACCACTGGCATTACCTGTCGTAGGCAGACCATCATAATAATGCGTGGAAGCTAATTTAACGGTCAGCAGGTTCTTCTCGGCACTCGTGCCACCTATCACAATTGCAATATGGTACGGAGGACAAGCAGCCGTTCCTAATGACTTCATCTTCTCTACCAAGAACGGAATCAACGTACCGGGATTCTGAATGCGCGCTTTAGTCTCTTGATACAGATAGGTCTTATTGGCACTACCGCCACCTTTGGTCACGCATAAGAAACGATACTCCATGCCTTCGGTAGCCTCCAAATCAATCTGAGCAGGCAGATTACACTTTGTATTCACCTCCTCATACATGCTAAGCGGTGCATTCTGACTGTAGCGCAGGTTGCATTGTGTGTACGTATTATACACACCCTTCGCCAAAGCCTCTTCATCATCCGCCCCTGTCCATACTTGCTGACCCTTCTCGCCATGGATAATAGCCGTACCTGTATCTTGGCACAAGGGCAACTGACCTTTTGCAGCCACTTCGGCATTACGCAAGAAAGTCAAGGCAACATACTTATCGTTAGCACTAGCTTCCGGATCACGCAATATCTTAGCCACCTGCTCGTTATGAGCACGACGAAGCATAAAACTAACATCATGAAAAGCCTGCTGCGCCATGGCAGTCAAACCTTCCTTAGCCACCTTCAAAATAGGCTTGCCCTCAAACTCGCTAACCGATACATAATCCTTGGTCAGCAAATAATACTCTGTTTCATCTTTACCGAGTTGAAACATCGGTTCATACTTGTATTCCATATATTTAATTTATTAAAGACTTCTTGAAACGCCGTGCAAAGATATAAAAAATATTGCATATATGCAAATTTTTGTCAAACAATTTTATTTTTATTTGTGTATTTCATTTATTTTTGCTACCTTTGCAGCCGCAAATGAAATATAAATATGAACAATAGTAAACTTTTTTGTCTGGCTGCTATAGCCCTTTTTGTTATGAGTTGTAAACCATCATCTACCGACCAACCTTCTCCTATTACCAAGCCGCAAATCGTCCTTCCCGATGGCCGTTTTAGTGCCGAAGCCCTTTGGGCTATGGGTCGCATCAATTCGGCAGTAGTGGATATCGAGACCGGTTGGATTGCCTATTCCGTCAGTTATTACAGCGTCTCCGAGAACCGTTCTACGTCATGGATTCGTATCGGCTGGGAATCCGACGGACAGTTCCAACTAATCGACGAGTTTGTCGGTTCTGACCCTGCATGGTTTGGTGGTAGCGGTGTTTTGGCTTACATCAAGAACGGACACCTCACACTGCGCCAACACAACCAAGATATCGACGTCACCGGCTACGACCAAGACATCGAAGGTTTCTTGCTGTCTCCACGTCGCGACCGTGTTGTACTCATCAGTCAGGTTAAGACCGTGCCCTCTACCCAAGACAAGTACCCCGACCTGGACAAAGCGTCCGGACGCGTAGTTACAGACCTCATGTATAAACATTGGGATGAATGGACCGAAACAGCACCACAACCCTTTGTGTGCCAATTAGATATTGACTATAAGAACGAAATGGATATCCGTTCCGCACAAATCAGCAATGCCGTTAATATCCTCGAAGGTACGCCATACGAGAGTCCTATGAAACCTTGGGGCGGAATCGAACAACTCGCTTGGAACAACGATAACGAAACTTTGGCTTATACCTGCCATAAGAAGTCCGGTAGGGAATATGCACTCAGCACCAATTCTGATATCTACCTTTATAACGTTGGCACACGCACGCACACTAACATAACCGAAGGTATGATGGGTTATGACACCAATCCGCAGTTCTCACCCGATGGAACCCGCATCGCTTGGCTTAGTATGGAACGAGATGGATACGAGAGTGACCAAAACAGACTGATGATTCAGGACCTGACTACCCATCAAACCACTTTTGTCAGCCGAGCATTAGAAACCAATGTGGACCATTTCTTATGGGCAAATGATTCGTCCATCATCTTCTCCGCTTGCTGGCATGGTGAAGTAGGCATATACGCTGTCTCCACCATCGACCTCAACATCCAACAGCTCAAGGATGGTCAATACGACTACCAACCTGTGGATTATATCGATGGACAACTATACTACCTGCGCCACTCCATGTGCGAGGCCAATGAATTGTTTGTAGATGACACCCAACTTACCTTTGAAAATAAGAATATCTACGACCAAGTCACAATGGGAACAGTCGTTCCTCGTTGGCAAAAAACAACTACCGGTGAGGATATGCTCACATGGATTATCCTGCCCCCGCACTTTGATCCTACTAAAAAATACCCCACTCTGCTCTATTGCGAAGGAGGTCCCCAATCGCCTGTTAGTCAGTTCTGGTCCTATCGCTGGAATTTCATGATGATGGCAGCCAACGGATATGTTGTAGTCGCTCCTAATCGTCACGGACTACCCGGATTTGGTAATGCGTGGTGCGAACAGATTAGCGGAGACTATGGCGGACAATGTATGAAGGATTATCTCACCGCTATTGACGAAGCGTGCGCCAATCTGCCTTTCGTGGATAAGAACCGCTTAGGATGCGTCGGAGCCAGCTTTGGTGGATACTCCGTCTACTGGTTAGCCGGGCATCACAACAAACGATTCAAGGCTTTCATCGCACACGACGGTATCTTTAATTTAGAGATGCAGTACTTGGAGACCGAAGAGATGTGGTTTGTCAATTGGGACTTAGGTGGAGCTTATTGGGATAAGACCAATGCCACTGCACAACGCTCATACGCCAACTCACCTCACCTATTCGTAGATAAGTGGGACACCCCCATCCTATGCATCCATGGCGAGAAAGACTACCGCATCCTGGCAAACCAAGCTATGGCCGCTTACGATGCCGCTAAACTACGTGGATTAGATGCCGAATTGCTTATCTTCCCCGACGAGAACCATTGGGTACTCAAACCACAAAACGGCATCCTTTGGCAACGCACTTTCTATGAATGGTTAGACAAATACCTCAAGTAATATGAAAAGCAGTTATGTATATGAGGTCATGCCTCAAGAGATTGACATGCACCGTCGTCTAAGGTTATATACCTTAGAAAACATCCTATTGACAGTGGCGGGACGGGATTCGGACGAACATGGATACGGCATTCAGCACCTGTTGCCATACAACTACACATGGGTCATTGTGCGACTCCATTTACAGATGAAATACATCCCTACGCATAATGAACATATTCGTGTTGAAACATGGGTGGAACAAAACGCACACATGCTCTCCACGCGTAACTACCGTGTTTACTTAATCGACCCCACCTCTCATAACGAACGCCTGATTGGTCGTGCCACCAGCGTATGGGCGGTGCTGGATTTAGATAAACGCGAGATAGTAAACGCCTTTGATATGCCTATGTTCGCCAATACCGTGGATGGCGAAACCATCAATATGCCTAAGGCGCCACGCCTCACCCCTATCTTAACCCCCACCGGCATCGTGCCTCACACCATCCAATACTCCGATTGCGACTATAATCGCCATTGCAATTCATGCAAATATTTGGAACGAATGATGGACGCTTATCCGGTAAATGTTCAAAACAAATGCATCTCGTTGACAATCAATTACTTAAAGGAAGTTAAATTCGAAGAGCACATTCGGACCATATTTTTAACATCTTCGCAAAGTGTTCAATATCAACAAGTTGACGAAATTGGGCACACACTATGCACGTGTAGAATTGATACAAATAACGAATTAGATTTTTGACAAAAAATTTATTTTTGGACAACTTTTACCCATTCTACCAAAGTGCAAGTCGCTAATAATCAGCAACTTGCACTTTTATTTTGGGCAACTTTGTTAATTTAGAAATAAAAAAAAACTATTATTTTTGTTTGCGTATGTCATTTTTTTGTTGTAATTTTGCATCGTTTTTCGGCAATATAAGAAAAAATTACTATATTATACTATGGAAAAGAAAACATATACCCAGAAAGAAGCTGAATTAGCTTCCGTTGAGTACTTCCACGGGGATGAGTTGGCCGCTCGTGTATGGTCAACCAAGTATGCTCTCAAGGACAGTTTTGGCAATTTGTTTGAACTGACTCCTGACGACATGCATCATCGTCTTGCCAGTGAGATTGCCCGTATTGAGGCCAAGTACAAGAACCCCATGTCGGAAGCCGAGTTATTTGAACTCATGCGTGACTTCC
The DNA here is from genome assembly GCA_018066175.1 of Candidatus Colicola equi. GTDB lineage: Bacteria > Bacteroidota > Bacteroidia > Bacteroidales > Paludibacteraceae > Colicola > Colicola equi. Next base: position 87,178 of record JAGHRV010000009.1, on the reverse strand, counting down.
GTTACATTGTGCCACAAGGTAGTCCTATGACCGGTATCGGTAATGATTTCCAGGTGGCTAGTTTGAGTAACTGTTTCGTGATTGGTCAGGATGGTCAGTCCGACAGTTATGGTGCTATCATCCAATTAGATGAGGAGCAAGTGCAGTTAATGAAACGTCGTGGCGGTGTAGGTCATGATATGAGCCAGATTCGTCCATCGGGTTCGCCCGTTAAGAACTCTGCCCTCACCTCCACCGGTCTCGTGCCCTTCATGGAGCGTTACAGCAACTCCACCCGCGAGGTAGCTCAGGATGGTCGTCGTGGCGCCCTGATGCTGTCCGTTAGTATCAAGCACCCCGATTCGGAAGCATTTATTGATGCTAAGATGGAGAGCGGCAAGGTCACAGGCGCTAACGTGAGCGTGAAAGTGCATGACGACTTCATGAAAGCTGCTATCGAAGGTGTACCCTATCAGCAGGAATACCCAATCTTCAGTCAAGATCCTTTATATAAGAAGGAAATAGACGCGCGTGCGTTATGGAAGAAAATCATCCACAATGCATGGAAGAGTGCTGAACCGGGTGTGCTATTCTGGGATACGATTATTCGTGAGAGTGTACCTGACTGCTATGCCGACTTAGGTTATCGCACCGTCAGCACCAACCCCTGCGGCGAGATTCCTTTGTGCCCTTACGACAGTTGCCGTCTGTTGGCCATCAACTTGTATAGTTACGTCAAGAACCCCTTCACGCCCCAGGCTGAATTTGACTTTGACCTCTTCCGTCGTCATATCATGGTGGCTCAACGCATCATGGATGATATCATCGATTTGGAGATGGAGAAGATTGATAAGATATTAGAGAAGATTGCTTCTGACCCTGAATCCGATACCATCAAACGCACCGAGCGCGAGTTATGGGAGAAAATTCGTCATAAGACCATCCAAGGTCGCCGTACCGGTGTCGGCACTACTGCCGAAGGCGATATGTTAGCTGCCATGGGACTCGTTTATGGCACACAGGAGGCTATTGACTTCTCCGTTCTCGTGCATAAGACCCTCGCTTTGGCTGCTTATCGCAGCAGCGTCAATATGGCTAAGGAACGTGGAGCATTTGAGGTATATGATGCCAAACGCGAAGCCAATAACCCTTATATCTTGAGACTTAAGGAGGCTGATGAGGACCTGTATAAAGAGATGTGTCAATACGGACGTCGTAACATCGCCTGCTTGACTATCGCTCCTACCGGAACAACCTCTATCATGACCCAAACGACCTCCGGTATCGAACCGGTCTTCCAACCCGTTTACCGTCGCCGCCGCAAGGTGAACCCCAACGACAAGAACGTACATGTGGATTATACGGACGAAGTAGGTGATAGCTTTGAGGAATATATCGTTTTCCACCATAAATTCATCACATGGATGAATGCAAACGGTCACCCATATGACCCCACTCATCGTTATTCTCAAGAAGAAGTGGATGCTCTCGTACAAAAGTCGCCTTACTTCCATGCTACGGCTAATGATGTGGACTGGCTCAAGAAAGTGCAGATGCAAGGTGCTATCCAAAAATGGGTGGACCACTCTATCTCCGTCACTATCAACCTGCCTCATGATGTATCCGAAGAGTTGGTAGGTCAACTCTACGAAGAGGCTTGGCGTTGCGGTTGTAAGGGTTGCACCGTCTATCGCGATGGCAGCCGTGGCAATATATTAGAGAGTGTCAATAAGAAAGAGGACAAGAAGAAAGAAGAGAAGAAGGAAGACTGCAACTGTGTATGCTTTGATAATAAAGTACCTGAGCGTCCTGTTGAATTGGAGTGCGATGTCGTTCGCTTCCAAAATAACAAGGATAAATGGATTGCCTTTGTGGGTATCCAAAACGGCAGACCGTATGAGATCTTCACCGGTTTGGCTGACGACGAAGAAGGACTGATGATTCCTAAGAGCGTTACCAAAGGTAAGATTATCCGTGTTACCCAAGAGGATGGTAGCCACCGCTATGACTTCCAATTCGTCAATACACGTGGCTTTAAGACCACCATGGAAGGTTTGAGCTATAAGTTCGACAAGGAGTTCTGGAACTATGCTAAACTCATCTCGGGTGTGCTTCGTTACGGTATGCCTATCGACCAAGTCATCAAGATGATTAGCGGACTGCAGATGAATACCGAAAGCATCAATAGTTGGAAAGTAGGTGTAGAACGTGCCCTGAAGAAATACATCCAAGACGGTACCATCGTTCAAGGCCAAGTCTGCCCTAACTGCGGCCAACCGCTTGTCTTTGAGGAAGGCTGCATGCACTGCCGCGAATGTGGCTACAGCAAGTGCGGCGGATAGTCGTCGAGACAGCTGGTTCGTAAATGGCAATTTCGAGTAGGAATTGCCATTTTTATTGCGCAATCTGGGGCGCGTCTAAAGTTCCGTAGCATCTCCGGTGCTTAGAGCACACCAATAAAAATGTACTGACCTACCAAACCCCACATAAAGTCCACAAAAAGCAAGGATTTCGGCAGGTTTAGGCGGTGGTTAGTAGGGGCTTACCTTAGCAGCATGTGGTCCCGAAGTGGTCGCCTACTTTAGACGCTTTTTAGTTACTTGTATTATTATAAATTATTTGTTAGGGCGTGCCATAGATTGTCGTCCGGCACGGGGGCTACGATAGAGATATCCTGTTTGGAGACAGGGTGAACAAACTCCACCTTACGAGCATGCAGGCAGATTCCACCATCAGGATTGCTGCGTTTAGCGCCATACTTGAGGTCTCCCTTAATCACACAGCCAATAGCGGCTAACTGGCACCTAATCTGATGATGCCGTCCGGTCTCTAAATTGATTTCCAATAACGTATAACGTTCTCCTTGCGCCAAAGTGCGGTAGGACAAAATGGCCTGTTTAGCAGACTCTGACTTAGACGAGGCGATGAAGGATTTATTGAGTTTTTCGTTACGGATTAAGTAATGAACGAGTTTACCTTCGGGGTCCTTAGGAGCATGCTCTACAATCGCCCAATACGTCTTACGGATTTGCTCGTGGGACTTGAACATCTCATTCAGGCGCGTCAACGCCTTGCTGGTGCGAGCAAAGAGCACTACCCCACTGGTGGGACGATCTAAACGATGAGTGACCCCTAAAAAGACTTCACCGGGTTTGTTATACTTAACCTTGATATAGGCTTTAATGGTTTCCGACAGGGGTTCATCACCCGTCTTATCTCCTTGCACAATCTCATTGCAGGTCTTGCTGACAGCAATAATGTGATTATCTTCGTAAAGAACTTGCATAATAATTATCCAATTAGCCAATTAACCATTTATCCAAGGGAATTGTTTGGAGAGGAGTTGGAACTCGCGGTCCACTTTATTGAGGAAGTCCTTTGCTTCCTTGGTATCCGGATGCAGCAGTTTATGGTTTTTATCCAACCATAGTTGGTGCAGCGCATGCATCTTATCAGTCGTAGATTGGCTATAGACAAACATGATTCGGAATCGCTCCCACAAGTAATCCACAGCCGTTTTAGACGGATGCAGCATATCTTCGGCATAGTAGCGATAGTCACGCAACTCGTCCATAAGAATCTCGTAACTGGGGAAATAAGCCGTTCGCGCAGCATTGCCGTGCATCAGTTCATCTACTGCCTGCAGCAAGATACCTTTGGAAATCTGATTCTCATGCAATCCATCCTTGATATGTCGGATAGGAGAAACAGTAAAGATGAACCGTTTGGACTTGTATTTCTCCAGGATAGGTCGCCATGCCGACACAATATTATCCACAGTCAAACGACGACGCGTAAAGAGATTAGCCGGACGTTTTTGGCAGTTATCCACTACCCTTCCATCCAATTCATACACCCATGACGAACCAAACGTAATAATCAGCACATCGGCTTTCTGCACCTGCGAATCATCCATGTGATGCGCAATAGAGATTGGGTTATACAGCGTGCCAAATGGATTGGCCTCCACCTGCATATAATACTCCTTCATCTTATCCGCTATATTATCGGAAAAACACGAGCCAAGCAAAAGCAGATGGTCCTCCATTCGGATTTGCCAAGGGTTATTCTTAATGTCAACTTTCGTAGTAAATTCCATTGATTATTGCATATTGATTATTGCATATTGATTATTGCATATTGTTAATTGAAGTGCATTACTTTAGCGGGAGAGATGCGTGTCACGATGGCCGATGGTGCCAATAAGATGATGAATGAAATCAGTAGCGTAGCCAGGTTAAGCAGGATTAACGCCCCCCAAGGAAAGGCAATAGGTACGTAACTGACGTAGTACGTAGAAGCCTCCAATGGGATGATATGCGTAAAGTATTGGATAGCAGCCATGCTAAGTCCAATAATATTGCCCCACAACATGCCCTTTCCTACCAGCATGACGGCTTGGGTAATAAAGACGCGGCGCACAAAACGATTATCTGCACCTAACGCCTTAAGCGTACCAATCAGACGGATACTATCTAAGATCAGTATAATCAGTCCGGAAATGATATTAAATCCGGATACGCACAGCATCAAGATGATGATAATCACCACATTCATATCCAATAGATCCAGCCACGAGAAGATTTGCGGATTGAGTTGCTCAATGGTTTGTGTATTCAGTACTTCTCCGTTAGCTTGCATTCTATTGACGGTAGCAAAATAGATATTTTCGGCCGCTATATCCAGATGGTCCAGGTCGTCAATCATCACTTCTATACCGGAAGCCAGAGAATCGGACCAATGGTTGAGTTGACGAATAACCGGTTCCTGCACAATCAAGAACAGTCCATCAAACTCGGCGAATCCGGTTTGATAGATGCCGGAGACGGTCCATTTGCGCACACGCAGGTTCTCGCCCACAAAGTAACAGAAGAACGTACTATCAACGTCTAAATGCAACCATGAGGCCAGTTCGTTAGAGACCAATACCTGTTGGGGTGTTTGAGGGATAGCGCCACGAACGATGTTGCTTTGGAAATAATCCCAATAATTCGTGCCTTTTACCACTACTCCTCGCACGGCGTCGGTTGTTTTGATTACTCCGGGCTTGGTGAGGAACGGCACTGCATGGGTGACGTAAGGCAGTTGATGCAGTTCATCCAGCAACGAGTCCGTCACAGTAATAGGTGTAAGTTCATAAGTGCTATTGTCCTCAAAGTTAGTAACCTGGATATGTGCGCCAAATCCGGCTATTTTAGAGGCTATAGTGCGTTTGAATCCCACTACGACGCAGAAGGTGATAATCATGACGATTACACCGATTATGATACCGAGCAGAGCCACCTTAACGGCAGGCCGAGAAGCACGCTTATCATCCTGCGCAAAGAAAAGGCGCTTAGCTATAAATGTTTCTGCACGAGATGGCATAATTTTTGTTGTTTAATTAGTGCACTAAATTAATATTTTTTTATGAACCGTATTTGTTTTCTTATCAGTAGTCTCGGTTTAGTTGGGTGCTTATACGCTCAGATGCCGCAACGTTTGCCGGAGGAAGAGGCTGCCAAGCATACCGAGATGATGTGCCGCGAGTTGAATATCCGTGATACCACGCAGCGTCGTAAGATTTTTGCCATGTACCTTGAGCACGCTTATCAGCGTCAGCGGAGTAACACTCGAATGGAGCAACTGCAACGGATGGAGGATGCCAACGAGAAACTGAAGACGATCTTGGATCCGGAACAATACAACCGTTTTATGAACACTCAAATCAACCCTGCTCCACGTCACCCTCAGTATCCATACGAAGCCATACCAGGACCTTCCTCAGCGCCCAATATGCCACCAGAGCCACCAATGCCCCCACTATAAGTCCACCAATTATATCTCCGGGGTAATGCACCCCCAAGTACATACGACTATAGCAGTTTAGAGCCACCCATAGCATAAGCGGAAGGGTGGCTTTCCAATTCCGCCATATCAGCGAGAAGAGCAAGCCACAGGACATCGTATTGGCGGCATGAGAGCTAACAAAACCATACATGCCTCCATGGTAGCCATTCACGATATGCAACATCCCCTCCAAGAGCGGTTCATGCGTAGGACGAAGGCGACCAACAGCATGTTTGATGATGCCCGACGAGATGAAATCGCTCAATCCAACCGCTGCGCCAAAGAAACACAGCATGACAAGGGCTTTTTTCCAGCCAAATCGCCAGAAGAGCAAACCTACCAATAGTGCATAGAGAGGCAACCATGTGAGTTTAGCCGATATGATCCACATCACATGGTCTGCCCATACGGCATGCCAGTTATTGATGGCTACTAACCAGTTTTGGTCTATTTGAATGAGTTGTTCCATAGTTTTATTCGTTCATTAGTACGTATGTATGTCCTGCCACCAGTCCTGCAGTCTCTGTGCGCAACCGCGCTTTACCAAGGGATACGGGACGATAACCGGATTGCAAAGCCAAGTCGATTTCTTCGGACGAGAAGTCTCCTTCGGGACCGATTAGCACGACTGCCGAATGGCCCGGTGTAATACATTGTTGCAAGGCGTATTTATTGGGATTAGCAGCATATCCGTCGGCACAATGGGCGATGAATAAGTCTTGCGCCCGGGTTTGTGCAATAAAATCCTTGATGGGTGTCATTGGATGAATGACCGGAAAAGTAGCCTTGAGTGACTGTTTAGCTGCCGCCACCATGATACGTTGTAATCGGTCATCATTCACCGTCTTACGCTCCGAATAACGGCATAAAAGCGGCGTTATCTCATCCACCCCTATCTCGGTGCATTTCTCCACCATCCATTCCAGTCGGTCGATATTCTTAGTGGGGGCAATGGCGATGTGTATATGTCCGCGATGCAGCGGTTCAGGCTGTTCGGAGGACAGGATACGCACCTCACAATGTTTCTTATGAGGATTGGTTACTTCGGCTTGGTAGATAGTGCCACAACCATCGGTGATGGCAATCTGATCACCTATCGCAACGCGCAACACCTGCACGCAGTGGGCGCTTTCTTCCTCAGGAAGCGTTAAAGTGGATAATATATCTGGAGCAAAGAACATGTTTAGTAAACAAAGATATCTTTTAATGTAAGTTGTTTGACGGTGCCAAGGGATTTGAGGAAGTTCATATCCAACGATTTGGGGTCACCTAAGATAAGGTAACGATAGGTGCGATTTGCCACGTTATTCTGTTGGAAACTAACCACATCGTCCAAAGTGAAGGTCTTGGCAGCCTCATAGATATCACGCGTATAATCGTGGTTCCAACCTTTATATATATATCGCACGTACGCGTTAAGGACCTCTTGTCCTACATAGCGTCTTTTCTCAATGCGTTTAATCAGTCCGTTCTGCGCCTGCTCAAAGGCCGATTGAGACAACGGCATGATGGTGCAAATCGAATCAAAAGCCTGCACGCAGTCCTTGAGTTTATCGCTTTGGGAGATAATGTAAGTAAAGAACACATTATTCTCGCCGGCATAATCGGCAATGCCGTATTCGGCTGCAGAAGCATAGCATAAGGCCCTACTCTCACGCATCTCTTGGAAGACGACAGAACCCATCGAACCATCAAAGTACTCATTAAAGAGCGTAGCAATGGCTTCATTCCGAGGCGAGTATTTATCTCCCCAGTTAGCGAACTGGAAGAGGTAGATATTATTGGCCTTATAGGGAGCAATCCATACTTCGGGCTGAGTAATCAGTTCCGGTTGCAAGCGTGTAATGGGGAATTGCTGGTCTTTCTTGCCCATTGCAATCATGCGTGATTGGGTATTGAGTGTTTGTGTTACCTCATCCTGCGAAGCCGGACCGTAATACGTAATGGTTGCTATGCCAGGTATCAACGACTGGATATGGTTCATCACTTCCGTCGCCGACATTTGCTTCATTTGCTTAGGTGTAAGCGTGGCAGCGGCATTGACGGAAAGACCAACCTGTCCTGCTATCATCAATTGGTGGAAGCAAGCTTGCTGATTGCTCTTGGCATCCTGATGCGCCTTGATTCGATCATTGATAAGTTCTTTCAGAATAGCCTCATCCGGCTGATAATCCAGCACTTTTGACTCTAATAGAGCGAGTGTCTTGGCGAAGTTCTCTTGCAGACCGCTTATGCTGAAGATGGTATGACTATGCGTGTTGTATATATCCACCTCTGCCGCCAAACAATAAAGGGCTGTTTCGTACTCGTCTGCGCCCATCGTTTGGGTGCCTAAGTATTCAATCAGGTCCGTAGCCAAATCGATTACCGGGTCGGCATCAACACCCTTTGCCACCGCAAAAGTAAGATAGAACAGGTCATTATCGGTATTTTGTTTATACAGCAATTGCTGGTCACCTTTAAGGGTTGTACGACTGAGGTCTTTATTGAAGTCTAAGAACTGAGGTTGCAACGACTCCGGTTCCATTTGCGCGATGTTAGTCACAAAATCCGAGGACTTATCACGGTTCATCTCAATAGGCGTAATAGATGGTTTATCCACGGAAGTGGGATTAGCATCTTCTTTTTGCTGCTTATAAATAGCGGCATAGTTATTCCCCAAGTACTTATTAGCAACGCGTACCACATCGTCCTTGGTTATCTTAGCCATCGCATCCACCTGATGCACTACTTGGTCATAGGGAATGCCGTAAATAAACGAGTTTACATAACTAAATACACGATTGGTGTTATCGGCTAAACCCTCCATTTCATCTCGGCGGGAATTAGCAATAATGGCTTGAAGCAAATCTTCACTAAAATCACCTTTCTTAAGTTTCTCCACCTCGGCGAGCAGGATAGCACGTGTTTGTTCCAGACTCTGACCGGCCTTAGGATAACCGATTGCAAAGAACGTGGAATAGTCATTGCCCGGCATGACTCCGGTAGCCGAAGCAAGGAGCAATTGCTTTTGATCAATATCCAGGTCCATTAATCCGCATTTGCCGTTTTGCAGCACTTGGGACATCACTTCTATGGCATTTCTATCCTCATCTTGGGCAGCCGGCATAGACCATGCCAGCCATAGTTCAGGAGTCTCTTTACCATACACAATGGTATCTTTAGGAGCCGACAAAGCCGGTTGAGCAGGGATGATGGTCTTGGGCAGGCTGTTATTAGGTTGCCATCCGCCAAAGAACTCATCTACGATAGCTATCGTATGGTCATAATCCAAGTCACCACTCAGACATACCGCCACGTTATTAGGACGGTAGTAGGTCTGATAAAAACGACGTATATTGGTTAATGACGGATTCTTCAGGTGCTCTTGGGTACCAATCACCGAGTGCTGACGATACGGCACTTGTGGATAAAGGATGTTATTAGCCGCCTGCATGACCTTATCTTGGTCCATCGTGGAATACATATTAAATTCCTCATATACGGCTTCTAATTCAGTGTGAAAACCACGGATAACGAGGTTTTGGAATCGATCGGACTCAATCATTGCCCAGCGACGCAGTTCACCGGCAGGAATGACTTCGTGGTAGCACGTCATATCGGTGGATGTAAAAGCATTTACTCCTTTAGCACCAATTATGCTCATCAGTTTATCAAACTCATTAGCGATTGCCACTTGGCTGCTCAGATAGGATACACTATCAATTTGGTGGTAAATAGCCTTGCGTGCAGCAGCATTGGTGGTTTGGCCATAGATGTCATATAGGCTATCTATCTGAGTAAGATAGACTTGTTCGGCCTCGTAATCGGTGGTGCCATAATGCGTTGTACCTTTGAACATGATATGCTCCTGATAGTGTGCCAAGCCGGTGGATTCCAGCGGATCGTTCTGCGCTCCGGCACGAACGGCAATGAAGGTCTGGATTTCAGGCTTTTGGGTATTACGACTTAGGAAGACCGTCAATCCGTTGTCTAACGTATAGATACGTCCATTCATCGGATCATTCGGTACAGAATAATAGGCATACTCCTTGGCTTGAGCAGTCCATGCAATCAAAGATAAAAAGATAACCAATGTTTTTCTCATAACTCACTTTCTTTTAGTCGTTCAGCGTTTTCAGCCACGGTTAGAGCATCAATCACGCTTTGTATATCGCCATCCATAAAGGCGGCTAAGTTGTAGATTGTTAATCCGATACGATGGTCTGTTATTCGTCCCTGTGGGTAGTTATAGGTGCGTATCTTAGCACTTCGGTCACCGGTTGAGACCATTGTTTTGCGTCGCGCAGCTATGTCGTCGATGTATTTTTGATGTTCCTTGTCATAGATCATTGTGCGCAGACGAGACAATGCCCGTTCTTTGTTCTTAGGCTGGTCACGCGTTTCGGTACATTCAATCAGTATCTCCTGCACTTCGCCTGTATTGGGATTTTTCCAGTTATAACGCAGACGTACGCCGGATGACACTTTATTCACGTTCTGTCCTCCGGCACCACCGCTGCGGAAATAATCCCATCGTATCTCGCCCTCGTTGATATTAACTTCAAACTCCTCGGCTTCGGGCAGCACCGCTACCGTAGCAGCCGATGTATGCAGTCGTCCCTGTGTTTCGGTAGCCGGTACACGCTGTACGCGATGCACCCCACTCTCGTATTTGAGCGTACCATATACATTCTCGCCTGTGACGCTAAAGATGATTTCTTTATAGCCACCTACGGCTCCTTCGGAGCAAGAAGACACGGTATATTTAAATCCTTTGAGTTCAAAATACTTGGTGTACATACGAAATAAGTCTCCGGCAAATAGCGCGGCCTCATCTCCTCCTGTTCCTCCGCGAATCTCCATGACAACGTTCTTGCCGTCTTCGGGGTCACGGGGCAGCAACATTAGTTTGATTTCCTCTTCCAAAACAGGTATCTGAGGTTCTAACTCATCCACCTCCATACGGGCCATCTCCTTGAGCTCCGGATCGGACTCGTTATAGAGCAGTTGTTTTGCTTCTTCCAGACTCTTGAGGGCTTTTTTGTATTTTTCAGTTGAAACTAACACACGTTCCAATTCCTTATAATCGCGGTTCAGACGCACATAACGCGCCTGATCTGCAATCACAGCAGGGTCCGTAATCATTAGGCTGACCTCGTGAAACTTAGCTTCCAATCCTTCTATTCGATTAAGAATATCCATTCTTTAGTGTTTAGTGTTTAGTCTTTAGTATATAGTCTTTAGTGTTTAGTGCTATAAGCTTGAAGGGCATTCTGGAGCAGACTGACGATAGTCATTGGTCCTACTCCACCGGGAACAGGCGTTATGTAGTCACATTTAGGAGCTACGTTATCAAAGTCCACATCGCCTTTAATGCGATATCCCCTTTCCGACTGCGAATCGTCAACACGTGTTATTCCCACATCAATCACGGTTGCTCCAGGACTCACCATATCAGCCGTCAGTAATCCCGGATGACCTACAGCTACAATGATGATATCTGCCGACAGACATATTTCCTTCAAATGCGCCGTATGACTATGGCACAGAGTGACGGTTGCATTTCCTCGTTCGTGCTTTTGCATGAGCAACGAAGCCATAGGTTTACCCACTATATTGCTGCGACCAATCACAACGATATGTTTGCCATCTGTAGATATAGCGTAGCGACTGAGTAACTCTCGTATTCCTCGAGGAGTGGCTGAAATAATGCAAGGTAGTCCTTTGGCAGCACGCCCAACATTTTCGGGAGTCAATCCATCTACGTCTTTGCGGTGGTCAATAGCAGAAGTAATGGTCTGTTCATCGATATGCTTAGGCAATGGAAGTTGCACAATAAACCCATCTATTGAATCATCGTGGTTCAGTTTATCCACTTCTGCCAGCAGTTCTTTTTCGGTAATAGTGTCCTCAAAAGCAATGCGAATGGCCTCAATGCCCACTTCTAAGCAGGCCTTCATCTTGTTATTGACATACGTTTCTGAAGCCGGGTTATGTCCCACAATGACGATACCCAGTTTAGGAGCACGTTGATGTTGAGCCAATAAATCAGTTATTTGTGCCTTGAGTTCGGCACGAATCTCGGCTGCAATTTTCTTTCCGTCTAATATAGTCATCTTATTCGTGTGATATCAATTTATATTTTCTTGCGGTGCGTAAAACGCTATGCACGTAATGGCAGGTCTCGGTGGAATTAAAAGCACCATACAAAACAACCGAGTCGGTGTAGAACGGTTCTTCGGACAGCAGGTCTAAGTAATGCTCTATGGTACTCCATCGATACGGACTTTCGCCATACTTGCGGGCTAAACGTCGGGCATCCATGATATGCGCCGGACCGGCATTATAAGAGGCCAGCACGAATTTAGTTTGTTCAACCGTATCCGAAATGAAGTAGAATTTCTGCTGCAAGTAACGGATATACTCCACTCCGGCACGTATGTTGTCCTCGGGATTCCAGATAGTGGTGTCGTTCAATCCAAATCGGCGAGCCGTTTTAGGCATTAATTGCATTACACCACATGCTCCTACATGGGAAGTAGCTTTAGGATTGAAGTGGCTCTCATTCCATGCCACAGCAGCCAACATTTCCCAGTCCCAACCGATGGTGGGAGCATATTGCTGAAAGCAAGACATATACGGAACGGTCTCCATCACGGCTATGTCTTCCACGATAACATACCATTTAGAGCGCATAATGCCTATTCCAAAAGCAATTAGGCAAACGACCAAAAGTGTCCAAAGTGCTTTCTTCATTATCTTCTACGCATTTGTTGCATTTTACGCATCATCTTACTGGTTTGCTCAAACTGTTTGAGGAAGCGATTCAGTTCGACGATGCTAGTGCCCGAACCGCGAGCGATACGATCCTTACGGCTGCCATTCAGACATCCCGGATTGGCGCGTTCGTACGGCGTCATACTGCCTATAATAGCCTCGATAGGTTTGAAGGCATCGTCGCTAACCTCGACATTCTTCATTGCCTTATCCATACCGGGAATCATACCCATCAGGTCCTTGATGGAACCCATTTTTTTGATTTGCTGAAGTTGACCGATAAAGTCATTAAAATCGAATTGATTATGAGCAATACGCTTGCTGATGCGGCGTGCTTCTTGTTCATCGTACTGTTGTTGGGCGCGTTCCACCAGACTCACCACGTCACCCATGCCTAAGATACGGTCCGCCATACGTGAAGGATGGAAGACATCCAGGGCATCCATCTTCTCTCCGGTACCGATGAACTTGATTGGTTTATCCACTACGCTACGGATACTGAGTGCAGCACCGCCACGAGCGTCACCATCCAGTTTAGTCAGGATAACGCCATCAAAGTTAAGACGGTCGTTAAATTCCTTAGCCGTATTAACGGCATCCTGGCCGGTCATGCTATCCACTACGAACAGCGTCTCGCTGGGTTCGATAGCATTCTTGATGGCTGCAATCTCCTGCATCATCTGTTCATCTATCGCCAATCGACCGGCTGTATCTACGATGAGCACGTCATAGCCGTATGTACGGGCTTCGCGCACAGCTTTCTTGGCTTTTTCAACAGCATTGGACTCTGTCTCCTCAGTATAAACCTTGGCGCCAACTTGTTCGCCTAATACGCGCAGTTGTTCAATAGCCGCAGGACGATAGACGTCGCAAGCCGCCAGCATCACTTTCTTACCTTTCTTGATAAGGAAATGCGCCAACTTAGCAGCATGGGTTGTTTTACCGGAACCTTGCAAACCGGCCATTAGGATGATAGCAGGACTGCCTTTGAGGTTGATTTCCACAGCCTCACCGCCCATCAGGTTGGCCAGTTCGTCGTGGGTAATCTTAACCATCAACTGACCGGGCCTAACGGCAGTCATGACACTTTGTCCCAAGGCTTTCTCCTTAACTTGGTCCGTAAATTGCTTGGCCGTCTTATAGTTAACATCGGCCTCCAAAAGGGCTTTACGAATATCCTTAACGGTCTCGGCAATATTAATCTCGGTAATACGTCCTTCACCCTTAAGAATCTTAAAACTTCGTTCTAATCGTTCACTTAAATTATCAAACATAGTTATCCATATTAATTCGTGCCGCAAAAGTACAAAAATATTTGCATATATGCAAATTTTTCTTGTGTATTTGAAAAATATTTTATACTTTTGCAGTCAAATTATGAAAAAGACCGTATTTTTATTCCTTTTTGGACTAATTAGTTGCTCAATTTGGGCAAAAAACGATAGTATTCATTACGAGCTCGCCTACCGCATTAACGCCTTAGGAGGGATGATGGTGAAGGACGATAAAGTGGATCCGTGGATCGACCGTCCCATGTTAGGCGGCACCTTTGCCGTGGAATTTTTACCGACCGGCAGATGGAAGAGTTTACAACAATGGAATAACACGAGCGTAGGCGTAGGCGTGACGTATATCAATTTAGGTAATGACAAGATGTTAGGCAATACAGTGGCTCTGCATGGCCACTTGAACACCCCATTTGTCACCCTGCCCCATTTCGTATTTGGATTACGGCCGACGGTTGGTTTGGCTTTTTGCGATAAGCGGTATAGTAACACGTACCAAAGCGACAAATACGCCAAATACTCCAGTTTTGAAGGGGCTAACCAGTCGATTGGAAGTGTAGTAAATGCTTTTTTAGGGTTGCAACTATACATGGATTTCCCTGTTCGCGACGGCTTTGATATCACACTTGCCTTTGGGTGGCATCATATCTCGAATGGCAGTATCATTCATCCTAATGGAGGATATAACATGCTGAATGGCGAATTAGGTATGCGTTATACACCGGGGCTGAGCAAGGCCCGTGTAGCGGCCGGTACAGCCTATCAGCGTCCAAAAACAGATGTACCTCACCATTTGTACGATGGCGTAAGTAAGAAGTGGGATGTTGAGATTTTTGCTACAGGAGGTCTCAAGCAGAATTATTACAAAGACAACATGAATGGCATGCAGTTCTTTGGAGCCGCCTCTTTGGGGGTAGCAGCTCACTGGCAGCCTGTCAGTATATTCAAATTCGGATTGGGTGTAGATGCCTTTTACGACGGCTATTATGCGTGCGTAAATGATGAGTTCAAAACCGAAGACTCCAAGCACGTTACTTACTTTGGTAAGACCTACCTCAAGGAGAGCAAAGTGGAGAACTGTTTCCGTGTAGGTATCAGTTTGCAGCCGGAATTTACCATCGGTAAACTGACCGCCGGTATTCATATCGGATTCTACGTATGGGATCCTATCAAGAACCTGGAACCATACAAGGATGCCGCTAAAGGGCTTGACCGAGGCATCTTCTATAGTTATGACTTCACAAAAGCCAGCAATTACCAAGATGGCTGGTTATATACGCGTTTTATCCTAAAATACTTATGCACCAAGCACCTATTTGTGCAAATAGGTCTTAAGACGCACGGCGTTCGAGCCGAGTTTATTGATGCCGGCTTGGGTGTACGAATTTAGAATTTTATTCCTATCAACAACGGATCGTGGTCCGAATACCGGAAGTAACGATTCTTTTTAGCGGCGGGCGACATCACGCTGCGGATTTTCTTGGGTGCTAACTTAGGAATCTCGCGATTCTTGTAGTTGTACTTGCTATAGTACGCAGCCGAATAGTAGTAATCGGTATTCCAATGCACAGGACTGATAGCCACTATTTGTGCAGCCATAGAGGGAGAAGCATAGCAACGGTCCAAGTACCCACATTCGCCCTTGTAAGAATAGCTGTAGTCGTTGGGAGCCATTGTTGAATTGATATCCTGATAGCCTGCCTTCACAATCGTTTGTAGCGGTTGTTCTTGGGCGTACGCGTTATAGTCGCCTAACAGCAGATAATCGGGGTCGGTCTCTGTCTGTTTATACTCCTCTAATGCAGCCAAAATAGCACGGCTGTTATTCATACGTTTTTCATTAGCCACATGTGGATCACCTCGCTTACTACGAGGGTGATTAAGGCTGATGGTGAAGCGTTCGCCGGAGGCTATATCCTGCCATCCTTGCAGCATAAAACGATGGGCGTAGATATTGCCCTGCAGCATTTGTGTGGGGTCTCCTTCTGCGTGATAAGCAAAGCGCAGAGCGCCGTATGGACGCACTTTATCTTTGCGATAAAGGAATCCCACCGAAATAGTGTCTCGATCGCACGTATCCGTTACCACAAACGCATAACAATCCTTACCGCATAACTCGTTCATCTTGGCCACTAATTCAGCCGGAGCGGCATCTCCTTGTTCCAATTCACAGATGGTGTATATATCGGCATTAAAGCGAACAAGCGCAGAAGCCACTTTATAGCATTGTAAGGCGTGCTGACCTACCGTATTGCGGCGGGTAGCATAACCTCCTACATGCACAAAATAATTCTGGATATTAGCCGCACAAATCACCACATCTGCCCCCTTCATATCAGGCAGTTTCATGGATGGCTTATAGTTCTTAAAACGCGGCTGAGCACCGGTCTGCAAGTGTCTTTCGCCCATCACGCGTGCCGTCAGGTTCTTGACGGTTGCACCTAAATTGAGACTATATGGATAACGGCATTCTAATTTGATGCGATGCTGTTGGTTATAGTTAGCCAAACGCCAATATTCGGAACTGTCACCCTGTGCCAAACCCACGGCTTTTTCTTCGGGCACAAATAATCGCTCCTCCGACAGAATCAGACTATCGTACATCGTGCCACACACCACAAGGGGTGTAGTAATGGTAATGGCCTGACCTTTATAATGCATCCAGCCATCCTTATTGAGTTGTTCTATACTAACTTTAACGCCCCCTGCAGAAAGGGATAAAAAGCACATCGCAAAGAAAGCGACAAAAAGACTTTTTTTCATGGTAATATGTGTATTTGAGTGCAAAAGTACAAAATATTTTTGAAATAAACAAGAAAAATTTGCGTATATGCTAATTTATTTGTACTTTTGTGGTCAAATCACCTTAATTATCACTACTATGCTTAACATTCACCAAGAAGCCGAACGTTGTTTATTATGCGTTCAATCGCCCTGTAATGCGGCTTGTCCCAAAAATCTTCACCCTGCTCGCGGTATTCGTGCCGTCCGTTTTGATGACGAGCGCAATGCTTACCAATGGCTCACTTCGGCCTGTGCCGATTGTGATGCACCTTGTGAGAAAGCTTGCATCCATACCGACTTCCCTATTCGTATTAAAGAGTTGTCTAAGAAAGTCAACGAATTAGGTCATGCTCCTCGTCCCGAGACGCTGCCGTCGTTAGAGATTGATTTCTGTGGTGTGCATTGCGAAAATCCTTTCTTCTTGGCTTCTTCAGCCGTTTGTACGGACTATGATATGATTGCTCGTGCCTTTGATTGGGGCTGGGGCGGCGTGGTATATAAGACGATTACCAGTCAGGAGATTAAGGAGGTCAGTCCGCGATTTGACGAAAGTGACCATTGGAACGGCTTCCGCAACATGGAACAGTTATCCGAAAAACCTATGGAGGAGAACTTTGCCATCATATCACGACTCAAGAAGAACTACCCCACCAAGGTGGTTGTAGCTAGTATCATGGGGCAGACCGAAGAGGAATGGATTGAGTTGGCTAAGCGTGCTGAAGCGGCAGGAGCGGATATGGTTGAACTCAATTTCTCCTGCCCGCAGATGAAATTGGCTAATATGGGTTCGGACGTCGGTCAAAACCCAGAGTTAGTAGCCTTCTACACCGGTTATGTAAAGCATTCGGTGAATATCCCTGTGATTCCCAAGATGACGCCCAATATCACGCATATCTCGCAGCCGGCATTTGCGGCTTATTGTGCCGGAGCTGACGGCATAGCGGCTATCAATACGATTAAGTCCGTTACCCTGTCTGAACGCAGCAAAGTAAGCGGTAAACGCACTATTTCCGGTTATTCGGGTCGTGCCATCAAGCCGATTGCGTTACGGCATATATTGGAATTAACCACCAATCCTATGCTCACCAAGAACCATCAAATGGAGGTTTCCGGCATAGGTGGTATAACGACTTGGCGTGATGCATTGGATTTTATCCAATTAGGCTGCGCTAATGTACAGGTTTGCACCTCTATCATGCAGTTTGGTTATCGCATCATAGAAGATATGATATTAGGACTGCGCACCTACATGGCGGACCATCATATTGAGCACCTGCGCGATTTGGTTGGCAGCGAAATATCGTCTTTTGTTCGTCCATCCGAATTAGACCGTGAAACCAAGTCTTTCCCCAAGTGGAATAGAGACTTATGTATCGGTTGCGGTCGTTGTTTCATTGCGTGCCAGGATGCCGGCCACCAAGCCATAGCCTTTGATACAAACCGCAAGCCGACGCTCATCGGAAAGAATTGCGTCGGCTGCCATTTATGCCGTCTGGTTTGTCCTCAACAAGCCATAGAATCGGCAGGTAGAATCAAGAAATAACTTACTTGGTATAAGCGTTCATCTGGTCGTTAACGGTCTTGTTAACAAAGTCCGCAAACTCTTGAATGGTCATTTGGCCCTTCTCTTCGGCACCTTGTTGACGAACGGATAACAAGCCTTGTTCAGCTTCTTTCTCGCCCACAATCAACATATATGGGATACGTTTGAGTTCGTTATCGCGGATCTTACGTCCCAGTTTCTCGTTGCGGTCATCCACCAATACGCGAACATCCTGTTGCTCCAAAATCTCTTTCACTTTCCAAGCGTACTCGTTACTCTTCTCGGAGATAGGCAGCACCACAGCCTGTTCAGGTGTGAGCCACAATGGGAACTTACCTGCGGTATGCTCAATCAGCACAGCCACAAAGCGTTCCATACTACCAAACGGAGCACGGTGAATCATAACAGGACGGTGTTTGAGGTTATCCTCGCCGGTGTATTCGAGTTGGAAGCGTTCAGGCAGGTTATAATCGACCTGAATAGTACCTAACTGCCAGCGACGACCCAGAGCGTCCTTCACCATGAAGTCTAACTTAGGTCCATAGAAAGCAGCCTCTCCTTCCACCTCGGTAGCAGGCAGATTCATTTCTTTACAAGCCTCACGAATAGCGTTCTCGGCATGCTCCCATACTTCGTCACTTCCTACATACTTGGTATGGTTATTGGGGTCACGAAGAGAAATCTGGGCCTCAAAGTTCTCAAAGTTAAGCGATTTGAAGATGATATTGATAATCTCCATCACGCGGATAAACTCCTGTTTAACTTGGTCTTGACGGCAGAAGATATGTGCATCGTCTTGAGTGAACGAACGCACACGTGTTAGGCCGTGTAACTCACCACTCTGTTCATAACGGTAAACGGTACCAAACTCTGCACAGCGGAAAGGCAGGTCCTTGTAGGAACGAGGACTATTCTTGAAGATAGCACAGTGGTGAGGGCAGTTCATCGGCTTCAGCATATATACCTCACCCTCCTCAGGAGTGGTGATGGGTTGGAAGGAGTCCTTGCCATAGTGATCCCAGTGACCGGAAGTGATATAGAGGTTCTTGCTGCCGATATGCGGCGTAATTACCTGCTGGTAGCCATATTGTTTTTGTATTTTCTTGAGGAAGTCCTCTAAGCGCAGACGCAGGGCGGTGCCTTTTGGCAACCAAATAGGCAGACCCTTACCTACCATATCTGAGAACATAAACAAGTCTAATTCCTTACCTATCTTGCGGTGGTCGCGTTTCTTAGCTTCTTCCAGCAATGCGAGGTATTCATCCAGCATGCTCTTCTTGGGGAAGGAAATGGCATAAATACGAGTCATCATAGGACGAGTCTCGTCGCCACGCCAATAAGCAGCAGCGCAGCTGAGCACTTTAACAGCCTTGATAGGTTCGGTAGAAAGGATATGCGGACCGCGGCATAGGTCGGTGAAATTACCTTGGGTATACGTGGTAATAGTGCCTTCCTCCAGGTCATTGATCAACTCGCACTTGTAGGTCTGACCCTTATCGCTGAACTGCTTAAGGGCGTCGGCTTTAGCAATGGACTTCTTAACCAGCACTTCTTTCTTGGCATGCAGTTCCATCATCTTGGCCTCAATCTGCGGAAAATCTTTCTCGCTGATGACTTGTCCTTCGGCAGGATAAACATCATAATAAAAACCATTCTCAATAGCAGGACCAATACCGAATTGGATGCCTGGATACAGTTCTTGTAATGCCTCTGCCATCAAGTGAGAAGATGTGTGCCAGAAAGCATGTTTAGCCTCTTCGTCTTCCCATTTATGCAGTTTAATTGCACAATCTTCGGTTAGAGGAGCATTGAGTTCGGTAATTACAAATTTACCTTCTGATGCATTGTTTTTAATACTTGCCACAAGGATTTCTTGGGCTAAACGACTGCTGATACTCTCAGCAACTTGGAGCGGCGTCACGCCACTCTCGAACTCACGGACGCCACCGTCCGGAAAAGAAATTTTTATCATATAAACGTACAAATGTTTACGGCGTAGAGGCGCACAAATGCCTCCTTTGCCAAATTGTAATTCTCTAAACTAATCGTTTCACATTGTCTTCTACCTCACCGGGCAGCATCCATACGGGAGCCAATTCAATCGTTGTGTAGCACCCATATCGTCCCTCTTGTTGCAGCCGATACGCGGCACGAGCGCAGCCCACCATGAACTGAGCCGTAAGAGATGGATTATCGATACGCATCTCAAATTTGAGTTGCTGGTCATCCTTACCTGCCGCTACTCCACTCCGCTCCAACAGCACGCCATGCGCCGTGGTTTGGAATTTCTCTACATCATCCACCCTTTCCACTTCGGTCTCGTCATGAGCAAAGTAATCATCGGCTAATAGACGGCG
This sequence comes from Candidatus Colicola equi, assembly GCA_018066175.1. Classification (GTDB taxonomy): domain Bacteria; phylum Bacteroidota; class Bacteroidia; order Bacteroidales; family Paludibacteraceae; genus Colicola; species Colicola equi. Next base: position 66,641 of record JAGHRV010000009.1, on the reverse strand, counting down.
ACGCACATCCTCAAAATCGTATCCGTCTTCCAATTCGATATACACATGTCTGCCATGTTTACCTTGTCCTAACGGCAGAGTTATACTTAAAGCATTCTTAACACCCTGTATGGCTTTGGCGGCGACAGTATGTCCCATGGAACGTCCCGGACCAAAGTTAGTATAGGACTGTCCTTCAGGAGCAAGCACTTCTAATAAGGCTCTTACCATCGAGTCCGAACCCGGATCCCAACCGGCAGAGATGATGCTGACGACCTTGTTGGTTTGAGCAATAGGCATTAACTGACGACGGACATCGGCTATTTGGGTGTGTATATCAAACGAATCCACCGTGTTGATTCCCATTTGATTGAGTTGTTTGGCAAAGATGGGAGCCTCGCGTGTGGGCAAACACAGCAACGCCACATCCACGTGCGGCAAGCGGGCAATAGCCTCCATCTCGTTATGATGGAACACCCCAACCAAATCCATATCGGGTGCGGCTTGAACAGCTTTGATGGCTGCCGAACCGATATTTCCTGTGCCAATAATGATTATTTTCATAAGTTAGTAGTCAAGAACTGAAGTATTTTCTCGTGCAGGTGGCGATTATTGACCTTATCCAGCAACGAGTGATTATCATCGATGTATAACTGCGTATCAAACTGCTTGCCGGCACGAACCAACGCATCGGATAGCAAGAGGGTGTTGTGCCAATGTACATTATCGTCGCCGGTGGCATGAACGAGCAACAGCCGTCCTTGCAGTCTATCTGCCATGGCAGTCAGATTAGCCCCTTCGTATCCTCTTTCATTCACCTGTGGCCGACGCATGAAACGCTCCGTATAGCCGGTGTCATATAGTCCCCAATCGGTAACAGGAGCAATCGCTACGCCACAACCGATAATCGGTTCGGTCTGCTCCATCATCGTGCGAATCGTCTGGAATCCGCCATAACTCCATCCTATCATGGCAATGCGATTAGCATCCATGTATGACTGCGATTGCACGTATTTGGCTACACTTAATTGATCTTCGGCCTCTTTTTGTCCCAATCGCATATACGTCTCGTTGCGCCATTGGCGTCCGCGACAATCCGTTCCGCGCGGGTCGGCATTCACCACGATATAGCCTTGTGCAGCCAGGTAATGACCAAAGCGATGCCGCCATTGGTTGAGCACGCGCTGACTGGCGGGACCGCTATATTGCATCATCACAACCGGACTCTTCTTGCCGGCATAGTCCTTAGGCAGGATAATCCATGCATCCAGACTGTCACCTCGTTCCGTAGGAATACGGATAAACTGCTTATTGGGCAGACCGGTAGCCTCCCACGCTGTTTGACGGTCCTTATTGAAGGTATTGATTGAATCAAAAGCAGTTGTAGAAACGGCCTTCAGTCGATCCGCCGACACGTCATACAACGTGTATTGACCGGCTTGATGGATATTCTGATAGAAGTCCGCAGCCCGTTTCATATTCTTGGCAAAAGTGAGGCTATGCATACCCTCTCCGGAAGTGAGACGAGTGGATTTAGCGGTTTTTATATTCACGGCGTACGCCTGACGTTCAGCCGCCTTAGGCGCAGCCTCGTAATAGACAACCCCACTCTTTTCGTCCATACCATATACGCGAGTTACATCCATCTCGGCAGGCGTGAGTTTTTTCTGCTCAGCCCCTTGCGCCGAATGCAGGAAGAGTTGTCGCCAGCCGTTTTTCTCGCTCAGCGCGATAAAACGTCCGTCGCTCAACCATTGCCACTCATCAAAGTGGGCATAGTCGATAAAGTAGCGGTCACTTTTTTCCTTATATAGAATCGTGCAGACGGTCGATTTAGGATTGCCGGCAAACACTTCCATTTGATTCTGGTCACGATTGATTCGTTCGATAATCAGTTCGTATTCCTCCCCCACTTGTCGCCAACTTAGACGCGGTATATAGGCCTCATCCATGGCAGGCAGTTTCATCGTGCGGATACCTTTTGTAGATATATCGTACACGCATACGCTCGCCTTCGCGTTAGGCTGACCTGCCTTGGGATAACGCAGGGACTGAGCCTCAGGGTATTGTTTATCGCGATAAACCTGCCACGTAAAAGTCGGCACGTTCTGCTCGTCCAATCTCACAAAGGCAACTAACTTGCTGTCCGGCGAGAAAGAGAAGAGCCGTGTAATGCCAAATTCCTCCTCGTATAGCCAATCGCTCACACCGTTAAACACATCTACAGGATTGCCGTTCATGCCATTTTGCGTAATGGCGACTTCGGTTTTGTATAAGGTCTTGTAGATGTATAAGTCTTGCCCCTTGCCATACACGATATACTGACCGTTAGGCGACATCGCAGCATCGCGCACAAGGGTATCGCATAAGGGTATGCGTTCGTTCTTCTTATGGTCAATCAGGTAGTAATTCGCCCAGAACGAATTGCGGAACATCTTTTGCTTATTCTCGTACCCTATGCCATAGCGATTTTGCGGCAACAAAGCCTCGTCGTCGCTCAGTTTCTGCTTATCGTTCAATATCGAATCCAACACCGATTCAGAGAGAGCCTTCGAATCAAACTGCCGATTGATTATCTCGTCCAGTATATCTGCCTTTGCCATTATCGGCATCAGCATCAGCATCCATATCAATATTTTTTTCCTCATATATCTAATTCTGCAAAAGAAAGAATTACTTTTTATCAATTAATTCCTTCACATACTGCATCAACGATTTTATTGCATTTTGTAATGGATCAATATCGTTTAGGATAACGTCCTCAATGTAACCTATATCTAAATCAAAATAACCATGAGCGATCTTATCTCTCATTCCCATTACTAAATGCCAGGGGATATTTGGTTGTAGGCTGAAAAGTTTACCTTCAGTACGTTTATCCAATTGTTTAATTCCCTCTCCAATGGCTTCAATTAGCATTGCATCTGCTGCTAACTTCTGTAACCCTTCTTCTGTTTCTTCTAAGGCAAGAAAATCCTGTATTCCCGCATTCCAGTTCTTTAAATGCGTAATCGACGCATCAATATCCTCTAACGTTAAAAGGATTAATTTAAGCTGTTGTATAGATTTGGACTCCATCTTGTTTAATTTGTTCTAAAAAGGAAGGCTTAAGCGTCTTATGATTTCTAATCAAATCAACCTTTCGCCCTAATAGTTTTTCTAAATAATTAGATGCTGCCACAGCATTATACATGACGGGAGGCATATCTACCAACAAATCCACATCGCTATCCACCCGATGTTCGTCTCGTGCTATCGAGCCAAATAATAACATCGAAGTAATGCCGAATTGCTTTTCCAATTCAGGGGCACATTCGCGCAGAAGATTAATATAATGTTGTCTTTTTTTCATTTCGGGTCATTTTCCTTCATTTGTCAGTTTTGCGCTGCAAAATTACAAAATATTTTGCATATATGCAAATAATAATTAAACTTTTTGCTCAAAATCGCAATTTTTGTGGCACCGACGAGGCGCGTCTAAAGTTCCATAGCATCTCCGTAGCATGTAATGACCTACTAAGCCCCACGGAAAGCAAGGATTTTGGCCGGTTTGGGCGGGGGTTAGGCGGGGCTTACTTTTTGATTTTTGCGGGTGACAGTGGTGCAAGTGGTGCAGGTTGTTTGTATATACACATATGCGCGTGGGTGTGTTTAGTAATGTACCTGCACCACCTGCACCACTGTCACCATAGAAAGAGTCACCCAGTGTCGGAAGAGCACGAGTTATTAAAAAAATTAAACGGCTACATGGGGGAAAAGAAGAGATTTGGGATGGTAAAAATGGGGATTTATGAGGCAGGAGGGACGGTTGAAAGTGCAAAAAATATCACCTTTGAGCAAAAAAAGCAAAAAAGTTTCAAATTTATTTGCGTAATTCAAAAAATTATTGTATCTTTGCACGTTTTTCGGGTCGCGCGGCACATGTATGCGCATAAACATATATAAAAAGGAATTAAAATAAGCAAAAATTGATATGACAAACACTTTAACATTTGAGTACAACACGATGGATGTATTTGCGAGTCAATTAGTTGAACTGATTCGCGCATCTAAAGCAGTAAAAGTCATTGACAGTCCGTATGATCCTAAGGCCGTACGGCACATTCAACGTGCAGCGAAAGGGCCAATGACACATATTGACCGTACCAAATTGTGGGACTGATGTACGAACTATTATTCTCACAAACTGCACAAAAGGATGTTCAATTTTTCAAGCGTCTTGGTGACAAAACTTTAATTGCCAAGATTAGTCGTCTTTTGGAAGAGTTAGAGCAACATCCTTTCTCGGGAACAGGCCGTCCTGAGATTTTACGATATGAATTAGCTGGCTTTATGAGCCGTCGTATCAATGGAGAACACCGTTTGGTATATCGTGTCAACGAAGATGCGCAAATAGTGGAAATTATCACCATGAAAGGGCATTACGAGAAACAATAATCAACAATCAATTACGAAAAATAAATAAACAAAACAATATGAAAAATCGAATTTATGTATTAGTCTTGTCACTCATGATGAGTGTAGGTTTGTTGGCTCAGATGGAAGATCCATTTCAGTCAACGTCCACTTTTACAGGAAGTGGAAGCGATTACAGCAGCCAAATTAGTACTGTAGGTGCAACCGATGTACCCTACTCTGCTACCACTACCGAGGACGCAGGTACCCGTTCCGGTCGTACTATCCGCAAGATTGGTGGTATGGGTGCAGGAGATGACCCTGGTTCATACGCCGAAGGTAGTCCTATTGGCGAGCCGCTGGTTATGTTACTTTTCGCAGCCGCTGCTGCCGGAGTTGTTTATTTAAGACGCCGAGAGGTGAAATAAGATTACAACATTTTTTTGACATGTGCAAATAATTTTGACAAAAAATGGCAAATTCTACAGGAATAGTAAAATTGGAACCACAAGGCTTGTTATTGGGCGATATACGTAGCCGCATATTCACTATTCGTGGAGAGCAAGTTATGCTTGACCGTGACCTCGCTTTATTGTACGGAGTTGAAACAAAAGTTCTCAATCAAGCAGTCAAACGTAACATAGAAAGATTCCCAAAGGAATTTATGTATCCCCTTAATAATCATGAGTTTGCAAACTTGAAGTCACAATTTGTGACCTCAAACTGGGGAGGAGATCGTCATGTTCCAAATGTCTTTACAGAACAGGGAGTGGCAATGTTATCTGCGGTGCTGAAAAGTCCGATAGCTATTCAGGTGAGCATTGGTATCATGAAGGCTTTTGTAGAGACACGTCGTGTAATGGTAGAGCAAAAGCAACAAGCGATGGACATAGATAGTCTAAAACTTCGTTTGGAGCGATTAGAGGATGCTATGGAAAACAACCTTGCCTTGGTGAATGATTTGAGTGAGGATTTGCGAGCAGAGGTGGATAATATTTATAATGCGATAGGAGAATTGAGTATTAAGCAGAGGCAATTAGAGGAGCATCCAAAACCAAAGTTCCCCTCTATTGGTTATGAAGCTACCGCGCAGCGACTGAAGAATGAAAGTAAAGAAAATTAGTCCAATAAATCAGTATTGATTTTGCAATCATACAACCCAATAGAAAATTATTAACAATAAAAAAATAAACAATTATGAAACACTTATTTTCTTTTCGGCAAAGACCGAATGAGACACTAACCCACTCTACTACCCGTGGTCTTAACGGTAGTAGAATGGTAGTAGAAACTACTATTAAAGGACGGTCGAATGACTGTCGAATGACCCTCGGCCGACTCTCGACCTCACTTTTACTCCTTTTTGCCCTCAGTTTTGGCTTTAGTTCACAGGCGTGGGCAAAAGATTTTTATCTTGATCTTTCTGGTTTTACTAGTTGGGAAGATGCAAGTGCTAAATTTATCGTATGGGATGGTTCAAAAAATAGAACGTTTTCCAAGCACAATAATTGTTCCAATGACCACCTTTATAAGGCTTCAGACGTTAATAATAGTGGCACTTTCTATTTCAAACGTGTGAATCCTAACAACACTGATGATACTTGGAACGAAGCGAAGATAACTGTAAGTAGCACGCAAAATCTTGTAAAGATAACTGGCTGGACAGCGGGTACAGCAGGCACTTATACTGCCCCAACATTCAAAGTAACATATACAGCCAATGGTGGAACAGGAAGTGACGTCGTTGTTAGCGGACTAGGATGTAATTCTTCTCATACCGTTAAACCTGCAGATACTTTCACTCGCACAGGGTGGACCTTCCTAAAGTGGAACGATGGAGGCGGAACGGCACATGCTCCGGGTTCAAGTATGACCATTACCGGTAATGTTACTATGTACGCTCATTGGGAGAAATGGTGTGTTTATGGTGATTTTGGTAGTGGATGGAAAGATTATAATTTTGCGAATGGGAAAGTTACCATTTCATTGACAAAAGGTTCAACCTATGAATTCAAGGTAAAACATTGCCAAACCGAGATTTCAGATGTGTATTATGGTTGCGATGCCACCATCACGGCTACAGAGGATAATTATAACTTCTATGATTGGCAAAATAAGAATTGTAAGATCACTCCTTCTGTAACAGGTGATTATATATTTGAGTGGAAATCGGGAAATATCTGTGCAATTTATTTCCCCTCTACTGTTACTTTTGATGCTAATGGTCATGGAACGGCACCAGCATCACAGGTGATTATTTATAATGGAACAGTTACTGAACCGACCGCTCCTATGGTTACCGGTTACACCTTTGGCGGATGGTATAAAGAGCGTGGCTGTACTAATGCATGGAATTTTGCAACCGATAAAGTAACTTCCAATAAAACCTTATATGCCAAGTGGACAGAAAACACCTATTCCGTTACTGCTGCCGCAGGAACTGGTTGCGCAAGTGTAAGTCCTACCGGAGCGCAAACGGTTGGTCAAATAACGGGTAAGCAATTTGTTGCCACAGGAACGACTGGCTATCATTTCGTCAACTGGACTTCCAGCAATGGAGGTACTTTCACTTCTTCTACAAGTGAGACAACAACCTTTAAGCCAACAGGAGATGCTACTATTACTGCTAATTACGCCGAAAACACCCACTCCGTCACTATCTCCAATGATGGCAATGGTTCGACCTCTCCTTCCGGAGCACAAACCGTGGGCGAAGTAACCGGTATCAGCATTACTGCCACTCCAAATGACGGATTCGGCTTCAAAGAATGGCTTGTAACCGGAGGTACTATCTCTGCTCAATCTGCAACGACCACGTTCAAACCGACCACAGATAATGCCACTATTCAAGCAACTTTCCAAAGCACAGCCGTCTATTACGACTTGACGGTTGGCGTTTGCTCATCACAAAGTGCAGCACAAGGAACAGTCTCCAGCTCTCCTGCTGCCGGCACACACATCCAAGCCGGTACGGCTTTCACATTGACTGCTACTCCCGAGACAGGATATGAAGTAGAAGGTTGGTATAGCGACGCTGCCTGCACAGGTGCTAAACTGCAAACTGGTGGCAACACCTACTCCTTCTCACTCTCTGCCACTATGGGAGTATATGTTAAGTTCCAAGAAAAGACTTTCTCTGTAACCGTTCAAGCAGGCACAGGTATTGACCAAGTAACCGGTAGCGGTGCCAATGTGGGCCAACTCACAGGTACTAACATTTCGGCAACTGTCAAGAGTGGTTATACATGGAGCACTTGGACCGGTGGAACAGGTACTTATGAGAATGGTGCTACAGTTAAGGACAACACGTTCCGTCCAACTGCTGCATCTACTCTTACTGCAACCGCTACGGAGAATAAATACAACGTTACCATCAACACCAACCTTCCTGCCGGAGCAAGCCTGAAAATTGGTTCAACATCCAAAGCATGGGGCTCGGTTGTTAATGTTGGTATTGATTCCAAACAAGCCATTACCGTTACGCTCAATGCCGGCTATAAATACGATGGTGCATTCTCTGTTACCGGCGGAGCACGCGTGAGCGGCAATGGTTCTTCCTTCACCGTTTGGGCTGATGGCGCAGATGGTACGATTACCGTTAATATCGCCGAAGACCTGAGTTCCAACTGGTATCTCGCAGGTTCTTCCCCTATGTTCCCTAACGGCTGGAATACAGGCGAAACCAACATGATGAAACGCGCAACTGGTCACTCTACAGAGAACGTGTATTACTTTACCATTCATGTAAATGATGCAGATATCGCAACAAGCCAATCAGACAAATATCAATTCAAGATTCGTCACTATAAAGAGAATGATTGCAACGATTACTTTGGCTCAGATCGGGATGGGAATCATTTTTGGGTGAATCAAACTAGTACAATGACTTTGCGAAAGAATGGGAATGATGACAACCTCTACTTTATCCCAACCATCGCCGGAGATTATGAGTTTAAGGTTGATGCTACTAATGGTGCTGATGTTAAACTGACCGTTACTTGGCCTTCTTATAACTGCGTTTATGGTGATTTTGATAGTTGGAACAAGGATACTCACAAACTTGAATTTGCCGGAGGAGACGAGGCGTCAACAGTTGTCAACATTACCGATATTTCAAAGAGTTACCAGTTCTTGGTATTGGTAAATAGTAATTACCTCACCAATAATGCTTCCTTTACTACTCCTATTACACGTAGTACAGCCAGCAACATTGCTTTTGCTACCAAAGGCAGTTCAGACAAAAATTCTAAGTTCACGCCTGATGTCGCAGGTGATTACACCTTTACCTATAATAAGTCAACCAACAAACTGGCTATTACCTACCCTGCTCTGCCAACTGCTTCAACTACGGCAACTGAGAAACGTATATTCAACGAGAGCGAGTTAAGTTTCATCAGCGGTAATGGTACTGAGGCCGATCCGTATAAGATTTATACCGACGAGGCATTAACTATTGATATTACCGCTTTGGCTGCACAAACCAACTTGACTGCTAAATACCAATTTGGCGAAGAGGCTGCTACTACAGATGTTCTGACGAAGACGATTATTAATCCTTCCATAGAGGAAACCTCTATCCTCGTTAAAGCCTTCTATGAGTCTGACGGCGTTGCCGGAACGGCTTGGGAAAAGACCATCTATTATCAAGGCGTTGCTACTCCAACCCTCTACTTAACCACTTCATGGTCGGATGACGAAGCACAAGAGGGATCAGATGTGCCGGATAACGTAACCATCTATTACAACACAGCCAATTATAGAGGTCCTGCTACCGTTACTCGCAGTAAAGATGGTGCTGACCCTGTAGCATTTATGAGCATCGCAAGCGGTGAGCAAGCAGAAGGAACTTATGTTTTACCTGACAAAAACGTTCAACGTCAGACCTTCGTGGCAACAGCAACGGCTAACGAACGTACATTTACCGCTACCAAGGCTGTCAGCATTTATCGTCTTGTGGAAATAACGATTACCGATGCTAACCACCTCATGGACCACTACTATATGTGGGAGAACGGCACCAACCCGTTACACGAAGAGACTGCTTGGCCCGGTGATAACTTCTTCAGCACCTTAGGTGATGCACATATCTTCTATGTCAAGTATCCAAGTTATACCCACTTCGTGCTCAATAACGGCAAAGCATCAACCGAAGATGACGCAGCACAAACAATCGACGTGACTGTGCCTAACCAAAGCACTTGCTACACCATTGGAGAAAAGATTACCACCGAAGGCGATGACAAAGGCAAATACGACGTACAAGTGGCTGGTAAATGTCCCAATAAACTCTACGTTGGCGACATTGACCCCGTTTCTGCCGTACAAGGTGAAGGTGTCATAGTTAGTCCGCAAGTGGATATAGACCCATTACTGGATGCAAATAACTTGACCATCAGCTTTGATTACGGTTCTACCCAAGGCATCACCTGCGACCAACGCGGACGTAGTTTCATGGTTACAGCTACCACTACCGGTACTAAGAAAATTCAGGTGACTTATTCGATTGAAGGTGCAGATCCTGTAACGAAAGATGTAACGGTGAATGTAACTAGTGCAATCATGGTGCAAGTAAAAGTGCCGACTACTATTGACTGGAACAATCATAATGATATGTGGGTATATTACTTCAATCATGGACTTTCTGCTGCACATGTTCGCATGAGTTGGAAGGATTGTGTTGATGGACATGACCGATATTCTGCACGCGTTCCGTTAGGTTCTGATGGAAAAGTAGACTTCCTCTTCCATGAGTGGACATTAGATGGCGAACAACCATGGTTGCAAACGGTAGATATTCAAAATGTAGAGAATTCGGGCTGCTATACCATTTTGGTAGAGCAAGATACCCAAAGCAAAAAACGGAAATATACTTACGATGGTGGCAACTGCTGGACAGCATACTACGTAGAAATCGACATGGCCAATGGTACAGTTTATCGTTCCAATACTGTGGAAGATTTGACTAAACAAGTTTCCTTCTTTGCACCAGGTTCATCTGAACCTCAAGCAAAATCCGGCTTAGTTCGTATCATCTGTAACGGCAGCCAAAAAGCTGTTGTAGATGCTGCTACCTTTACTAAGTCTGGAATCTATACTGCAAAGATTACTGCTAATGGTGAAGGTCTAACAGACGTTGCTTATTACACCGGTGACTACTACATCCGTACAGACGCTGCCGAAGGAGGTTGGAATGACTACGTAAAAGATAGCCATAAATTCACCTACTTCACTCCTTACAAAGATGCCCTTTATGACTACTATTGGGTTATGAACAAAAAGTTGGCTAACGCCGGAGATAAACTAAACATCAAGGCTTGCATCGGCAATGGCATTAACGAAAACCTCGCTAATATGATTGAAGTAAGCAACTACACCGACGGATATGGAGACATCATTCCTGATGCCGGCACCGGTGTGAACCTCCGTTTCGGTTACAACCCCGAGACCAACTACTTCGAGCGTTCCATCCTTCGTGGCTCAACGGCAGGAGAAAGCAACTTCCTCAACCTAATTGGTGCCAATATCTATAATAACAAAAATTGTACAGAAGAGTTGAACGAAGACAACTATAAAGATAACCCCGAGTGGAGTAAATTCGGAGATATATCCAACTGGGTATATGAGAAGAATATTTACGTTGAAATTGATGGATCTCACCCCAGCGCACAGGCTCTCCTGAAATCCAAAGCATTTAACGGAACAACTATCTATCAATTAGGATACACCCTTGATAACTTCGGCAGACAAACCAGCACTCCTGCTCAACGCGATATCTTAGGATTAGGTACTACACGAGGCACTTACAACCTACGAATCATCTATGACTTCAAGACCAACCGCATCGTATCTGCATGGTCGCCTGTTGGAGATGTTACATATAGTACCCCAACAACGATTGAGGCAGATGTGCTGTTTGTTCGTCATGAAGACACTCCTGTAGCACAGGTTAAGTTGGACAATGATGCTGCTTTAGTCTCCAAACTTAATAGTGCATACTTCGTAATGGAAATTGATGGATCTTCAGATAAGATATCTGAATCTATCTATTGGTTCTCTGTTCCATTTGATTGCGAAATCAGCAGTATCTTCGGCGTAGAAGGTTATGTCACCTTAAACGCTAATGGTATTCCTACCGCAGGAACATGGGGCATCCAAGAGTATGATGGCGAGACCCGCGCTCAAAAGGGTTGGTATATAGAAGATACCCAAACCTTCTGGCGCTGGAAACACAAGAGCGAAAAACTGCTCAAAGGAAACGGTTATATTCTCGTCTTCGACCGTACTGAAGCTAATAACCAAAACTTATGGAAAGAAATCACCAGAGAAGAACCTTGCGAGGGAGGAGATGGTTGCGTAGATGGTAAGAAAACAGTTACCACCACTATCCTACGTCTCTACTTCCCAAGTAGCGAAAGCGGCTGGGATATGACACGAAGCAGTAAAGACCAATGGGTTGAATATGAGGACTGGACTTGCCAGAAGAAAGATCGTAAGGCACAAGATAGCAACTGGCGCCTATTAGGTACCAATAGTTATAGCAATATACGCATTGATAAAGAGACACAATTCGAACGTAAAGATGATGACGAGATGTTAGATAGAGCACCTAACTTCGTGTACGTTTATGATCGTAGTCAGCCTCCTTATAATCGTTACGAACCCGCTACATCTGTTGGCAAAGACTTCTTGTCCTTCAACTGCTATATGGTTCAGTTCTCAGGACGTATCAACTGGAACCAATACACGCAGAGTGAACCGGAAGTACCAACCAGTGTTGCTGCTCGCCGTGTCGTAGCTGAAAACGAATTGACCAACGCACAAATGACACTCAGTCTCAAGAAGGGTAACAATACCGAGGATAACACCTATATATATATGGATACGCGCGCGACAACCGACTTCGATAACCAAATGGACTTGACCAAGATTACCGATACTCGTGCTAACCAAATATACTCCGTAACAGAGGAAGTGGAATATGCCGGTAATACCCTACCCGTTGAGGATCAAATCGTTCCGCTCACCGTGAACATCAACGCCAATGGTGCATACACCTTCGCTATGCCGGAGATGACCGACGGTCTGGAGGTTTACCTGATGGATAACGCTACCAATGCCCATATCGATATGGCTATCGATTCCTACACCATTGACCTCAACAAGGGCAAGATAGCAGACCGATTCTATCTGGATGTGCGCGTTAAGGAACGCACAACGCCCACAATCATTGAGACCATCGGCTCGGACGGCAATCCTACCGGTGACCGATTCATCAAGGTCATCCAAAACGACCAATTGCATATCATTCGCAACGGCCGCATCTACAACGCCTCCGGAATGGAGTTGAATAGATGATTGATAACAAACGCGCACTCACACGGGTGCGCGTTTGTTATTCATGATAAAGGGAGAGGATATACGAACTGTGGTCCTCAATAATAAAATGCGAACAATCAACCCCATTCAGCACATCACGCATATCATTGCTGATGCCGGTTCCAAGATACTTGAGATACGCCTCCTTCTGCGTCCATAAACGAATAAACGCTCTATCCGGCTCCGCCGAAGAACGTATCAAAGCGCACTCTTGCTCATTCATCGTGTATTCCATCAGCGACGAACTCACCTTACGAATCGATTCTACATCTATTCCTATCGGATGCTCATCTACCGCCACCGCTATCGCCTCTTTACAATGAGAAATAGAAAACTCCGGACCGTCCACAAACTGCGGCTTGCCTTCCGGAGTATAGTGAACCGTGCATCGTGAACTGTGCATCGTGCATCGTGCATCGTGCATCATCCGTTCAATCATGTACCAGGACTGAAGAGCACAGAACTGACCAAACACATGTTTATATTTTAACGCGTACGCGCGACGGAACTCAGGAACCAGCTGAAGAAGGCTCTCCACCCTCTCCTGAGTACACTGTTTCATATCGTCAAATACTTCGTATTGCATAAAAACGATGCAAAGTTATAAAAAAATTTGCATATATCAAAAATTTTTTGTACTTTTGCAGGCTCAATGGGAAAATTTAACAATTATAAATATAATTAATTAACTATTATGGAAAACAAGAAGAGAGTTTACTTATTCGGCAACGGAAAAGCCGAAGGTAATGCACAGATGCGCGAACAGTTAGGCGGTAAAGGTGCCAACTGCGCAGAAATGAACCTCGTCGGTGTGCCCGTTCCTCCCGGATTCACCATTACGACGGATGTATGTAACGAGTACTATCAGGTAGGTCAAGAAAAGATCATGGAGCTGCTCAATAACGACGTTATGGCCGCTGTTAAGCATATCGAGAACCTGATGGGATGCAAATTCGGCGATAAGAAGAACCCCCTGTTGGTCAGCGTTCGTTCCGGTGCCCGCGCTTCTATGCCCGGTATGATGGATACAATCCTCAACCTTGGTTTGAATGACGAAGTAGCTGAAGGTATGGTGGCTAAAACCAATAACCCTCACTTCGTATATGATAGCTACCGCCGTTTCGTACAAATGTACGGTGACGTAGTGCTCGGTCTTAAACCCGTTAACAAAACCGATATCGACCCATTCGAGAAGATTATCGAAGAGGTAAAAGGCATCCGTGGAATTACCCTGGATAAAGACCTTAATGTAGATGAGTTGAAGCTGCTCGTTGCTCGCTTCAAAACCGCTATCAAAGAGCAAACCGGTCTGGACTTTCCAACCGATCCTATCGAGCAATTATGGGGCGCTATCTGCGCTGTATTCCGCAGCTGGATGAACGAACGCGCTATCCTCTATCGTAAAATGGAAGGTATTCCAGACGAATGGGGAACCGCCGTTAGCGTTATGGCAATGGTATTTGGTAACATGGGTGAAACATCCGCTACCGGTGTTTGCTTCAGCCGTGACGCCGCTACCGGAGAAAACATCTTCAATGGTGAATACCTCGTTAACGCACAAGGTGAGGACGTTGTAGCCGGTATCCGTACCCCACAACAAATCACTATCGAAGGAAGCCGCCGTTGGGCTGCGCTGCGCGGTATTAGCGAAGCTGAACGCGCTAGCAAATATCCTTCTATGGAAGAGTGCATGCCTGAGCTCTACAAAGAACTCAACGAAATCCAACTCAAACTGCAAGCCCACTATCGCGACATGCAAGATATGGAGTTCACCGTTCAAGAAGGTAAACTCTGGTTCCTACAAACCCGTAACGGTAAACGTACCGGAACAGCTATGGTGAAAATCGCCATGGACCTCGTTCGCGAAGGTTTGATTACAGAGAAAGAAGCTATCCTCCGCTGCGAACCGCAGAAACTGGATGAACTGCTCCACCCTGTATTCGACAAGGACGCTCTCAAGAAAGCTAAAGTGATTACCCAAGGTCTGCCCGCTAGCCCCGGTGCTGCTTGCGGTCAAATCGTCTTCCACGCTGATGACGCTCAAGCTTGGCATAAAGACGGTCATAAGGTGATCATGGTTCGTATCGAAACCAGTCCCGAAGACCTCGCCGGTATGTCTGCTGCCGAAGGTATCCTCACCGCTCGTGGCGGTATGACCTCTCACGCTGCCGTTGTGGCTCGTGGTATGGGTAAATGCTGCGTATCCGGTGCCGGTGCCATCATGGTTGACTACAAGGCAAAAACCGTTACCATCGAAGGCGTTACCTATAAAGAAGGCGACTACCTGAGTCTGAACGGTTCTACCGGACAAGTTTATGCAGGTCAGATTCCTACCAAGGCTGCTGAACTCAGTGGCGACTTCAAGGATTTGATGGACCTTTGCGACAAATATACACACCTGCAGGTTCGTACCAACGCTGATACTCCTCACGATGCACAAGTGGCTCGCGCCTTTGGTGCCAAGGGTATCGGTCTGACTCGTACCGAACACATGTTCTTCGAAGACAAGAAGATCCTCGCTATGCGTGAGATGATTCTGGCTAAGGATTCAGAAGGCCGCGAGAAAGCTCTCGCTAAACTGTTGCCTTACCAAAAGAGCGACTTCAAGGGTATCCTCGAAGCTATGGACGGCTGCCCCGTTAATATCCGTCTGCTTGATCCTCCATTGCACGAGTTCGTTCCTCATGATTTAGCAGGACAAGAGACCATGGCTAAGGAAATGGGCGTATCTGTTCAAGAGATTCAACAACGCGTTAACTCGCTGGCCGAGAACAACCCAATGTTGGGTCACCGTGGATGCCGTCTGGGTATCACCTTCCCGGAGATTACCGCTATGCAAACACGCGCCATCATGTCCGCTGCTTGCGAACTCAAGAAAGAAGGCAAGAACCCAATGCCCGAAATCATGGTTCCTCTGATTGGTATTCTGTACGAGCTTAAACAACAGAAAGAAATCATCAACCGCGTTGCTAAAGAGGTATTTGCTGAATACGGCGTAGAGGTTGAATACGAAGTAGGTACAATGATTGAGATTCCACGTGCCGCTCTGACCGCTGATCGTATCGCTACAGAAGCTCAATACTTCAGCTTCGGTACCAACGACCTCACTCAGATGACCTTCGGTTACAGCCGTGACGATATCGCTTCCTTCTTACCTGCTTACCTCGAGAAGAAGATCTTGAAAGCTGATCCTTTCCAAGTTCTCGATCAAAAGGGTGTTGGCCAACTCATCAAGATGGCCGTTGAGAAAGGTCGTGCTATTCGTCCTGAACTGCGCACCGGTATCTGCGGTGAGCACGGTGGCGAACCCAGCTCCGTTAAGTTCTGCGCTCGCGTTGGCATGAACTACGCAAGCTGCTCACCTTTCCGTGTGCCTATCGCTCGCTTAGCTGCTGCTCAAGCTGCTGTTGAAGACGATAAATAAGTCTATCTCTAAATGATCCTATTGCAGAATAGTCGCCCTTTGGGCGGCTGTTCTTTGCAATACTTATGCGCACATGCACGTGCATACACGTAGTGTTAAGGAGAGTCAACAAATACATATCTGACAACCACTTATTAGACACGGGTGACCGCGTTTTAGTTTGTGTGAGTGGCGGAGCCGATAGTGTGGCACTATTGGACATATTGATGCGTGGCGGATACGAATGCGTGGTGGCAAATTGTAATTTCCACCTTCGTGGTGAAGAAAGCGACCGAGATTCTTTTTTTGTACGCGCGCTGGCACACGACCTACCCGAGCGCTTATCCGTGCGTAAGGACTGGCTGAAAGATGGTATTCCATGCTATAGTCAAGACTTTGATACTACATCCTACGCTCAAGAGCATCACCTGTCCATCGAGACCGCCGCCCGGGAACTGAGATATCAATGGTTTGACCAAATAGCACGACAGACCGGATGCAAAGCCATTGCTGTGGCGCACCATCAAAACGACCAGGCCGAAACAGTACTTATGCACATCCGCCGCGGATGCGGGCTGCAAGGACTATGCGGAATGCGACCCAAAGCCCCCAACCCGTGCGTAGAATCAGACATCCCTATTATTCGTCCACTACTATGCACCACCCACGACTATATATGCCACTACCTGCGCGATATCCGTCATATCGACTGGGTGGAAGACTCCACCAATAGCGATACACGCTACAAACGGAATGCCATTCGAGAAGAACTCAGTCATTGGACCAAAGCCGAAATAGAACACATAGCCGCCTTAGCCGAACGAGTACAAACCGCATTAACGAATAACGAAGTATGACACACTTTGGCATCATAGGTAAGCCCGTGGCGCATTCGTTCTCGGAGCAGTACTTCACGGATAAGTTCACGCTTGAACACATCCAAGCCGACTATAAACGATTCGAACTGGATACAATAGAACACGTGGGGACTTACCTAAATCAATTAGATGGCTGCAACATAACCATTCCATTTAAGCAGACTATAATACCCTATTTGGACTCGATAGATGAGGTGGCACAACAAATAGGAGCCGTTAACGTAGTAGATAAACATAAAAAAGGCTACAACACCGACTGGATTGGATTTACACGCAGCATCCAACCACTCCTGCAACCAACCGACCTTAACGCCCTAATCTTAGGTACAGGCGGAGTAGCCAAAGCCGTCTATTACGCCTTACAGCAATTAGGCATACAACCGACCTACGTAAGCCGACACATACCTAACCTGACCTATGATAACTTAACCGCTGACATCATTCGTCAACACACCATAATAGTCAATTGTACGCCCTTAGGAATGTGGCCCAACATAAATGATTGTCCAAACATAGACTATTCAGCCATCACTACGGCACACCTTTTGTACGATTGTATTTATAACCCACAAGAAACACTTTTCCTCAAACATGGAAAAGAACAAGGGGCAAGAATAAAAAATGGACTCGAAATGCTGCATATTCAAGCAGATGAGGCCTGGCCAATATGGAATAATCAAAACAACGCAATATGAAAAAAACAATCTTAGTAGCCTTAGGCTGCATCCTAATGACGGCCACTCAGGCTTTTGACAAACCGTTTACCATCGTGTATAACCAAACACAAGCCGTTCGTGGCGAGTTATACCAATATAGTGAACGCTATTTAGGCACCCAAGATGTCGTATTGGATAATGCCACTACCTATCAACTCTTGAAAGTAGCAACGCCCCAATGCCAAAAGAACAAGCAGGACAACGCATGCAAGGCAAAACACTGCGAAAAAGCCAAAACAACCATTGCTAAACCATTGCCTCTGCCCGAAGAAGCCTTGATGGCCACCAATACCGCCAAAAAAGCCGAAGCCGTGGCAAAACAAATCTATTTCCTGCGTGAGATTCGCATCAATACCTTAGCCGGTGAGACTACCCACGCTCCTGCGGACGGCACATCGATGAAACTCATATTAGACAACCTGGATAAGCAAGAAGAGGCCCTCACGGCTATGTTCGTAGGTCAAACAACTACCGGCACAGCCACTAAAACGGTCTATGCTGCCATTGAACCGGATAGTCTATACCAACAAATAACCTTGGCACGATTCGATCCTAACAAAGGCGTTATCACCGATACCCAATCCCAAGAAGGACAACCTATCCTACTCACTATTCGTCGCGAGACACGCTCCGTTCCTGACACCGAGAATCCTAACTACAAAGAGAAAAAACCGATTTATAAAGACGAAATATATAAAACCATCTATCGTATAACTTGCAATAACCAAACCCTATATGCGAAAACTATTACTTTGTAGTGCCCTTTTGCTAACTGCACTCGTTCAGGCCCAGGAACTCAATATGACCGTTAACCTCAACACCGCCCAGGTGGAGGGAACGAGCCAGCAGATGTTTGAGACGCTCAAACAATCCATCACCGACTTCTACAACACCACACGATGGACCGATATGACCGTAGCTGAAAACGAACGGATTGAGTGCTCTATGCTCATCATAGTGAAGAGCGTGACCACAGAAAACTTGTTCTCTTGCGAAATGCAGGTGCAAAGCCGCCGGCCTATCTATAACACCACCTATTCCAGTCCTCTCATAAACTTCAAGGACAATGATTTTAACTTTGTGTATCAAGAGTTTGACCGAATTGAATTCCAACCACAACAATTCACCTCTAATTTAGCCGCCCTGCTCGCCTATTACGCCTATCTCATTATCGGTTACGACATGGATAGTTATGCACGCTTAGGCGGTACACCCTATTTCCAAGTATGCGAAAACATTGCCCAAATGGGTCAATCAGCTTCTACCCAAGGCGGCGAAGCAGACGGATGGAAAGCCTTCTCTTCTACACGTAATCGCTATGCCTTAATCAATAACCTAATGGACGAAGCCTTCCATCCCTTCCGCGAGTATATCTATACCTATCATCGACTTGGTTTAGACATGATGACCGAGAACGTGGCTAACGGTCGCGCACGCATCGCCAAGGACATCGAAGTGCTACATACCGCCAATAAAGCTCGTCCTGCCACCTATGTCGTATATACGTTTATGGACGCAAAAAACGACGAACTCGTGCAACTATTCCAAAAAGGCACAGCCGATGAGAAAAAAGCCGTATATGACGTATGTATGGCAGTGGACCCAACCAGACAGGACCAATATGACAAAATAAACAAATAAGGCTATATGCTGGAGCATTTACACATACAAAACTACGCCCTAATCGGCAACTTAGACATTGATTTTCGTGAAGGCTTTGCTGCCATCACCGGTGAAACAGGTGCCGGTAAAAGTATCATCCTTGGTGCATTGGCCCTCGTAATGGGTGCCAGAGCCGACACCAAAGCCATTACCGAAGGAGAAGAACATTGCATCATAGAAGCCGACTTTGGACAGTACCTCATACGACGTGAACTCAATCAGAATGGACGCAGCCGCAGTTTCGTGAACGACGAAGTAGTGACGCAACAGGAACTAAAGGCCTTAGCCCACCAACTGATTGATATTCATTCCCAACACGAAAACCTACTGATTGAAAACGACGATTTTCAATTAGGCATCGTAGATACATTGGCTCATAACGACTTACAAAAGCAGACTTACGAACAAGCCTATAATGCATATACAGAAGCCAAGAAAGCATTAGAAGACCTGCAAGCCTTAGCGGCTAAAAGCAGCCAAGATGCCGACTACATCGCCTTCCAATATCAGCAATTGGATGAGGCACAACTCACCGAGGGCGAAGAAGAGGAATTAGAGCAGGAACAATATCGACTAACGCACGCTGAAGATATCAAACTCAACCTACAAACCGTTCTGCAAAAGATGGATGATGACGAGCAAGGGGCATTGTCCCTTATCCACTCTTGCGACGTAAGCGATGCCGCTCCCGAACTGCAAGAACGCCTGAAAAGCGTAGAGATTGAACTCAAAGATATCGTGTCTGACCTCAACCGCATCTATGACGATTCGGAAATCAATCCGGAACGACTGCAACAAGTAAGTGAGCGATTAGACCTAATCAACACCCTCTTGCGCAAACATCAACAATCAACCGTCAGCGAACTAATTGAGTTGCGAGACCAACTCGCCCAACAAGTCAATCGCTTTGCTAACTTTGATGAAGAGATAGCCCAATTACAGCATGCCCTAAAAGAAGCAACGGATGAACTGACTAAAGCCGCACAGGCCCTAACCCAATCCCGTCAGGCTGTACGCGAAAGCATTAGCCAACAGCTCATACAAAGTCTAAGTTCATTGGGCGTCATGCATGCGAACGTGGATATCAGCATCGAGGCTCTGCCGGACTTTACACCTTCCGGAAAAGATAACGTACAGTTCCTCTTTGCAGCCAACCTCAACCAATCGCTAAGACGCGTGGCAGAAGTGGCTAGCGGTGGTGAAATAAGTCGTTTAATGCTATGCATAAAGGCCTTAATCGCTTCTACCAACGGACTACCTACTATCATCTTTGATGAGATAGATACCGGCGTAAGCGGCGAAGTAGCTACGCAGATGGGACTCATCATGCAACAGATGGCTACATCCCGTCAGATAATCGCTATCACCCACTTGCCTCAAATAGCAGCGCAGGCACACCATCAATATCGCGTTTATAAACAAGATACAGCAACTCGAACAGAAACGCATATCACACAATTGACGGCAGAAGGACGCATTCAGGAAATCGCCTCTATGCTGGCAGGAAAACAAATAACCGATTCCGTATTAGATACAGCACGACAAATGCTGCAAACCCAAAAATAGCATCGTAATATGTTACCATTAGCGGAGCGTTTACGTCCCAAGACGCTGAACGAATACATAGGACAAAAACACTTGGTAGGCGAAGGTGCTATCCTGCGCCAGATGATAGAGAGCGGCAATCTGTCCTCCTTCATCTTGTGGGGTCCTCCCGGAGTAGGAAAAACCACATTAGCACGCATCATAGCCCATGAACTGCAGCGTCCTTTCTATACCCTATCTGCCGTAACCAGCGGCGTGAAGGAAGTAAGAGATGTGATTGACAAAGCTAAACGCGAAGCACAACTCAATAGCGGACTATTCGCTCCAACCGACAAACAATCCCCTATTCTATTTATTGACGAGATTCATCGGTTTTCTAAATCGCAACAAGATAGTCTATTGGGGGCTGTCGAAGATGGTACAATCACCCTAATTGGGGCCACTACCGAAAATCCTTCCTTTGAAGTAATCAACCCACTCCTCTCACGTTGTCAGATATACGTTCTGCAACCGCTTGGCAAGGATGACCTGCTCGAATTGCTGCATCGTGCCTTAACCGAAGACGAGTACCTAAAGGAACGGCAAGTGAAGGTAGTAGAGACGGAAGCTATTCTGCGATACAGCGGAGGCGATGCACGCAAATTGCTCAATATAATCGAATTAGTGACCAACTCTGGTGTACAAACGATTGATAACGAAACAGTCACTAAACAACTGCAACAAAACCCGGTGGCATACGATAAGGACGGAGAACTGCATTATGATATCATATCTGCCTTCATCAAATCTATCCGCGGTTCTGACCCCGATGCCGCTATTTACTGGTTAGCTCGAATGGTGGCTGCCGGAGAAGATCCTAAGTTCATCGCTCGCCGTTTGGTTATTTCTGCATCCGAAGATATAGGATTGGCCAACCCTAATGCTATGCTTGTAGCCAATGCTTGTTTTGATACACTCACCAAGATAGGCTGGCCAGAAGGACGTATTCCTTTGGCATTAGCAACTATCTATCTGGCTACTTCGCAAAAATCCAATTCTGCTTATCTGGCTATCGATGCCGCCTTGGCAGAAGTGGAGAAATCCGGCAATCAACCTGTACCCTTACATCTGCGTAACGCCTCCACTAAACTGATGGAAGAATTAGGGTATCACGAAGGCTATCAATATGCTCACGATTTTCCAAATCATTTCGTGCATCAGCAGTATATGCCCGATGAACTTAAAGATACAAAGTTTTGGAACCCACAAGGTAGTCCACAAGAGCAAAAAATAGCCGAGTGGATGAGACATTTATGGGGAAACGACACTAAAAACTAAACACCAAACACTAAACACTAAACACTATGCTAGGCGTATATATTCATATTCCGTTTTGTCAATCACGTTGTCGCTATTGTGATTTCTTCTCTACTACCCAATTAGAGAGCCGTAGCGCGTATGTAGATGCCGTCATAAAAGAGTGGCAGGCACGTGCCAACGAAGTAGAAGGCGACATCCGCACACTGTATATAGGCGGAGGCACTCCTTCTATGTTAGATGTGGCTGATATACAACGGCTCGTTGCTGCCATTGCGACTCCAGAGACGGTAGAAATCACCATGGAAGCCAATCCCGGCGACTTGACGTTAGATAAACTGCAAGCCTTACGTGCAGCTGGCATCAACCGACTAAGCATAGGTATTCAAACGTTCCGAAATCCTTTGCTACGACGCATTGGACGTCGTCACACCGCCCGGCAAGCTCGCTTAGCCGTTAAATGGGCACAACAAGCCGGATTCAACAATATCAGCATAGACCTCATGTTCGGGCTACCAAGACAAAATTTGATACAATGGGAAATGGATGTAAGAGCGGCATTGCGATTGGGAGTGCAGCATATTTCGTGCTATTGCCTTTCCTACGAACAAGGTACACCGCTCACTAAAATGGTAGAAAGGGGCGAGATTACCCCCACTAGTGAACGATTACAAAATAGGATGTACAATTTCCTATGCAAAGTGACCAAACGACAAGGATGGGATCATTATGAAGTCAGCAACTTTGCATTACCGGGATACCGCAGTCAACATAACAGCAGTTACTGGAATCATACCCCCTATATCGGTTTAGGAGCAGGAGCACACAGTTTTGACGGCAAGGTTCGTTCTTGGAATCCCAATGACCTCAAAGCCTATATGACCGGCATACAAACTAACACATTGCAACGCGAAAGCGAGACACTGACTCAAGAGCAACGACATATTGAGCAGGTGATGCTGCAACTACGGACAGTGGAAGGCATTGACGAAGCTCTCGTTAGTAATCGTATGGATAAAGTAAATGACTATATCCATCGCGGATTGCTTCGTCGCAAAAAAAACAAACTAATAGCCACACAAGAAGGACTGAATATACTTAATCGCATAATAGAAGACTTAATATGAAACAACAAAACGTTACTTTTCTTAAATGGTTCTGGGGCATCTTCATCGCAGGATGCTTGCTCATTTACCTCATCTTTGTTATGATTGTAAAAGGATGGTTAGGCTATCTACCACCCCTGGAAGAGTTACAAAACCCTAAAAACCGCTATGCTACCGAGATATTCTCAGCAGATAGACAGTCGTTAGGTCGTTATTACCGTCAAGAGAATCGCGTTGGCGTGCAGTATGCCGATCTTTCCCCGGACTTAATCAACGCCTTGATTGCTACCGAAGATGTGCGTTTCTATCAGCATACCGGCGTGGATGTTAAATCACTCTTCCGAGCAATTATCACCTTAGGTCAGGCCGGTGGAGGTTCGACTCTTACCCAGCAATTAGCTAAACAATTATGGTCACCTCGAGCTCATAATATCTTTATGCGAGCTATGCAGAAACCTATCGAATGGGTAATCGCCACCCAGTTGGAACGACTCTATTCTAAAGATGAGATATTACTCATGTACCTCAACCAATTTGACTTTCTCTATAACGCTGTTGGTATCAAATCGGCTGCACAAGTGTATTTCTCCACTACACCCAATCAACTCACCATTGAGCAGTCGGCTATGTTAGTAGGCATGTGTAAGAACCCTGCATTATACAACCCTATTCGTCATCCGGAACGCACAATGAATAGACGAAATACCGTCTTGAACCAAATGTATAAATACGACTATATAACAGAAGAGCAATGCGATTCGCTTAAACAACTGCCGCTGGATATACATTATAGTTCGGTTGATCATAAACAGGGGTTAGCTCCTTACTTCCGCGAGTACTTACGACTCGTATTAACAGCCAAAGAACCTAAGCAAAGCAATTACTCCGAATGGAATCAACTGCAATACGAGATAGATAAGCAACAATGGGAAGAGAATCCTCTTTATGGTTGGTGCAATAAAAACACCAAACCGGACGGCACTCCTTATGACATCTACCAAGATGGCTTGCGCATCTATACCACAATTGATTCACGTATGCAACGTTATGCTGAAGAGGCAGTACACGAGCACATGGTCTTTAAGCAGGATCAGTTCTTTAAAGAGAAAAAGAAACGTTCCTATGCGCCTTTCTCTAAAGACCTATCTACGGAAGAGATTAATAGCATCATGAATCGTGCAATCCGTCAAACGGACCGCTAT
Organism: Candidatus Colicola equi; assembly: GCA_018066175.1. GTDB lineage: Bacteria > Bacteroidota > Bacteroidia > Bacteroidales > Paludibacteraceae > Colicola > Colicola equi. The sequence goes on along the minus strand of JAGHRV010000009.1, from coordinate 42,083 downwards.
CGCACCATGAAAAAACAAGGTTTTACGGCCAAACAAATTGACGAAGCCTTCAATACACCGGTTGAAATGCAAATATTCAGTTACGACGGATTGATTGATACCATTATGAGTCCGCGAGATTCCATTAAATGGCTCAAACATTTCTTACGTTGTGGTTTCATGGCAATGGATCCTCATAATGGCCAAGTGAAAGCCTATGTAGGAGGTCCTGATTTCGCGCACTTCCAATTTGATATGGCCACCATGGGCCGCCGTCAGATTGGTTCAACCGTCAAACCCTATCTCTACACATTAGCTATGGACGAAGGCATGTGGCCTTGTGATACTGCCAAGAACGTAGAATACACATTGATTGACGGCAATGGTGTGGAATGGACACCTCGCGACGCTCACCCGGAACAAGTTGGAGAGACCGTTTCGCTGACATGGGGTCTCAAAAAGTCCAGCAACTGGATTACGGCCTATCTAATGTCCTTGTTCACTCCTGAACAACTGGCTAAACTGATGCGCTCATTCGGTATCAAAGGCCCTATTGATCCGGTAGTCAGCATGTGCTTAGGTACATGCGATGTCAGCGTAGAAGAGATGGTTGATGCCTATACGACTTTTGTTAATAAAGGCATTCGCATCGAGCCGCTATATGTCACACATATCGAAGACAGTAATGGCAATCTATTAGGCACTTTTACGGCACCCACACATGAAGTCATCAGCGAGAACACTTCCTATAAGATGATTTATATGCTGGAGAAAGTGATTACCGAAGGCACCGGAATGCGATTGCGCGGCAGCCAATACCAACTCTATATGCCAATGGGAGGAAAAACAGGAACGTCGCAGAACCACTCCGATGGTTGGTTTGTTGGCTTTACGCCCGAATTAGTAGCAGGTTGCTGGGTTGGTGGCGAGGACCGCTCTATCCACTTTGATTCAATGGATAAAGGACAAGGCGCACGCACAGCATTACCTATCTACGGATTATTTATGCAAAAGGTTTACAATGATCCTGAACTCGGTTATAGTCGCGAGGCAACTTTTGATATACCGGAATGGTTTGACCCGAATGCAGGCTGTAAGTAACATAGACGATGACGAGAATATGGAAGTACATAGTAGTTGTGATTCTAATATCCGTCCTTCATGGCGGAATTGGAAGTAGGCTCTATGCCCAACTCAATACTGACCGAATCACAGCTATAGGACGAAATGCGCTCTATTTTAACGACTATGTGCTATCCATTCAATATTTCAATCAAGTCATTAAACTCAAACCCTATTTAGCAGAACCATATTTGTTACGAGGGATTGCTAAGGTTCAACTGTCCGATTATCAAGGTTCATTGCAAGACCTAAATCGAGCCATTGAACGTAATCCTTTCCACCCTGGAGCATATTATACGCGAGGTTACATCTATCGACAAATGCAGGATTATGAGGCGGCAGAACGAGATTTCACTTCCGCTTTGGTGCATGCTCCTGAAAATCACACCTATAAACTGCTGCGAGCCGATGTTCGCGCCGAGATGGGGCACTACAACGAGGCCTTGGAAGATATAGGCTATCTCATGCGACACGAACCCAAGTCCGCTTCGCTACATTTCGAGAAAGGTGTTATTGAATTGGCGCAAAAAGATACGCTATCGGCATTAAGTAGTTTTCAACAGGCGACCAACTTAGAACCCTATAACTCGGGCAACTGGTCCGCATTGGGTATGCTGAACCTACTCATCGGGAACGAAGATGAAGCCATCGATGACCTTTCTAAATCCATTGCTTTAGGCAGCAAATGGGCAGGTGATTATGTAAACCGCAGTATTCTTTACCATCGTCGTAATAATTTCCGAGGAGCATTAGACGATTTGGATAAAGCCATACAACTGAGTCCAAAGGATGGGCACATCTACTTCAATCGAGGCATCTTACGCCAACAAGTAGGAGACTATAATCGTGCCGAAGATGATCTGCGTCGTGCCGGAGAATTGAACCCGGAGCAATACCCCACTTTCATATTGGATGCCATCATTGCTCGCAAACCTATTGATGAACGGCAAATGCGCGAACAAGCTGCTAATTACCAACCGCCTAAGCGCGACCGACGCAAAGAGTTCTCATCAAGGACAGCACAAAACATAGTGACCGAACCACAAGACAATTATGAATCCGAAACACGCGGATCCATTCAACAACACTATACGGATGTCGTAAACGAACCTAATGTGGCACTTGGATACTATGCACAAACAGATCCTATGCGCAGAACGACTTATTTCTATTACGCTATTGAGCAATATAATCGCTTGCGTTTATTACCATCCCCACTCCAACTTACATGCCATGAACTCACCCTATCGGCCGATATGATTGACGTGCATTTTGAGCAGATTAGTAAACTATCTAATCAGATTGATAACTACGAAGGCAAATATACCTTCTCGCAATCCTCCGTCAATACCAAACAAGGTGCAGCACTATACCTGAGCCGAGCCATTGAATTTGCTCTGGTACAAGACTATGTGTCTGCTAATGAAGACTGCACCAAGGCCATCAACATGGACCCGCAACTCGTCTTTGCACACTTTATGCGTGCCAACTGGCGATACAAACAAGTGGAGTACCAACGAGCAACCGGAGACATAGAAAACGCCACGAAGTTTGAAATGGACTTTGAAATCATGTTGCGCGACTATGATTATGTCATCTCTCGAATGCCGGATTTTGCATTTGCTTATTACAATAAAGCCAATATCCTCTGTCAGCAAAAAGACTATGCCGCTGCCATCGTACATTATACCAAGGCCATTGATGTCGATGCGGACTTTGCTGAAGCATATTATAACCGAGGATTAACATATATCTACACCAATAATATCCCTGCCGGCATCGCCGACCTGAGCCGCGCCGGAGAATTAGGCATATACAAAGCATATAATCTTATCAATCGATTCCAATAATATATGAAAAGTTGGAAATATATACTCGTTGTCATGCTTCTATCCTTCATACATATTGGGACAGGAAGTCGGCTCTACGCCCAGCTCATTTATGAGATTTCCGGCAATAATAGCAAAAACAAATCCTATCTGTTAGCAACCAATAAACTAATGGATATACAGTTTACAGATACTATTCCTAATCTATTCCAATATTATGGTCGTTGCGACAAAGTGATTACAGAGTTTGTGATGGAAGATTACGAAGCACTCTCTACCCTACGTCAAGCAGCCATTCTACCCGATTCCGTTCAATTACGCAATTTCTATACCGAAGAAGAATACGCATCTATCGACGAAAGCCTTCAACTCGCATTAGGAATGGGACTAAGCCAATTAGGCAGAATGAAACCGGCATATTTGACAGAACTCTATCGTAATGAGTTACTCAAAACATGGCTTAATTACTCCGAAGAACGCACGATGGAGACGTTCTTTGAGACCGTTGCTCAACAAACCAAACGGCCTATTTTTGGACTAGATGAGATTGGTGAAACGATGTATATGCTATTTGATCGTGAACCATTTCACTATCAATGTAAAGAACTCAAGAACATCATTGAATATCCGGAAAAAGAGATTCGGCAGGAACGTATTATTCGTGAGTTCTACCGTCAAGGACGATTGACGGATATCGCTTACCAGATTGAAGGACCGGATAATACCAGCACCATCAGTTTTTCTGACTATCAGGTCTATGCCCAACGCAATCGGACATGGGTCAAACGCCTTGCGCCTTATCTGAAAGAAGGCAAGGCCTTTATTACGCTTAATGCAGCATACCTCGGAGGAGACAAGGGACTAATCGCTTGTCTCAAAGAAGCCGGTTATAAAGTTAAAGCGGCCAACAAAGGAAGAGTAAACAGATAGCAGGCGTTGCTAAAAGCAAACTATCAAAGCGATCCAAAGCACCTCCGTGACCCGGCATAATATTACCGGAATCCTTTACACCAATGGTTCGCTTCATTAAACTCTCCATCAAATCGCCCAACGTACCAAACACACTTATCACAAGGGCAAAAACTAACGCAAAAAGAATATTATTAGGAAGCCATTCTACTACGTAGAGCACCCATCCACCCAATAACGCAAATAAAGCTCCTCCAATTAATCCTTCCCAACTCTTATTCGGACTCACGCGCGGGAACATCTTATGATTACCTCCCTTACGTTTTCCCATTAAACTGCCTACAATATAGGCTCCTGAATCATTCACCCAAATCAGGATAAATAATGCCAATAAGATATATTTACCTTGCTCAACACCTCCCATTCCATATAACTGAGTCATCAAGGCAAAAGGCAAAGCAATCATAATCTGACTAACCAACGTATAGCCCCAATTATGAATAGGATTCTCGGCCTTCAAGAATAATTCCAATATCAACGCTAACATCAGTACTCCTCCATACATAACACGACTAAGAATAGTGGTTAATCCGCCATTGCAGTAGTACGCCGCAAAGAGCAATGCAGCGAGTACAAGAGAGCAAATAGTTTGTACTACACCACAACGCATCAAATGCATAAATTCACGAACGGAAAGCAAAGACAGTACTAAAAAAACCACACCAAAATAGTATGGATGCACCAGTATAGAAGAGATGACCAAAGCGGCATAAACGGTTGCCGAAAGAGTGCGCTTAACAAAATTATTCATAATGGATAAATTAGCTATATTTTTGAAAATATGGCACAAAATTACTACAAATATTTGAAATGCACAAATTTATCCTTGTATTTTTTGTATATATGAGAAAAAATTTGTACTTTTGCAGCGTAAAATTATATAAAAACACAACGATATGGCAAATAATGCTTTTGAAACTGCTATCATGGACCCGGAAGAACGGGAGATAGTGGAGTACATTTTAAAACTCATTCCGGAAGAAGATAAAAAAGGCTTAACAGAGGCCGATGTATTATTTGTTTTGGATACAATGGACGATTTCTTAGAAGAAAGAGGTCTATTGGAATACGATGAATCTACAGACGAAGCCACCTATCTTGACGGAGAAGTGGATGAGACAGAAGAGCTGCAATATGTTATCGATGAAGCTAAAAAACTACACATGACTTTAACTTCTGTTCAAATTCAACTCATTATGGATGGCGAAAAGGCTTATGGACTGGAAAAAGGATATTATGAGGAAGAGGAATAAAGGGTGAGAAATAAAGAATATGAAATGGATTATTAAAATATTGTCGGTACTACCATTGAAGGTATTATATGGCATAGCGGATGGACTTATTTATCCTCTGATGTTCTATGTTGTACGGTATCGGCGTGCCCTATCCTATAAAAATATTCGTGCATCCTTCCCGGATAAATCTGAGAAAGAAATTCAAACAATTCAAAAGCGGTTTTACCACCACCTTGCGGATGTTATTGTGGAAATAGTGCACTCCTACCGCGCGTCCAATGCACAAATGCAAGAATACTTGGTGGTCCATAACATAGAGGATATTGAAAGATGGACCGTACAAAACGGAGGATGTATCTTCATGTTAGGACACATGGGAAACTGGGAATATACGGCTGACATACAACATCATTTTACCAATCCGGCAATCCAACACTATAATGTCTATCGGCAACTCAAGAATACTTCAGCAGATAGTGCGATGAAACAATTGCGAGAGAAACATAGCGGTGTGGGCAGTTGTATTGAGAAACGCAGTCTACTTCGTAAACTGGTACAAATAAAACAAGCCAAACAACTATTTACCTTAGGGTTAATAGCCGACCAAAAGCCTTCCCCCGGGAATGATTATTATTGGACAGACTTTCTGCATCACGATACAGGATTCCTCGGCGGTGGCGAACAGATTGCGCGTAAATTCGGATACGCCGTAACCTATGTACATTTAACCAGCCCTAAGCGCGGACATTATGAGGTGCACGTAGAACTAATCACAGACGATCCGGTCCATACCGAACCCACTTATATCACCGAGCAGTTTGCTAGACGATTGGAACAAAATATAATTGAGCAACCGGAAATATGGTTATGGACTCACAACCGATGGAAATGGTCGCGCCCTAATAACAAATAACCACGATGTTACGTTGTAGTATTGTCATATTAAATTGGAATGGAGCCGATATGCTCCGTCGCTACCTACCCTCTGTAATTCGACATACCAATGTCGCCAACACCGAGATTGTAGTTGCGGATAACGGTTCAACGGATAATAGCATAGACGTATTAGCGGACTTCCCTTCAGTTCGCGTCATTCGTTTTGACACAAATTATGGATTTGCTGAAGGCTACAACCGTGCATTAGATCAAGTTGATGCCGAATATACCATATTGCTTAATTCAGATGTTGAAGTAACATCCGGTTGGTTACTGCCTATGCTCAATTACATGGACGAGCATCCCAATGTAGCCGCCTCAATGCCTAAGATTCGGTCTGTCTTACAGCCGGAATATTTTGAGCACGCCGGTGCTGCCGGAGGACAAATGGATAGTCTAATCTACCCCTATTGCAGAGGACGTATCTTGTCCTACGTTGAGAAAGATGAAGGACAATACGAAGATGTGTCACCTGTTTTTTGGACCACGGGCGCATGTATGTGCGTGCGCACGGCGTTATATAAAAAGGTAGGCGGATTGGACGCAGAGTTCTTTGCGCACATGGAAGAAATCGACTTATGTTGGCGACTACAATGCCGGGGCTATGAGCTGGTTTGTATTCCACAAAGTACCATCTACCATGTAGGCGGTGGGGCACTCAGTTATGAATCACCCAAAAAGACTTTCCTCAATTTCCGTAATTGCTTACTGATGATGTATAAGAACCTGCCTACAACACGACTGATCCCTGTATGGATAGCCCGGTTCGTGTTGGATTATATGGCTGCATTGCATCTCTTAATAAGCGGTAAGAGCAAAAATGCATTAGCCGTTTTGCAAGCTCGCATCGCATTCTGGAAAATGCGTCCAAACTTCGTTACTAAACGCAAACACAACAAACAACAAGCAACCGTTCCTTATCCGGAAACGATTGCTCGTCGTAGTATTATTTTTGATTACTATTTCCGCCATAAGAGGCAATAAATTATATCGTGAGTTCATCCCAACGTATCATAGTTAATACCATCGCTCAGTATTGCCGAACAGCGCTTAATGTAGTGCTGTCCTTAGTGGCAACACGTCTTATCCTTAGCGCATTAGGGCAAACTGATTATGGTATATACATGGTTGTAGCCGGCACGATTGCTATGTTGGGATTTATGACTAATGCTTTAGTAACAACTACGCAACGATATTTAGCATACTACGAAGGAGAAAAAGACTTTTCTTCAGCATACACATGTTTTGGAAATAGCGTGCTATTACACGTTTTAATCGGTTTGGGCATATTGCTCATTCTACTAGGATTAGAACCGGTTATCATGCTTCATTTCCTACAAATTCCTACCGATCGACTCATTGCCGCCCAATGGGTATATGTAGCCGCAAGTATAATGATGTCTGTCAGCATCATTGTTTCTCCTTTCCGAGCATTATTTATTGCCAAAGAAAATATTGTATTTATATCCATAATAGATATATTAGACTATGTGCTCAAAGTTGCCATTGCCGTTATATTACTCTATGTTGCCCAATGTGACAAACTCATACTATATGGAGGACTAATGTCTGGCATTGCTTTCGTTAACTTAATCATTTTAGGTGCTTATGCCCACATACATTATGCCGAATGCCACTGGGTATCATGGCGTGAGTGGAACGGAAAATATATGCGCGAATTAACAAGCTTTGCCACATGGACTCTCTATTCGGCAGGCTGCTTTATGGTCAGAGCACAAGGTATCGGCATTGTATTAAATCGTTTCTTTGGCACCATTATTAATGCCGCATATGGTATAGCTTTACAGGTAAGTACAGCCACTTCTATGTTGGCACAGGCGATATTAAATGCCATTAGTCCTCAGGTCTATAAAGCAGAAGGAGAGCATAATAGAGAACAGGTATTCCGACTATCCAACAGCGCGTGTAAATTCTCCTTTCTATTGGTCTCTATCGTCACTATCCCAATGCTGTTTGAAATTACTCCACTATTAGAATGCTGGTTAGGCACAAATAATGTTCCGGAAAAAACTGTTCTATTTGTACAATTCACATTGATAGCACTCATTGGCGACCAACTCACCAATGGATTAGGATTAGCAATACAAGCTACGGGACAAGTTAAATACAATGCCCTCATCATTAATACAATTAAAGTACTCACCTTGCCTATCGCATGGTTATGCCTACACTGCGGATTGAACGTTGATAGCGTCATGTGGTGTTACTTAATTATTGAAATGCTCTGCGCGTGGATGCGTTTGCCGTATCTGCGAAGGACTGTTTTCTTTGAACAGAAAACCTATTGGCGCACCATAATACACTGTGTTCCAACTATCATTATATGTATTGCAATGAGTTGGCTTTGTACACATTTCATGCACTTCCCATTCCGTTTTCTTGTAACCATCAGTGCCACCATCATCGCCGGTGCATTAATGGTATTTGTATCTGCCTTATCCAATACAGAACGGACCTTCATTTATAACGTCATTCATAAACATCATCTATCATGTTAGAAACATTCCTAGTATATACTACGCTGATGATCTTCATGATTTATTTCACGAGACGTTCAGCATTAACAACGGGCAGACGAGCACGCTTCTATTACTGCATTCCTGTTGTGTTATATACGCTTGTGTTTGGACTGCGATATTGCGTAGGAATGGACTACATGGCGTATTTGGAGATTTATAAGTTGTGGGACACCTCCCTTTCGATTAACGACAATATTGCTCAGCATCTAGGAATCTTTGAACATCTGGAGCGATCATTTATGTGGCTAATTATTTTCCTCAAGAAAATCTTAAACGCACATTATTCTGTATTCTTTATCCTATTTGCTTTTTTAGAAATATCCCTTATTTATAGAGCCTTCCGCGAAAGAAAAGAAGTGCTCGCTTCATCTATCTTTGCTTTTTTTGCTTTAGGTATTGCCACAAATCTTTTTCAAAACACCTTGCGTCAGGATGTTGCAATGTGTATATTCTTGGCCTCAATTCCATGTATTATTAAACGCGATTGGGTTAATTACTTTATCGGAATCGCTTTAGCATGCTTTTTCCATAAATCAGCCTTAATCTTGCTACCCATCTATTTCTTCTATACTAAAGACCGGCAAATATTCAAGAGCGACATAACACGCATCCTAACTCTAACAGCCTTCGTCATCATTGCGTATTTTGATCTAACCAACAAAATCATATTGCAATTCTATCATCTGGCAGAAGTAAGCGGTTATGGCGTGTACGTAAATAGTCAACACATGGTCAGCAATGGTGCATCGGTTGGCATTGGTATGCTCATCAAATATGCAGCATACTGCATAATGATTATGCTCTACAAGCCTGTTAAAGAGTTCCACCAAGACCGTTTCTTTGAGATTCTATTTGATTTAGTGCTAATCGGTTTATGCGGACATCTACTTTGCTATCGCAGCCTTGTCTTAGATCGTATTTTCCGTTATTTTACCACTTTTGAGTTTCTCATCTTCGGTTACTACCTTGTTTATTTCCGTCATGCCCCAAAAACGATTAGTGCCTGGTTGGGATACCTATATATCATATTATTAATATGTATGACGTACGCTCAAACCATTCTTTATTCAAACATCACTATCTCCACCTACTCCACCATCTATCAAACCGAGAAACATGCTGCGCAAGAGGAGAATAGAACACTCATACTAAAAGCAATTAACGAGAATGCACAAAAGCAAATGCAATGATTAAGTTCAGTATTATCATACCATGCTATAATGCACAAGCCCATATTGGACGCTGTATCAATAGCCTCAAGCAATTGATAAATTCCGATTATACGGAGTTTATCTTCATTGATGATGGTTCACAAGACGACACATTAACTATCATTCGTTCTTTTGCGCAAAGCGATAAACGAGTCATTTGTGTTGCACAGTCTAACCAAGGAGTATCTGCAGCTCGCAATGCTGGCCTGAAACATGCTACTGGAAAATATGTGCTATTCTTGGATAGTGACGATTACTTGGAGTCCAACACCCTACACATTCTACAACCCTTCTTCGTGACATCGGCTGACATACTACTTCCTGCCGTACAGATAGATAGTGATAACACTTCCGTTTGTACGAACGAGATAGCCGAAGGCATCTATTCAGCAACAGCATTATATAAAACGTGTAAAACCTTTCCCACTTCCCCAAAATTGGTGTATAAACGAGCCATTATTGAACAATATCATATTCTATTTGACACAACCATTCACGTAGGAGAAGTATATACTTTTACTGTCCAATGCCTACGATATGCACAAACTATAATGGTAAGCAATGTCATCTTCTACCATTATGTAATGCATAACGAAAGTGCCATACATGCCCCTCGTCCGAAAACAGATTGCACCATCATAAGGGCCATCCAATCCATCGCTCACAATGGCCAAGAATGGATGTCATTTCCCTCCTTCCAACACACGATATATAGTTTAACCATGTGTTTCACCTATGAGAAATATATTGCCCAAGGTATAATCAACAAAGCGGCTATTCGTCTATGGAAAGATGTGCTAAAAGAGCCGCTTTTTCAACAATGTTTGGAATCGGTTCGCAGTACGTCTTCCTTACCCAATCAACGCCATTTTATTCGACTAATTCAGACTCTTTCTCCTCAAATAAGTTATATATGCTTATTTTTCCTGCATAAAATTAGAAAATATTTGCATATATGAAAAAAAAAGTGTAACTTTGCGCGCTAAAACTAAAGTTACATGATGGATATTGCCATATATGGAGCAGGAGGTCTAGGCAAAGAGGTTGCATGTCTAATACAGCACATCAATAACCATTGCCCAACTTGGAATCTTATTGGTTTTTTTGATGATGGGGTACCAGCAGGTACTTCCGTCTCGCATTATGGTCAAGTTTTAGGAGACATTCATGCGTTAAATGCCTTCCCTAACGAACTTGCCATTGCCGTTGCGGTTGGCAATCCAACTACCGTCAAAATGATTGTAAGTCGTATTGCTAACACTAACATTTCCTACCCTAATCTCATCTATCCTGATCTTTGGGTAGCAGATCAAAAAACGCTAACAATGGGTAAGGGCAATATTATTGAAGGAGGATGCACCATCTCATGCGATGTTACCATAGGTGATTTTAATCTGCTTAATGGTTTTATTAACATTGGTCATGATGTGCAAATAGGCGACTATAATACATTGATGCCCGGATGTAGATTATCAGGGGAAGTGCATCTTGGGTCAGAAAATATTTGCGGCGCAGGTTCATTCGTGCTGCAGCAAGTGCATATCGGGTCGCATGTTAAATTGGGTCCTGGCGCATATCTATTCTCATCTCCTAAAAATCAGTCTACATACATAGGCAATCCCGCAAGAATTTTTAAATATTAAATACACAATTATTATGGATTTACAAGAATTTGTGCAACATTTTGCAGAACAATTTGACGAAACAGATGCAAGCATCTTCACTCCTCAAACCAAATTTCACGATTTAGAAGAATGGTCATCCCTGATCGGCCTAAGCGTAATCGGAATGGTTGATGAAGAATATGACGTTGCTCTAAAAGGAAATGACGTCAAAGGTTCCGTTACCATTGAAGATTTATATAATATCGTTAAAAGTCGCATCTAATGGCCTTTTTGGAATACAAGCATGTCCGTATAGCCGGAATGGCTTCCGGAATGCCCAAGCATATATCCAGTAACCTGCATCCGGGACGTAAGGAACAAGCATTCTTTACCGAATATACCCCAGAGGATTTTGTAGAAACAACTGGTGTAGAAGAACGTCGTACTGCTCGGCATCTATGCACCTCCGATTTATGCTATGCCGCTGCTGAACAGTTGATTAAGGACCTAAAATGGAATAAATCCGACATTGATGCACTATTAGTCGTTACCCAGACTCCGGATTATATTTTACCGGCTACAGCATGCATCTTACAAGATCGCCTTGGGCTCAATAAAGAATGCTATGCCACGGATATGTCCATCGGTTGTTCCGGTTGGGTTTATGGTCTTAGCGCCATTATGGGACTAGTAGAAACGGGACACTTCAAGAAAGCCCTACTGATGGTGGGCGATGCCCGCCGCAGAGCAGCCGGACCTCCAAGTCCATTGTTTGGTCAATCTGGCACAGTAACAGCCATTGAATTTGCTCGCCGAACAACACCCGTTCAATTCCATTTTGGAACGGATGGTAGCGGATTTGATGCTATTATTACACCGGATGGTGGTAGCCGTAATCAGTTCAGCGCTAAATCTTTCCGTCAGGAAGACGTAGAGGGTAAAATGCTCAATCGTTTGCAAACACGCATGAAAGGCATGGATGTATTCTCATTTGGAATCACTACCGCACCGAAATCTGTTAAGAAATTAGCAGAACACTTTGGCTTTGACTACTTAGACGCTGACTATTTTGTCTTTCATCAGGCAAATATGAAGATGAATGATTTAATTGCTAAGAAATTGAAATTACCCGCAGAGAAGGTTCCATCCAGCATGCGCCACTTTGGCAATACCAATGGAGCATCTATTCCTAATACGATTGTTACCCAACTGACTAATGAAGCGCAAAATAAACGTTTTATCTGCTGCGGGTTTGGTGTAGGACTGAGTTGGGGAACAGTTGCCTTCCAAACGGACAATATCGTGATCTCAAAATTAGTTGAAGTAAAAGATAAAATCGCTACCGACTATGTTGTCTAATCCCTTTTCATTAGAAGGAAAAACGGTGCTTATCACCGGAGCATCATCCGGTATAGGCCGCGCCACAGCTATCGAATGTGCCAAGATAGGCGCACATTGCGTCATCACCGGGCGCAATCAAGAACGTCTACAACAGACCTTTGATCAATTAAAAGGCCAAGGGCATGTACAGATTATCACAGATTTGGCTTCACAAGAAGGCATCCAAACTTTGGCGGAGCAAGTTCCACAATTGGATGGGCTCGTTAACAATGCCGGCATCAATCTTATGAAACCTATCAGTTTTATTAAGGAAGATGATTTGGAAAAAATTTATACTACCAATACTTTCGCACCTATCCTATTGACAAAATTCTTGCTCAAAAAGAAGAAACTCAATGCCGGTGCATCTATTGTATTCATTTCTTCTTCGGCCGCGATGGGGTCTGGTATCGGAAATGCCGTTTATGGTACATCCAAGGCTGCAGTAATGTCATTCAGCAAATACTGCGCTCGCGAGTTAGCTCCTAAGATTCGGTCCAACTCTATTCATCCCGGAATGGTAGAAACCGAATTAATACAAGGACGAGAGTTTTCAGATGCAGATATGGAAGCCGATCGTCAGAAATACCTACTCAAACGCTATGGCAAACCCGAAGAGATTGCTTACGCTGTCATATATTTACTATCTGACGCTTCGGCTTGGATTACAGGTCATGCGTTAGTAATTGATGGAGGACGTTGTGTATAACTATGAATCTGCTAACCAATAAAGTATGTATCGTCACTGGTGCCGCACAAGGCATTGGAAAACAGATTGCCAATCAAATGGCCTTGGATGGAGCCGAAGTTTATGCTTGCGATTTACAAACATTTACAACGGATGATGCTCATATTCACCCAATAAGTTTGGATATAACAAATAGTCAAGCTGTTAAAGAGGTATTCCTATCAATTTACAAGGAAACTGGACACATTGATTGCTTAGTTAATAATGCTGGGATCGTATATAATCGTCGCATTGGTATGATTATGCGGGAAGAAACCGAACGCATGTTCCAAGTAAATGTAATTGCTCCACTAGAACTAGTTCAATTTTGTAGCCGTCTTATGGCTCGTAATGGAGGTGGCAGCATTATCAATATCGCTTCGGTAACTGCAGTATTAGGTTCTCCCGGTCAAGTGGCTTATTCAGCAACCAAGGGCGCCATCATCGCCATGACCAAATCTGCTGCAAAAGAATTGGCACAATCTGGCATACGAGTAAACGCCGTTGCTCCTGGTATTATACAAACCGAGCGATTTGCCGAATTATATGAATCAGATGGCGAGAAAATTGAGAATCGCATTCAGCGCATCGCTTTGGGACGCTTAGGCTCTCCCGAAGATGTTGCTAATGCATGCAGTTTTTTAGCTTCGGATAAAGCATCCTACATATCTGGCCAAATATTAGGTGTAGATGGATGCGCTTCTATTTAAATTATCATGTTATTAGGTCTTGATCACATACCTGCTAATCGCATTGCTATAACAGATAGCGATGGACTCTCTTTCACCTACGGAGATATTTGCCGTCAAGCAGCCAATCTAAGAGCACAATACACGGAGCGAACCTTCGTGATTGAATTGGTAGAAAATACCGCAGAATGTGCGTTTAAGATTATGTCCATGCTAGCTAGCGAACGAGTAGTTCCTCTGATTCTCAATAAAAAGACCGAGACCTCACTACTGGAACAGTTCACACAACTCTATGGTAATGCCAATCATGCCATTCATCCCATGCTGAGCCACCTTTTACCAACTTCTGGTAGCACTGGTAGTCCTAAACTGATTCGGCATTCGTATGACAACATAGAAGCAGCAGGACTCAATATATCCACCTTCTTTGATATCAAGCCAAATGATCGTCCACTAATGGTATTGCCGCTCTATTACACGATGGGGTTATCTATTCTATTCAGCCATCTTCGTGTAGGAGCCACTGTACTTATCACCAATCTTAGTATGACCGATGCTGCATTTTGGAGGTTTGTTCGGAATGAATATGCTACTAGTTTTACAGGTGTTCCATATAGTTATCATATCTTAGATTTATTGCGCTTTTACCGCATGGATCTGCCCGAATTGGAGTTGTTAACACAAGGCGGAGGAAAAATGCCTCACGATCTTAATCTCAAATTCGCCACTTATTGCCAAGAGCATCATAAACGTTGGATTGCCACTTATGGTCAATCAGAATGTACCGCACGAATGGCCTATTTGCCCGCTAAATGGGCTGTTGAAAAAGTTGGTAGCATTGGCATCGCTGTTCCTAACGGAGAATTTAGTTTAATAGACGAAAATGGCAACCCTATTCAAAAACCTCATACAGAAGGTGAGCTATGCTATCGTGGCAAAAACGTCACAATGGGCTATGCTACCTGCAAAGACGATTTGCTGTTAGGTGACTTGCGGAATGGGTATATACAAACGGGCGATATTGCATACTTTGATGAAGATGGTTGCTACTATATTACCGGACGAAAAGGACGTTTTTTAAAATTATTCGGTATACGTATTGGTCTGGATGAATGCGAACAGATTATTCAAAACACATGCCAAACCGAGTGCGCGTGCGTTGGTACGGATGAAAAGATGATTGTTTATGTTACTCAAAACAACCTAATCGAACGAGTTAAGGAAGCGCTCATTCAAACAACACACTTAGTAGCAACTGCTTTTGAAATACGCGTCATCAATCAAATACCTAAGAATACTATTGGGAAAAAAATATATAGTCAATTAGATAACAAATAAGTATGTGTAACATAGATAAATACAACAATATTTACATTCAAGTATTTGGTGCAACTATTGAGCAACTAAATGAGCATTTCAGCAAACAAAACGTTCCTGATTGGGACTCGGTGCATCAACTCAATATTGTATCGCTAATGGAAGATGAGTTTAATATTATGTTGGACCCCGAAGATATAATGGCCTGCACATCCTACATTGCAGGAAAAAATATTCTATCTAAATATGGCATAGAATGCTAACATCATTATGGCTCGTTGGATAATTAAAAATGTACGTGTGGCAGGGGTCAGTCTATCAGTCCCTAAACATAAAACCAAGACCATTGAATTAGGCCTTCTCAATGAAGAAGAATCTAAACTCTTTGACGAAACAGTCGGCATTAAAGAACGTCGATTAGGGAACGCTTCCCTATGTGCCTCAGACCTATGTCAAGCAGCGGCAGAAAAACTGATTGCAGAATTAGGTTGGGCCAAAGAAAGTATTGACATGCTCGTTTTTGAATCGGTTACAGGCGACTACTTCCCTACTCCCCCCACCTCATGTTTGCTTCAAGACCGCTTAGGGCTATCCCAACAATGCTTCTGCTTAGATATACCAATGGGATGCTGTGGAACGATGTATGCAATAAATGTTGCAGGTAACATGTTGTCATCTGGCAATATACATCGTGCCATCTTGCTGATTGGCGATACAGCATTACGAATGGGATCAATGAAAGACAAAAGTCGAGTTCCCCTCTTTGGAGATGGAGGAAGTGCAATTGCTCTTGAATACGACACAACGAGCGAAGATATCATCATTGATTTCAACACATTAGGCAGCGAGAGTGCTGCATTGATGACACCTCATGGAGGATTTAGACATCCTATTAGCGAACAATCTTTTGACTATACTGATTTTGGTAATGGTATCATACGTAGGCCCAAAGATACGATGATTGATGGAATGTCTGTTTTTACCTTTGCTATCTCACGTCCGCCTAAGTCCATTGAGCAACTACTTAAAGATTTTGACATCAACATACAAGACTTTGACTATGTGCTCATCCATCAGGCCAATAAGATGATTGTTAATCGTATTGTAAAAAAACTTAAACTCTCCATAGAAAAAGTGCCCTATAACTTAGAAGAATTCGGTAATCTAGGCGGAGCTAGTATACCATCACTCATGGTTACTCGCATTGCCGACACACTTCGGTCATCCCAAACCACACACTTACTTTGTTCTTCGTTCGGATTAGGACTGAGTTGGAGCACGATGATTCTTCCGTGCCATGATGTAATTATCCCTACACTAATTGAAATATAAAATGAGTTTACGCGATGCCTTCAATCATGTATAAGCACTGTATCAAACGCATATTAGACTTCGTTATTGCCTTTATGGCACTATCTTTTTTATGCCCCATTCTGCTACTGATTACGCTGCTGCTACTCGTTGTGAACAAAGGCGCCGGAGCGTTCTTCACCCAAGAGAGACCAGGATGGCATGGACGCATCTTTAAAGTCATCAAATTCAAGACAATGACGGACAAACGGAACGAACAGGGGCAATTACTACCGGATGAACAACGTATCACTCCTTTGGGTAAAATCATTCGCTCATGGTCGATTGATGAACTGCCACAACTAATTAATGTACTGATTGGCGATATGGCACTCATTGGACCACGTCCTCTATTAGTGCAGTACCTATCCATCTATACCCCAGAACAGATGCGTCGCCACGATGTGCGGCCAGGAATAACAGGTTGGGCACAAGTGAATGGCAGAAATGCTATCACTCATACTAAGAAATTTGAATACGATGTATGGTATGTAGATCACCTATCCTTTACATTGGATTGCAAAATCATACAAATGACTATCCATAATGTCCTTCATCGCGAGGGAATTAGTCATCAAGGAACGGCATCAGCCGAACTATTTAATGGACATAACTAACGACATGAATAAACGAATATACCTCTGCCTTGCTCACATGAGTGGCAAAGAACAACAGTACATACAAGAAGCATTTGATTCCAATTGGGTAGTGCCTTTGGGACCCAATGTAAATGCGTTTGAAAATGATCTGCAGCTATTTGTCGGTCAGAACAAACAAGTCGTAGCCCTTTCTTCAGGCACCGCTGCTGTGCATCTTGCACTCATCGCTTGTGGCGTCAAGGCAGGAGACGAAGTATGCGTTCAGTCCTTCACCTTCTGCGCATCTTCCAATCCGATTACCTACTTAGGCGCCACACCTGTGTTCATTGATTCAGAAAAAGAATCATGGAATATGGATCCTACCCTTTTGGAACAAGCTATTCTGGATCGCAAAGCTATTACGGGACATTATCCTAAAGCTATCATCGTAGTTGCCCTATATGGTATGCCATATCGTATTGAAGAAATCATGACCATTGCTAATCGGTATAGTATTCCTGTTATTGAAGATGCTGCCGAAGGATTAGGGGCAAGATACAAAGGACAAATACTCGGCACGTTTGGCGAATATGGTATTCTATCCTTTAATGGCAACAAAATGATTACCACTTCCGGTGGTGGTGCACTAATATGTCCTAACGAAGCTGCTAAACAAACCATCATGTGGTATGCCACGCAGGCGCGAGAAACTTATCCGTATTACCAACACGAAACCATTGGATATAATTACCGTCTTAGTAATATATGCGCAGGAATTGGCAGAGGTCAAATGACCGTTCTTGATGACCATATTCGTCATCATCAACATATAGCAAAACTCTATAAAGCGGCCTTTGCTACCATTCCTGGTATCACTTTCCACGATAATCCCAATGCTGATTACGAAAGTAATTTTTGGCTCAATACCATCCTACTTGACCCGTCTATTCGTATCAAAGGTCAGAACCAAGCCTACCAATCGACAGTCACCGAGGCAATAGGCGGCGTAGGTTGTACAACGCATGCAAACAACACATTGTCCACTAATTGCCAACCCAATACGAACGTTGAAGCCCTGCGCATATACTTGGACCAGGCCAATATTGAAGCACGACCACTGTGGAAACCAATGCATAAACAGCCTGTTTATAAGGATGCCCCAGCTTATACCAATGGCATAAGCGAAACACTCTTCCTAACCGGACTATGTCTGCCATCAGGACCAATGGTCACGGATGATGACGTACATTATATTATCAACACCATTCTATCTGCAATTGAAAAATAATATCTATGGGAAATCAAAACTCATCTAATTTTTTGGCTCACATTCCTGAACTAAAATACGCTCCACGATGGGG
The DNA here is from genome assembly GCA_018066175.1 of Candidatus Colicola equi. Classification (GTDB taxonomy): domain Bacteria; phylum Bacteroidota; class Bacteroidia; order Bacteroidales; family Paludibacteraceae; genus Colicola; species Colicola equi. The sequence goes on along the minus strand of JAGHRV010000009.1, from coordinate 23,256 downwards.
AGTACTATTGGTCGATACATTCCTATGTTTAATTGCCTGTATCATTAGTTTTGCTATTGGCAGCAGCCTCATTCGCTACCAAGTCACTAGCCTTCTCCTTCCCATGTGGCAGCAAGCAATAATCATCGTAGCGGTTCAACTGATTAGTTTTATAATTTTCCGCACCTATGCAGGAATCATTCGCTATTCCACCTTTATAGATATCATCAAGGTGCTGATGGCAATTATTCTAACTTCCGGTTTAATACTCATTACTAATCTGTTATGCAAATTATTTGGAGATGTTAAGCCGTTCTTATCCTCCACACTCCTCATTTATTTGCCAACTGCTTTTGTTCTACTTTTCTGCCTTCGTGTTGGTGTAAAAACAATCTATGATGTACTGGTACAACGTGGCGGATATCATAAGCGCGTAATGATTTATGGTACGAAATCAGCCGGATTGGCCATAGCCAAGATGCTACGCAGTTCTGGAAGCGATTCCAACTACCTACCAGTAGGATTCATCACGGATGCGAAAGATAATAAGCACTTTTCCATACAAGGATTGGATGTGTACCAATTGGATGATAGTTTATTGAACGTCCTGCAACGCAAAAACGTACATGATGTGATTGTATCACCTACTAAAATGCATGAAATCAATCCCTCAACCGATTTGGAGTTCTTCTTGCAACATAACATCCATATTCTCACTACTCCTTCTATTTGTAACTGGGATAAGGAAGCTGAAAGCCATGCTCGTATTGGACGAATTGAGTCTATGCAAATTGAAAACTTACTGGAGCGGCCTATCATTAAGATTGATACCAATAATGTATCTGCTATTATTGCTCACCAAGTGGTGTTAGTTACCGGAGCGGCAGGCAGCATAGGCAGCGAATTGGTGCGACAAATCATCAAATTCAACCCTGCCTTAGTCGTACTATTAGACCAAGCCGAATCTGCCCTACATGATTTGCGTTTAGAACTCAAAGACCAATATCCTGAAATCGGTTTAATGTCTGTTATTGGTGATGTACGAAACAAACAACGTGCAGAACAAATATTTAAGGAATATCATCCTTCCATCGTCTTCCATGCAGCCGCTTACAAGCATGTACCACTCATGGAAGAATATCCTAATGAAGCCATTTTGGCCAATGTGCTAGGCACCAAGAACATAGCGGACTTAGCCGTTAAATACAATGTTGATCGTTTTGTAATGATATCTACGGACAAGGCCGTTAATCCAACGAATGTGATGGGGGCTTCTAAACGAATCGCCGAGATTTATGTACAAGCTTTGGATCGTCAGTTAGCCTCTTCCCAACCTACGCATACTAAGTTCATTACTACGCGATTTGGAAACGTACTTGGATCAAACGGCTCTGTCATTCCTTACTTCAAAAAACAGATTGCTGCCGGTGGACCGGTTACAGTGACTCACCCCGATATAATTCGTTTCTTCATGACGATACCCGAGGCTTGCACTCTCGTAATGGAAGCTGCTACCTTGGGCGATGGTGGTGAGATCTTCGTATTTGATATGGGCAAACCGGTGCGCATCTTGGAATTAGCACGCAATATGATTCGATTAGCAGGATATCAACCGGATAAAGACATACCTATTATCTTCACCGGACTGCGTCCCGGAGAGAAACTATACGAGGAAGTTCTCAACCAAAAGGAAACGACCCTACCTACCAAAAATGACAAGATTATGATTGCACGTGTACGCGAGATGGATTACGAGACCGTCAATAAGGCGGTGGAGGAAATTATATCCACTAGCAATACCCACAATGCCATGACGACAGTCAAGAAAATGAAGGAGATCGTTCCTGAGTTTATATCAAAAAATTCTATCTACGAGCAATTAGATTAACTCGTAGATAGAATATCTATTTCGCTTTTTACTTAATAAGCTAAACAATTATCTAACGCTTGGATGATGGCTTCTTTATCCATGTTTTGACCGATAAAGACGAGTTTTTGCATACGATCTCCGTATTGTTCGTCCCAGTCGCGTTGCAGGATAGGGTCATGCGCTAAAGCCTGCATCAGTTCTTCCTTGGGCATCGTGGCATAAAACTCACCACATTGCTTGAGGTTAAACTGCTTACCGGCCTGCTCAAACAAATAGCACATGTCGTATTCCGAATCAAAGTAACACATACCCTTGCATCGAATAACACTCTTAGGCCATAAGCGGGCTACGAAATCATCAAAACGACCTAAATTAAAAGGTTTGCGCTGGTAGTACACAAAGGTATCTATGCCATATTCATACGCCTCACCTTCCTCCTCATTCTCCATCTCTACATCGCCTTCTACACCTTGTAACCAAGCTGCGGAGCCGGCAACAGCATCAAAACTGAAGGAATGAGTATTAAGAATCTTATCAAACGGCACATCACAATAATTCGTTTCTATAATCTCAGCCGTAGGCTGGATGGCACGAATCACTTCCTTTACATAACTCAGCTCTTCCGAACTCAACTCCTTGGATTTATTAAGTAAGATGATATTACAGAACTCTATCTGCTGAATCACCAGACTAGCCAGATCATCCTCACCCAAGTCTGTCCGCTTGAGCTCATCACCCATTTGGAATTCATCCTTGAGACGTAATGCATCCACCACACTCACGATACAATCCAATTTAGGTGCCGGATCCTCTGTAAATGGCACCATCTTACGATACGAGCAAATGGTTTGAGCAATAGGAGCAGGCTCACAAATGCCGCTGGCTTCAATCACGATATAATCGAATTTACCGGCTGTGCATAAGTCATGCAACTGCTGCACCATATCCATCTTGAGTGTGCAACAAATGCACCCATTGGTCAAAGACAAAAGGTTATCATCCTTCGAATTTACGATGCCGCCTTTCTCTATCAACGCTGCATCCACATTAACCTCACCGATGTCATTCACTATGACGGCAAATCGAATCCCTGCCTGATTGGCAAGGATTCGGTTCAGTAAGGTGGTCTTGCCACTGCCTAAATAACCGGTCAGCAGCAATACAGGAATATTAGTATCCACTCTCATTCAATTTATTCATATATGACTCAGCCAAATCACGCTGACCATACGACACCATATTGCGGCATATATACTCCAAGATTGAAGCTTGTTGACGCAACACTTGGTCGGCAGCCTTGCGATGCTCGCGGTCTAACGACTGAGCCCAGTCTAAATACTCAACACAGTTATCGGCCACAGCACACATTAGACGATTAGCTTTATCTGTTTCCTTTAAGAAGTAATACAACGATGCCATAGATATACTGGTCGTTTCATACGGCACATTATACCCGGGCAGCATCTCGTCCGCGTAATCCAATACTTCAATAGCCTTTTCGCGTTGACCTTCACGCACCAATGCTTCTGCTAATTGAGCAAACATCATACGGTGAGTGCGGCACATACGCATCAGGTTCTCATCAATATAGATACCGGGCTTATTCATATTGCCATAACGGAACTTATGCATCATATTATCATACATCACTTCCGTATTAACACGCTCTTGACCATCCTCGCTACGAGTAGGCGTCACACGGTAGGCCATACCACAATTCTCAAAATAGGGTTCTAGACCTAAGTAATAATCGCCACCAACCGTTACTGCGAAATAGATAGGACGTTTCCAACCATCATTAGCAATGTTTTGGAGCATTTCCATAATCATCATCTCGCTACGCGTATAACGACGGGCAGAACGAATAGGAATAGATTCGCCTCCGGGATTATTGATATACAACTGATTGCTGGGAATGTAATTATCACCGTCGCGCTTGGTACGAGGATCGTCTGAACGAACAAACTCAAAGGCCTGCTCTACCGAAATAGGCTGCCCTATCCTATTCTCCGTCATCACAACCTCGTTAGCCCCAGGCATATAATCCTTATATTCCCAGTTAATAGGCAGTGCCGAACTCTCGTAATACGGACGCTTCATCTGAGCGATATACCAGTCGGTTTGCAGGTAACTGAGGTTACATACACGCATATCTGCACCTTCACCTTCTACCTCCTGATTATACCACAAGGGGAAGGTATCATTGTCACCATTAGAGAAGATAATGGCATCTTTCTCGCAGGAGCGCAGGTAGTTGGCACCAAAGTCTCTGCAACTATATCGATCCGAACGGTCATGGTCATCCCAGTTTTGGCTGGCCATTTGTGCAGGCACCAATAAGCAAACAACCGTCACTACAGCAGCCATCGCTGTTTTGGCACGTTCGTCCTGCAACTTAACAGTTAACCATTCATACAAGGCCAATACGGATAAACCAATCCAAATGGAGAACGCATAAAAACTGCCGGCATACGCATAGTCTCGCTCACGAGGCTGATACGGCGTTTGGTTAAGGTAAATAACAATAGCCAAACCGGTCAGGAAGAAGAGCAAGAAAGTGATTGTGAAGTTCATACCGCCACCATTCTTTTTGCCTAATTGCCATACAATACCAATAATACCCAAAATCAGCGGCAACATATAGTACACATTGTGGCCCTTGTTCTCTCTCAAATCGGTTGGCAACTTATCCTGATCACCCAAACGAGCATTATCCAACCACTTGAAACCGGTAAGCCAATTGCCCTTGGTGATGTCACCATAACTCTGCAAGTCATTCTGACGACCGGAGAAATTCCACATGAAATAACGCCAATACATGAAATTGACTTGATAGCGGAAGAAGAATCGCATATTCTCCACAAAAGTAGGACAATACTCCGTCTTCTTTTGTCCGCAATAGTCATATCTCACGCGACGGCCCTTCACTTCGGCCCATTGCTTATATGCACTAACGTGAGAGCCTTGTGGCGAATACATGCGCGGGAAGAGCATCTTGAACTCATCCATGAACTCATAATTCGTCTTATATCCGGTTACCACATAGCGGTCTTTCTCCCCTTCTTTCTGAGGAGCCGGAGCATATTGTGCGGCACCTTTAGTCTCTATCGGAATGCACATATTGCCTTTTATTTCCAACTTAACCGGAGCATTGTAGGTCTGACCATACAACAAAGGTCTATCGCCGTACTGTTCACGATTGAGATAAGACTTAAGAGCAAACACATTATCCGGAGAGTTTTGATCCATTGGCGTATCGGCATTGGAACGAATCACAATCACAGCGTAACTGAAATAGCCCACCAAAATGACTGCAACCATCGTCAATCCGGTATGAACCCAACGCATCTTCTGCGTGTAATTCGCCTCTAATTTCTTATACGTATGCCATATTCCCCATCCCAAGAGACCGGCTACTAACACTAAATATACCAGCAATCCGGTATTGAACGGACAGCCAAATACATTGGTAAAGAGCAATTCAAACCAACCGGCTACCGTCGGGAAACCAGGGATAATACCATACAAAATAACTGCCAACAGCACACAACTCAGCACAAAGGCTTGAATGGCTCCCTTCCACGTAAACTCGTACTTACGGAAGTAATAAACCATCACGATGGCAGGAATAGTCAATAGGTTCAGCAAGTGCACACCTATACTCAATCCCATTAGGTACATAATCAGTATCAACCAGCGATCGCTACCCTCTTCGTCTGCTTGCTCGTCCCATTTAAGGATAAGCCACACTACAACGGCTGTGAATAACGAACTGGAGGCATATACCTCACCCTCTACGGCTGAGAACCAGAATGTATCCGAGAAGGTGTATGCTAATGCTCCTACAGCTCCTGCGCCCAATAAAGCAATCCCCTTACCTACCGTATCCGGTTGCACTAACTTGCGACCTAACATCACAATGCTCCAGAAAAGGAAGAGAATACAAAAGGCCGAAGCCAAACCGGACAAAGCATTCACGCATAATGCCACCTGAGAGGGGTCATTAGCAAAGAGGCTGAAGAAATGTCCCATTAACATAAAAAATGGTGCTCCAGGTGGATGACCTACATCCAACTTGTACGCACTGGAGATAAACTCTCCACAATCCCAGAACGAAGCCGTCGGCTCAAGCGTCATGAGATAAGTGGCTGCTGCTACGGCAAATACAAGCCATCCGCACACCGTGTTCCAAAGTTTAAAATGTTTCATATATTAAAAATTATTATTTCAAAGCCTATAATTCGGCATGCAAATTTACTCACTTTCTGGGATATAAACAAAAAACATTTGTTTTTTTTCACTTTTTCTCGCGCGCGCTTGCATAATCCAATTATTATTTGTATCTTTGTGGCCAAATTGTGACTTTGAATACTAATTTAACAAAAATATATTATGAATCTATCTGATCGTATTATCGCAGTAGTGGGCTTAGGCTATGTTGGTCTGCCCCTCGCCATTGAGTATGGCAAAAAGTATCGAGTTATCGGCTTTGATGTTTTTCAAGCCCGTGTTGACGAACTGGAACGTGGTGAAGACCATACCTTAGAGGCTGACCTCGTTGGTATGAAGCAAGCCCGCGACTTGTATGATTCCACGCATAAAGTGGGTCTGACCTTTACGTCCAATCCGGACGACCTAAAAGCCGTCAATACGTACATCGTTACCGTTCCTACGCCCATTGACCGTTTCAACAACCCGGACCTTACTCCATTGCTCAAGGCCAGTGCCACCATTGGCAAAACGCTCAATCGCGGAGATATAGTCATCTACGAATCTACCGTTTATCCTGGATGCACCGAGGAGGACTGTGTACCCGTTTTGGAGAAGAACAGCGGACTTAAGTTCAATGTGGATTTCTTCTGCGGCTATAGCCCTGAACGTATCAACCCGGGTGATAAGGTCAACACCCTCACCAAAATCAAAAAAATCACTTCCGGTTCAACACCCGAAGTAGCCGACATCGTTGATGCTCTCTACAACAGCATTCTGCTGAATGGCACCCACCGCGCTCCTAATATGAAGGTGGCCGAGGCTGCCAAAGCTGTTGAGAATAGCCAACGCGACGTGAATATATCCTTCATGAACGAACTCGCACTTATCTGCGACCGCGTAGGTATTGATACCAACGATGTCATCGAGGCTGCCGGCACCAAATGGAACTTCCTCAAGTACCGTCCAGGCCTGGTTGGTGGACACTGCATTTCCGTGGACCCCTATTACCTGGCGCACAAAGCTAAATCCCTTGGATATGACCCCAAAGTCATTCTGTCCGGTCGTGCCGTCAATAACTCCATCGCTAAGTTCATTGCCGACAAAACGCTCAAACTCATGATCCAAAACGACCATAAAATCAAGAATGCCAATATCCTCATGCTCGGCGTTACCTTCAAGGAGAACTGCCCGGACTGCCGCAATACCAAAGTGGTGGATATAGCTACCGAACTCGAAGAATTTGGTTGCAACGTGGATATCTACGATCCTTGGGCTTCGCCGGAAGTGGTTAAGCACGAATACAACAAGGAGTTAATCCCTGCCGTAGATCCTTCCAAGAAATACGAAGCTATCATCGCTTGCGTTAGCCATAAACAATTCGAGACTTTTGATTTCAAGAAATATAAAGACCAAGGTGCTGTCATCTTTGATGTGAAGAACTTCGTGGACCGCACCCTCGTTGATGGTCGCCTCTAATAATATGAAAATTGCAGTTGCAGGAACCGGCTATGTAGGTCTATCTATCGCAACCCTACTGGCTCAACATCACCACGTTACAGCCGTGGATATTGTCCCCGAAAAAGTGGACATGCTTAATCATCGTCAGTCACCCATCCAGGATGAGTACATCGAGATGTACCTCAGTGGCAAGGATGCCAACAACGCGCCTATCCACCTGGACCTAACGGCTACTTTGGACGCCAAGGCTGCCTATCGCGATGCCGAGTTCGTAGTCATCGCTGCGCCGACTAATTATGATAGTCAGAAGAACTACTTTGACACCTCTGCCGTTGAGACGGTTATTCGTCTCGTCATGGAGGTCAATCCCAACGCTATCATGATTATCAAGTCCACTATTCCTGTGGGCTACACCGAGCATATCCGTCAAATCACCGGCAGCCGCAATATTCTGTTCTCACCCGAATTCTTGCGCGAATCAAAGGCTCTGTATGATAACCTCTACCCTTCGCGTATAATTGTAGGCACAGATATAAACGATGACCGTTTGGTGCAAGCTGCCAAAACGTTCGCTAATCTACTGCAAGAAGGAGCCATCAAAACGGACGTACCTACTCTCTTCATGGGATTCACCGAGGCCGAGGCAGTTAAGCTGTTTGCCAATACCTACCTGGCGTTGCGGGTCAGCTACTTCAACGAATTAGATACCTACGCCGAGATAAAAGGACTGGACACTCAATCCATCATCAATGGGGTATGTTTGGATCCCCGTATCGGAGCGCACTATAACAACCCTTCCTTCGGTTATGGCGGTTACTGCCTGCCCAAGGATACCAAACAATTGCTGGCTAATTACCAGGATGTCCCCGAGAACCTCATCCAGGCTATCGTCGAGAGCAACCGAACGCGCAAAGACTTCATTGCCGACCGCGTACTTTCTATGGCAGGATATTATGCCTATAGCGAGGATAATAGTTGGAATGCCCAGTCCGAAAAAGCCATCACCATTGGTGTCTATCGCCTCACGATGAAATCCAATTCGGATAATTTCCGTCAGTCCTCCATCCAAGGCATCATGAAGCGTGTCAAGGCCAAGGGTGCTAATGTCATTATTTACGAACCTACCCTGCCGGATGGAACCAGTTTCTTCGGCAGCCACGTCGTCAATGACCTCGCAGCCTTCAAAGCACAATGCCAAGCTATCATTGCCAACCGATACGATGCCTGCCTCGACGATGTACAAGATAAAGTCTATACTCGAGATATCTTCAAACGCGACTAACTACCACGATTATGGGATTTTTTGATTTATTTAAGAAGAAAACACAGGAACAGCAACAACAAGAAACCGAAGTGCTGACCACCAAGATGGAAACTACCAAGACCTCCATCCTGGATAAGATATCGCATGCCGTTGCTGGCAAATCCACAGTGGATGATGATGTACTTGATAACTTGGAGGAAGCCCTTATCACGTCTGATGTGGGCGTTGAGACGACCTTGCGCATCATCGAACGCATCCAACAACGCGTGGCACGAGATAAGTACGTCAATACGGACGAACTCAATCGTATCTTGGTGGAAGAGACCTGTGCTCTGCTTAAAGAAAACGAAATAACGGACGTTAACGCGGACGCTAAACCCTATGTCATCATGGTGGTAGGCGTGAATGGTGTGGGCAAAACCACTACCATCGGTAAGTTAGCCAAACAATTCAAAGATGCCGGCAAGACCGTCTATCTCGGAGCTGCCGATACGTTCCGCGCTGCTGCTGTAGAACAATTATGCATTTGGGGAGAACGCGTAGGAGTTCCGGTTATCAAACAGCAGCAAGGATCAGACCCCGCTTCGGTCGCTTTTGATACTCTCCAATCGGCCGTCAAGAATAACGCCGACGTCGTATTGATTGATACCGCCGGACGATTGCATAATAAGGTTAATCTGATGAATGAATTAACCAAGATCAAGACTGTTATGCAGAAAGTCGTTCCCGGAGCCCCACATGATGTGATGCTCGTTTTGGACGGCTCCACCGGTCAGAATGCTTTTGAGCAGGCTCGCCAGTTCACCCAAGCTACACAAGTCACCTCCATGGCAGTCACCAAACTGGATGGCACCGCCAAAGGTGGCGTAGTAATCGGCATTTCGGACCAATTCAAGATTCCCATTCGTTATATTGGCGTTGGCGAAAAAGTGGAGGACCTTCGTCTCTTCGACCGCGAACCCTTCGTCAAAAGCGTCTTAGGGATGTAATTTTGCACGTTTTTGTGACGAAAAGCTATTTTTATTACGCTCGCCAGCGTAACGCTGTGAGGCGTAATGGGTCAGTTGGTATAATGAACCACATAATAATGGAAGAAAGGATCTGCGATATAGTACGTATCTTCCGTCCGTTCTAATATCCCCATTTCCATTAAAGTCAGAACGGCTTTCTGTACGGATGATGCCCCAACCAAACGATTAGCCACAATGTAATTGGAAGAATAAATATTCTTGCCTGATTCGGCAATTGAAATGAGCAATTTCTTTTGTGTATTGGATAATTTATCGAAAAGTTCAAAATAATAATCTTTCTTAAGATTGAGAACGCGCACAAAGCATTCATTGACTATCTGCTCTGTTGCGAGACCTCCTGCTGGCATTAGGTGCTGCCAAATTTCCGCAGCTATCAATTGGATATAATAGGGGATGTTTTCGGCACGTGCAATAATAAATTGACATGTGTCTTGGTTAATTTGGATATTATTTTGTGTCAGTCGTTCGGTCAAAAAATGGATTGTTTCCTTTTCGGGTAAAGTAGATATTTGCATTACTTTTGCAGAGTTATAGAATGGTCTGTTTTTGACCATAAACATGTCTTGCATAATATGTGTTTTGCTACCCAAGAAAAGGTAATTGGCATATTGGTGTTGTTGTATCTTGCTGCGTAGTAGAGCTTCCAAGTTAAATTTGTCAAACTTACGAATTTCCTGGAATTCATCCATTACCACTACGATTCGGTGACCATTTTCTGCCATTTTGTTGGGCAAGTCAATAACATCTTCCACCATATCTATGGTCACATTGGGCGCTACGAATTCTATACCAAAGGATGGTTTGCCAAATTCATCAATGGTCAGTTTGGGACGAATGTTCTTGAGTTGAGCCACCATTTGCATAAAACGTTCCAAAGCAGTCTGATGCCTTGCTAAGCTTTTCAAGAAAAGCGTAACAAATGCCTCTAAAGAATATACCGGCATCAGGTCAAAATAAACACATTCTATTCCTTCTTGTTGCAGAATATCCATAGCTTTGAAGACCAAAGAAGTCTTACCATAGCGGCGTGGGGCAAAGAGTACGACATTGTTTCCGCCGGAAAGTGTGTTTACCAGTTGTTGCGTTTCTTCAATGCGATCATAGAAGTTGTCCCCTTGTGCGATTGAGTCATAATTAAATGGATTCATAGGTGTTTGCGTATTATCTTAATCAGTTACGCTTGCAAAGGTACTGCTTTTTTTTGAATTATGCAAATAAATTATTAACTTTTGAATTGTTTATTAATTTTTAGGTTTATTTATCATCCACTCCTTACCATCTTCAATCCGTAGTCACAAAAGAATCACCCAGCCACGAACATTGTGGCTGGGTGATAATATTTAGCAAATAAAAAGATAGTCAACAACTATTTCTTCCCTTTGCTTTCTAAAATACGTTCAGCTTCTGCGATATACACAGCATTCCTTTCTCGAATGGCATCATCACCAGAATATCCTTGCGATTTAGCAGTGATATACGCATCCATAGCAGACTTATCAATACTTACCGCTCCACCAAAATTAAATATACTACCTTTCTGTTTGTAAGCTACTGTTGTTATCGCTTTACTAACAATTTTAACTTCATCCTTATGAGTTTTTGCAAATGCATTCCAATCATTTGCAAATTCTTTTTTCCATTGTTTAGTATCATAATTACTTACTGACGAGGTGGTTGTTTCTATTGCACTATTCCTAGAATAAATAGGTTGTTCTTGACTTGTTGATTCATAGGAAGAAATTTCTTGTGTTTGCTGAGGCAAGGCTTTCACCTCCTCATATCGACCATCATCATATAAAACAGCAGATACTTGGTCTATCGGTAATGATTTACTTATTCCGTTTTCCACATAAGAAACCTCCGTGTTGGACACAACAATATTGGAAACATCCTCAATATTTCCATCATTTTTTGTTACGATAATTCCAGCAAATGCAATAGTTGCGACACATAAGCCAACTAAAGAAAATACTATTTTTTTCATTTGAATTAAATAATTTTAGCAGTTGCTACAGCATGAGATGTTGTAGCAACTGCATGATTGTTAATAATTGTCTACACGATGTATTCCAACCAATAACATCGGCAAGCCAATTGGCAAAGCGCCAACTGCTGTAAATACAATACCGGCAGTACGAATATCCTTGGCTTGTTTCAAACTACCTTTGTATTCTTCTTGCGTTGACGATTGATTAGAATAAACCGATTGTGGTTGCACATTATAATTTGATTGAGGTTCCGTATATGAATAAGTATTTTGCGGTATTTCTTTTACCTCTTCATATCTCCCATCATCGTACATTACAGCAGCAACCTTTGAGATAGGCATAGATTGTTCTTGACCATTAAGAACATACTTCACTTCTGCTCCAGTAACAGAGATGTTAGATGCTTCTTCAATGTTTTCACCTTCTTTAGGAATAATAATACCAGCAAAGGCAAAAATTGGAACAATCAAAACTGCAAATAATATAACACTTATCTTTTTCATTATTCTTCCTCCTCTTTATTCAAACGGAAAAATGCACTAATCTCTTTTTCGTCAAGAATAGCACGTACATTGAAACGTTTCTCCTGTGTTCCATATCCTGATTTTGAGCAACGAATTACAATTTGTACATTTCCTGAGTTGTTATAAGTAAGACCCTTTATATCAAAAACTTCACTTGATTCATATGGTGTAGTATTGAGATATCGATAATTCTGGCTTTTTACTTCTTGAGAGGATGAAACGACGCGCCATTCAACATCGGCTCCAGCCGGACGAGATTGAATGTCCCAATGAATTACAGAATGCTCTAACGCAGTATTTCCCTCTCCATTCACTTGTTTATTGGCTTCTTGTTTAGCAGAAGTGGCACGATGTAAGAAGAATGCGATACGGTCCCAATCAATGTCTTTTAATGCTTCCGTATATGCTTTGTTCATTGCCATATTAGCAGTTGTCAAAGAGGAAGGACTTCCTTGCAGATTAGTACGACCGGAAACACCGACAGTTGGATAAACCAACGTACGATTATGATCAAGAACTTTTACATCCATCATTACTGTAGCGCTCCATCCTAATCCACTTAAATAATCAACATGGAACTCAGTCAGAATAACTTCCATCATATAATCAGTAGCAGGATCTGCATCTACATTGAAACCCATCGTACGCATATAACGACGCATACTTTCTGGAACAAAAGAAGATATACTTGGATTTACATTAAACGATGGCAAATAAGTTGTGCTGGCATCATATACATGAATAAGACGTTCATTATCTCGATCGTCTGTAAAATTCAAACGGATTCCATAGTCCATATTAGCATACTTATCAGCAATAGGATTATCAGTAATACCCAAATTAATCGTTGTAGGAGCAGGTGTAGTTACTGTTTTGCTTGAACCACAAGCGGTTGCCATCAATGTTATGACAACTGCATAGAAAAATTTGTTTTTCATACTTATAAAATTAATAAAATATTACTTGTCTGTATTTAATTTAACTAATTTTGCAGAAGCTGAAACGGTAAATACAATAGCGCGTCCTTGTTGACCAACATTCATAGAAATAATCGGTTCAATCAAACCATCACCACCATATAGTTTGCATTGGTTAATCAAACGATAAACAGCCAAGTTACGAGCATAACTTTCAGGAGACATATTTTTAACACTCTCAATTACACCATAATCATTAGATAAAAATCCATAACGTGCAATACCTTTGAATTCGTCATACTCCCACTCCTTTGCTTTGCGATCATATACGAATGATAATTCGCACTCCCCATTAGCTTCACGAACATAATACTTGTCTCCTCGTTGTTCATAAGTCACAACTGCTTCAGAAGAAACCGTTTTAAGGATTTTATAATCCTTACGAGCCAAATTTAATTCATTCAATCCAACCGTATTAACGGTGTTAACTGCCTTCGGAACAATTGCCAATTCAGGAGCACAAGAACTCAAGATAATTGCCACAAGGCACAATGGTAACAAAAAATGTTTTTTCATTTGTTTAATTAATTTTTAATTTTGCCTACTCTATTTAGGATTTTGGGCATACTCCTTATATACTACATGTATATGCAAGCGCGAGCGTGCGTGGGCGCACGAGAGACAATAACAAAAAAAGCGTGAACATTATTCACGCTTATCCTCCTTCGTAAGGCTCTAGCAAAACCATTGACCAAGAATAAACAAAAACGTCCACGCTGGTATATGTTCATACCAACGCACAACGCGATAGTACAATATACATACCCATAGGACATTTAATGCCATCTTGTTTCGGGGTCAAAAATTTGCTAGATTTCTACGAAACCAAAACAAGCGTCAATAAACGCCATTTATTATGTCAATTCCACCCTGATTACAAGACATAATCCCATACCAGCGTGAAATCGAGTGCAAAATTACAAAAAAAAATTGAATCCACCAAACATTTTGTGAATTTTAATTTGATTAAGATAATTTTTTGTTATCTATTTTATTATAATGTAGCAACAATTTACATTTTTTTGCTCTAAAAATTTGCATATATATTAAAAAAGTTGTAATTTTGTGACCAAAATTAGTCAAAAATTAATCACTCCTGATATGAAACGGATATATTCCTTATTTATTACATGCGTTGCGTGCGCGATGAGTATGGCCGGGAACTGGTCTTTTTCCGGCACCAGTTATGTGTATTTTGATAACTCTGTTACGCAATGGCAAGGCGTCAACCTGTACCTCATCATCGGTAAGAGCGACTATTCGTCCGTTTATCCAATGAGCATAGATGCCTCCGATACCACTAAGTACTTCACGTCTTTTCCTGCCTCGGGCTGGGGCGATGCGGAATACATGGCCGTCATCGGGAATAGTGATTGGCGCAAAGGGAATTGGGGTTATAACGAGCTCAAGAACGCCACTTACTACACCGCTAAATACGATGCCGGATTGAATGTATCAGACAAGCAAAAATACCTGCTGACTCCTCAAAGCAAGAGCAACGGCTGCACCATCAAATTAGATTGGGTAACCAATGATTTTCAGATTACTTTTTCGGATACAGAGAAAAATAACTGTCAGCGTCTGGATGCCACCAACGGCTTAGTCACTATTATCTACTCCACCTCATCCAAACGGTTCAACACCTCGCGCGACAACATCAACGATGTCTATGTTAAGGGGTCTGTTTCGATTTGGAACAGCGAGGATTCTAATTACCGATTAGGTCCATGGAGCAGCGACGGCTGTCTATTCCGCGTGTTCCGCATCAACGACCTGCAGCGTTTAGGTAATTCCGGCTGCCCTGAGTTTATCTTCCATGTTATCCAAAAAGACGGCAATAGTTACGACACTCGCTCCCACTCCAGTTGGCAAGGAGGTATAGACGAGCGATTGGTCTTTATCAATAACGGCGAAAACATGTGTATTCTCCTGCCCGGAGACGATATAGAGGAAATCGGTCAGCGCAAAGAGTTCGCCAAGTACATTGCTCCACTATCAGACTTCAAGGACCTGACGGACTCCGCCACCATAGCACACTTGACTAATTTCCGTCGCGTACCGGCTACCAAGAACCTCTTCCGCAGTTATCATCCCTATAAAGGCGACCGTCCTCACTACGATACGGAACATGAGCGACTGGTGCAATTAGCCATTTTAGGGCAACTATACGGCATCCGTTCGGATATTGCTCTATCCGGCAATGAAGAAAGTCACAATGGTGAGGAATACGAATGCGGTGGTAAGAAATATAAGTTTGCCATTCCTGAGTACTATCAGTCCATCATTGACAATAAGAACGTTCTCTATGTAGGAACCGCCAATGGTCACACTCCGGATTATAATACCGCCGTATATAGAACGAACGAGCAATACTTCGGCGAATGGATGCAAGAGGTTGTTCGATTCATTGGCAGCCACCCTGCCCCCTTCCAGATCCACTGTTCCTTAGGCGCCGACCGCACCGGTGCTTTCTGCGCCACCTTAGCTGCACTATGCGGAGCATCATGGCAACAGATTGCAGCCGATTACCACGAAACCAGTAACCTGCGTATTCAGGAGTACAGACACGAGAATTGCGTGTTATATGAACTAAGACTGCTGACCGGTGAAAATCCTAAGAACTTCAACCCGACCAATAAAGCCGGACTAACCTTGGCACAAGCCGTTGCTAAGCACTTTATTGATGGTGGCTATTTAACGCAAGAAGAAATTGATCGAGCCGTTGCTAAATTAAAAGGCACGGACCAGCCAACCGATGAACGGACAACCATTGCCCATGTTCCCTTCATCAAGACGATGCGTAACGGACATTTACAGATTTGTCAATCTAATCACACATACGATGTATTAGGACGGCGCTTAGAGCAATCCAAATAACAAAAAAAAGTCGCTGAGGTTATCAGCGACTTTAATTAAGGGTTATCCCATCGCGCCATTGACTTGTATGACTTGTCCGCTGACGTATGAACTGAGGTCAGAGGCGAGGAAGAGTGCGACTTTAGCCACTTCTTCCGGCTGACCGCCACGACGCATAGGAATCATCTTGACGAACTCATTCAGGGTTTCTTCGGGCAGAGCAGCCGTCATATCAGTTAGGATGAATCCCGGAGCAATCGCATTAGCACGAATGCCACGACTTCCCATCTCCTTAGCCACAGACTTAGTGAGGGCAATGATACCGGCCTTAGATGCCGCATAATTGGCTTGTCCGGCGTTACCATTCAAACCTACCACACTGGACATCGATATAATCGAACCGCTGCGCTGACGCATCATAATAGGTGATACCGCATGAATGAAGTTAAAAGCGGATTTGAGATTGACGTTGATAACAGCATCCCATTGTTGTTCGGTCATGCGAAGCATCAAACCATCCTTGGTGATGCCGGCATTATTGACGAGGATATCAATGTGTCCAAATTCTTCTTGGATGCGATTAACGACTTCGTGCGTTTCATCAAAATCAGCTGCATTACTGGCATAAGCGCAGCACTTAACGCCTAAGGCTTCTATCTCTTGGCGAGTAGCTTCGGCCTGTTCATTAATAACTAAATCGGTAAAGGCGATAGCACAACCTTCCTTAGCAAGGGTGAGTGCAATTTGTTTTCCTATTCCACGAGCTGCACCCGTGACGATGGCTACTTTATTCTGTAATAGTGTCATGATTCGTTTCTTCAATTGGGAAATATCCCGTTGGTTGTAAAATAGTATATTCGGTCATTGTTTGATTGCTGGTAAACCCTACTCCTTCGAGCACAGAAGCCCGACGTCTAATAATGATATTGCTATCCGAATAGATACGTCC
Source organism: Candidatus Colicola equi (assembly GCA_018066175.1). Taxonomy (GTDB): domain Bacteria; phylum Bacteroidota; class Bacteroidia; order Bacteroidales; family Paludibacteraceae; genus Colicola; species Colicola equi. The sequence goes on along the minus strand of JAGHRV010000009.1, from coordinate 6,148 downwards.
GGCCTGTTGGTCCCAAATGAGTTGCGGTGTATCAAACTGCTCACCCTCCTCATTCATAGCATGAACATTGCCGTCCAACTGCCATAATCCGCTTTGGTCCCAATAGCGGGCCTTGTCCGAACGGATGGATGCATCTACCTCCATCACCTCGTTGAATTTCTCCAAGTATAGTCCTTCGGGGAAATCCCAATACGTAGGGTCTGACTTGTCATACACAAACCATTGTTCGGCACTAATGCGATAACGCGTGATACCGGAGTCTGAGATGAGTGTAGATACATGAGTAGCTTGAAGCACCGCCGTGGCAGTACGATTCTCAATCGCATCTACCTTGGGGTGCTTATTACGACCACAAGCAATCAGAGCCGTCGTTACAATCAGTATGCTAATTACTTGGCGGGACGGCATATCGTTCTTTCACCAATCCATCCACCTACTACAAAACTACCTGCACCAAATTCACCCGGCAGGTCGAACATCTCTTCCTTAGTGGGGAAATACTTGCTATAGGCAGCAATCAGTTTATTTGCATCTTCTACGCAATCCTCATATTGTTTAGCTTTTGCGAATTGATCCACAGCAGCCCAATAAACGGTTTTATTGAGGATAGCAGCTTTAGCAGCAGACGATTCAGCAGCTGAATAAGGTTGAGAAGCGGCATAGCACATACCAATCAGGATATAGCAACGACCGGCCATCGTGGGCTCCACATCCATACTTTGACGAGCATAGGAACGGGCATCAGCATAGCGATGCAGGTTGTAGTAGCAATAAGCCAAGCCATAGAGGTAGTCGTCACGGTCATCGTCAAATTCTTCCTCAATCAGGTCAATAGCCTGTTTGTAATACTCAATAGCGGAATTCCAGTCTTCCTTTTTGGCACTCATCTTTGCGCAACCGGCAGCTGATTCCTCGGTAGGACGCAGTTGGTGCGCAGCGGCAGCAGCAGCGAAATAAACCTCTGACTCGGTACATTTAACACGTTTGTACATGGCCATCAGTTTAAGCATATCCTCCAAGTATTGTCCGTTGGATGCCACGTAATTGCGATATAAATCATCCAGTTTATCACAGCTGGCAGCACCGGAGATAGCAAACAGATTGTCCACATATTCCTTAATGACACCGGCATCGTTGGCATTCTTGCTGGCAGGGTCATTCCAGATATGTTGCAGCAAATTGCTTACTTGCGAGTAGTCTGCGATATATTGCTCTCCGTATTTCTCAGGATCAGCCTTATACAATCCGTTACTTACCTCAGCAAAAGCGCGGAGCACCTTGAGTTGTGAATTGTATCCCATTGAAGACACACTCTCTTTAAGCCAACCGTAGGCTTCTAATTTGAGAGTATCTTCGGGGAAGTATGCGCAATAATCCACACCCTTTTGACCTAAGATATAAGCCTTAGGATACTTAGCATCGTTGCCGAAATATTTGATACGTTTGTCATACATCTCCATAGCCAAGGCGCGAATTTGGTTACGAGCGGCGTCATCTTTAGCATTCGCATACTCATATTCCAAAATCTGAGAACCACGGCTGTAGATAGCCTTGTTAGCGGTTGGGCAGTTTTGATATACTTGCAGCCAAGGTTCAAAAGCATCGTGATAAGCCTTGGCCTTGCAGTATTCCGTAAACATAGATACTTGAGCCAGGCACTCCTCGGTAACTTCAGGAATAGCTTCCTCTTCTACAACTTGTTCAACGACTTCGGCAACGGGTTCAGCCACCTGTTGCTGGGGCTTTTTGGCGCATGCTAAAGATGGTACAACAACCACTAAAGCAACAATTAAAAGATTCTTTTTCATCTGTTTCAATTTAGTTTATTATTATGATTATAATTTGCGTTTATGGAACCAATTCTCGTTGACAGAGACATCGATTGTAAACTTAAACACATTCTCGGTAATTTCTTTTAGGGCTGTTCTTCGGTCGTATTCGATGGTGAAGTTCAGCACAGTGGCTACTGTTCTAAGTGGGAATCCCAATCCTAACGATACGCCGAACTGCCGCATACCATCTTCGCGCACATAACTACTGCCTACATGTCCACCTACTCGCCAAATCATCCGTTCTGCATAGTGTTGCGAATAAGGATTATGGCGGTATTGGGCACCGACTGCGATGCGTTTCAGGTCATTGAGTTGATTGGTTTCGTTGTAGAACTTAGCCTTGGACCAATTTTGGGACTCATAATCTGCAGCAATCGTCAAGCGATTATCGTAGGTGTAACTAAATCCTACTCCCCACTCCATGGGTGATTCAAAGCCGTTCTTAAGGTCAATGGTATCTAAACTATACGTCTCGGTCATGTAGTAATCGCCACGCATCTTGAGTTTAGGTTCAAAGGTCGCACCCAACACGATATTATGTTTTTTGGCAAAGGTATGGAAGAACTGCATTCCGACTCTGGTGCGCCATGTGTTGAATTTGAGGTAACGCACAATCTCGCGAGGCGAAATAGTAGGATCGCTAAATGATTCGGTGATGTAATTGGTTACGCTACCAAAGGTATAATAGAAATTAGCACCAACCGCTACCCAATCCATGATATTGAAACTCAGTCCGCCATAAACCTGACTTAGTCCACCTTCGCCGCGATAGGCGATATTGTAGTTATAATTGCCGTATGCTGTTGTTCCGGGAAGGTTGAATTTATAGCCAACATTAGAATACGGATTGATACCTGCGGATAAGGCGATATGCTGTTTCCATAAGGGGAATTGCAGATTCACATACTCCAGCGTACCGTTAGGCACGTTCTTGGTGCCATTAGCATCGTGATAGCGAGTCCATTCGATACCCGCTGCTATATCAAACATAAAACTTAGGCTATCGCATCCGGTATATCCAGCCGGCTGAGAGGGGTTAATGGTTGTGTTGGTACGCATACCAGCACTTACGCCACCCATTGCACGGAAGGAGGCTGGCTGGTTAATGACCATTTCGCCGTATCCGAAGCGGGATGAGGGGGAAGAAGAGACCATCTGGGCAAATGCCATGGATGGTATCATGAATAATATAAATAGGTATATCTTCTTCATCGTTTATTATATTCCAATATTTGATTCAACCCAATTAAGACCAACTGCTTTTCGTATCGCACGTTTTGTCCAACATGTCCTAACACGTATGGAGCATGTCCGCCGGTCAGGAAGGCCTTGTAATGCGGAGTGCGTTCACTAATGGTGCGTATATAGCCTTTCAGTTCAAAAACTATGCCACGCAGCACACCTGCAGCAATTGCATCACGTGTTTTTTGTCCATAAAGCGGTATCAATTCCTGCTCATCCACCTCTACTAACGGCAGTTTCTTGGTCATTGTATGTAATGCCGACAGGCGCATTTTGAGTCCAGGAGCGATGTTGCCTCCCAAGAAATGTCCTTCTTCGCTCACGAAATCATACGTAATGGCACTTCCCATATCTACAATAAGCAGGTTCTCATTCGGACATAAGGTAGCAGCTCCTACGGCAGCAGCCAATCGGTCCTGACCTAACGTCTCGGGCGTAGCATAATCGTTGATAATCGGCACGGGCGTGAGATGGTCAAACAGCACAAAATGTTGACTGAGTCGATGCAAGGCATTCACCATACTAGACTCTAAGTTAACCACGGATGAGATAATACTATTCTTGATGGGATAAAGCGTGAATAAACGTTCTGCATCAACGGACGTGAAGGACTTGTATAAGAAGTTCTTCACCAGCTTACCCTCGGCATTAAACAGTGCCACTTTGGTTCGCGAATTACCCTGATCAATACATATATTCATCACCTTCGTTGTCGTTGTCGTCGTCGTCGCTTACACCATCTGTGTATAGAGGAAGCGTTTAATGGAGCGTTTAGGCGTTTTCTCAAATTCGTGCGGATAGAGTTTGATCTTACTCAGTTGTTCGTACGCCGCCAGTTGTTTATTGATGTTCTTGCGTATTTCTTCTATTTCCTGTGCCAGTTCCTCTTGCGAGAGGTGGTTCTGGTCGGCAGCCTTGTAGTCCGGATAAACGAGAGCCACCAAGTGATCCTCATGCTGCAGCACGATGGATTCGCTTACGTAGGGGTAATTATTGAGTTTGGACTCAATCTCTTCGGGGTAGATATTCTGACCGCTTGGTCCTAATAGCATCGTCTTATTACGTCCCTTGATATATAAATACCCATCTTCATCTATCATTCCTAAATCGCCTGTTTTGAGCCATCCGTCTTTGGTGAAAGTCTCTTTGGTAGCAGCCGCATTCTTGTAGTATCCTTTCATCACGTTTTCGCCACGAACGAGTACGTCACCTATTCCTTCAGCATTAGGACGGTCTATCTTAGCCTCCATGTAGCCCTCTAATACCTTGCCGCACGAGCCTGATTTGCCCCCCGGCCAAGGAGTCCAAGAGATAAGCGGAGCACATTCGGTCATACCATATCCTACTGTGAGAGGGAACTTAATACGATTCAGGAATGCCTCTACTTCAGGGTTAAGTGGCGCACCACCGATGATGAGTTGGTAGAACTCACCGCCAAAGGCATCCACTAACTGCTGACGAATCTTAGTTAGCACCACTTCGTCCAGCAACGGCACTTTCAGCACCCAACTGATAGGTGGTTTAGCTATTTGTGGAGCAATCTGTTGCTTGTAGATTTTCTCTAAGATAAGTGGTACGGACAGGATAAGTGTCGGCTTCACTTCATGGAAAGCCTGCAGCAAGATCTTCGGCGCAGGCGTGCGACCGATAAAGTAGGTATGTCCGCCGGCAGCCAAGCATCCTAAGAAATCCACGGCACAACCATAAGCATGAGCCAAAGGCAAGAAAGCGACGTGGCGGCAACCCGGATAAACGAGTTTGGTAGAGAAGAAGAACTTAATATGGCTAGCCAACGCATTACATGGAGTAACAACGCCTTTGGAGAATCCTGTCGTACCGCTGGTGTAGTTGATGGACGCCACTTCGGAGTTCTTGCGATCCTTATAGGCCACATCCTGCGCGGTCATGCCTTGTGGGAATTTCTTGTTGTATTCCTTCATCGCCCACTCCATGCTGATATCCTTGGATTCCTTGATGGTAGTAGCAATCACATCAAAGTTAGTCAGACTATACACGGCCTTGATGGACTCCATGTTAGTCAGGTCCATGCCTTCCCAAATCGAATCGGTGATAAAGAGCAGTTTGCACTCGCTATGGTTGATGATATGCAACGCATCGTCGGGCTTGAAGTCCTGCAGAATAGGCACTATGATTGCGCCGTAGGTGACTGTAGCTAAATAGACCATCACCCAATTGCAGTTATTACGTCCCATCACAGCGATGCGGTCGTCTTTATGCACACCTAAGTGGTGGAAGAGACGATGTAGTCGCCATATCTGCTGAGCCATTGCGCCATAGGTTAACGTATTGGTTGTCCCCCAATCCGTTATGGCTTCTAAGTCCCAATGCTCACGAAAAGAACGTTCGTATATCTTTACGAAATTGTCTTCTGGAGAAGTTAACATACTTATAAGCGATTATCGTACCACGATGCTATCTACTATATAGCGTGTATCTCCACGCCATGGCAGGGCACCTAAGTACTGTTTAGTAATAAGGGTCATTGGCTTGTCTGCATTGTCACGAATGGCTTGCGCCACGTTTTCGTCCTCGACCGAGAACTTAAACTCGTTCGACTGCATGCCGGCACGTGTTCCGGTCTGAATGAGTTTACCTTCGTAGGTTTTGAAGATAAAGCCTTCTTTTTTAAAGTAGTTAATGGTACCGGTATTATCTGCGGTAGCGTAAACGAAGCAGAATTTGAAGTACACAAAACCAGCCAATCCGACGAGCAGAATCAGCGTTAACCAAGTGATTACTTTACTTTTCGTAGTCATAATTAGTCACAATTATTCAAATTAGCGTGCAAAGATAATAAAAATTTTGCATATATGCAAATAAAAATAGCATTTTCTATCCGAAGTTGCCATTTTTGACATTAATTGTAGTCGACACTCGGTCGAGGGTCTCCATCCCCTCTTTTTAACAACTCCCCCCTTATGCCCCCCTCTACTATTTTGATTACGAACTTTTTGAGTAAACATAACATCAAAAGAGCATCTTTTTGCAAAATCTTACGCAAGTCGCGTGCGCACGTTTTCAGTACGTCTTCCCCCACAGTAGGGGAAGACGCG